>NZ_DASWPB010000074.1:0-25541 GCF_036404185.1 Lacisediminihabitans sp. | reverse complement strand
CGGATGATGCAGCCGCCGCGCCAGATCTTGGCGATGTCACCCTTGTGGATGTCCCATCCGTACTCCTCGGCGCCGGCGACGATCTCGTCGAAGCCCTGGCTGTAGGCGATGATCTTCGAGGCGTAGAGCGCGAGCCGCACGTCCTCGACGAAGGCGTCGGGGTCGTCGACGGTCCAGGTCTCGGACGGGCCGGGCAGGTCGGATGCCGCGGCGCGCTGTGCCGGCTTGGACGACAGCGAGCGGGCGAACACGGCCTCGGCGATGCCGGAGACCGGGATGCCCAGGTCGAGGGCGGTCTGCACGGTCCAGGCGCCGGTGCCCTTCGCTCCCGCCTGGTCGACGATGACGTCGACGAGCGGCTTGCCCGTCTTCGTGTCGGTCTGACGCAGGACCTCGGCGGTGATCTCGATGAGGTAGCTCTCGAGCTCCGTCGTGTTCCAGGCGGCGAAGATGTCGGCGATCTCCGCCGGGCTCTTGCCGGTCCCGCGGCGGATGAGGTCGTACGCCTCGGCGATGAGCTGCATGTCGGCGTACTCGATGCCGTTGTGGATCATCTTGACGAAGTGTCCGGCGCCGTCGGTGCCGACGTGGGTCACGCAGGGCTCACCCTCTGCGACCGCGGCGATCGACTTGAGGATCGGTCCCAGGGTCTCCCACGCCTCGGCGGAACCGCCCGGCATGATCGACGGACCCTTGAGCGCGCCCTCCTCGCCGCCGGAGATCCCCGCGCCGACGAAGTTGATGCCGGTCTCGCGCACCGCCTTCTCGCGGCGGATGGTGTCGGTGAACAGCGCGTTGCCGCCGTCGACGATGATGTCGCCCGGCTCGAAGACGCGGGTCAGCTCATCAATGACGGCATCCGTGCCCCTGCCCGCCTGGACCATGATGATCGCCGTCCGCGGCTTGCTCAGCGCCGCCGCGAACTCCTCGTAGCTCGTCGTCCCGATGAACTCGGCCTCTGGATGCTCGGTGAGGAGGGTCTCCGTCCTCTCGTGGGAGCGGTTGAAGACCGCGACGGTGTTGCCTTCTCTGCTCGCGAGGTTGCGTGCGAGGTTGCTGCCCATCACGGCCAGCCCCACTACGCCGATGTTTGCCTGGGATTCGGCCATGATGTCTCCTTGCTCACGCGTGATTTGGACCGCCTACCAGGCTAGCCGTTTTGCATGACCACTAACCTTGTGGCATGTCCGCGACACCCACAGCCCCACCCCTTCTCGTCATCATGGGGGTGTCGGGATCGGGCAAGACCACGATCGGCGGCCTGCTCGCCGCCCAGTTGGGGGTGCCGTTCGAGGATGCCGACGGGCTGCATCCGGCGGCGAACGTCGCGAAGATGGCGGCCGGGCATCCGCTCACCGACGACGACCGCTGGCCCTGGCTCGCGGTCGTCGGCGCTCATCTCGCCGCCGCGGAGAAGACGGGGCTGGTCATGGCCTGCTCCGCGCTGAAGCGGTCCTATCGCCGCGCGATCCTCGACGAGGAGCCCGCCACCCGGTTCGTCTTCCTGACGGGGGAGCGCGAGCTACTGGATGCCCGCATGGCCGCTCGCAAGGGGCATTTCATGCCGGAGTCCCTGCTCGACTCACAGTTGGCCACGCTGGAGCCGCTGGCGCCGGACGAGCCGGGGGTGACCCTCGTGCTGACGGCGGAGTCGACGCCCGATGAGCTGGCCAGGCGCGCGATCGGCCTGCTGCTCGCCCGCGACCACTGATCGGATCGCCAGAGCGGCCCGTGCCCGTGTAAGCTCTGTCCCTGGGTTTCGATCCGTGGTGCCGCGTGCGCCGCGATCGTCCCGGAACTTCGGCGAGGGATCGTCGGCCGCCCCGTGAGGCGCGGTGGGCATCCGTGATCGACGCGGTGGAGCGGCCTGGCTGGCAACAGCCCTCAAGTCTTTCCTCACGCTGATGCGTTCGAGTTGAAAACCATATACGAGGGCCCGACGGCTCGCTAAGGAGAAATTCATGTCCGAGAAGAAGGCTCAGAAAGAGCTGACCAACCAGATCGACGCCGAGCTGCGCACCACCTTCGGCAAGGGCGTCGCCCGCAAGCTGCGCGCCGCGGGCAAGGTCCCTGCCGTCGTCTACGGCCACGGCACCGACCCCAAGCACGTGAGCCTTCCCGCCCACGAGGTCGCGCTGCTGCTGCGCAAGGCGAACGCCATCCTCGACCTCCAGATCGAGGGCGAGAGCCAGCTCGCCCTCGTCAAGGACGTGCAGAAGGACCCGCTGCGCCAGATCATCGAGCACATCGACCTGATCGTGCTGCGCAAGGGCGAGCGTGTCGAGGTCGACGTCGCCATCCACGTCCAGGGCGAGCCGGTCGCCGGACTCGTCGCCGATCAGGATGCGAAGACCCTCAGCCTCGAGGTGCTCGCCACCAACATCCCCGAGAACGTCGTGGTCAGCGTCGAGGGCATGGAGGCGGGCACTCACATCCTCGCGGGGGACATCGAGCTCCCGGAGGGCGCCGTGCTGCTCACCGACCCGGAGGTCGTCGTCGTGGCGATCAGCATCCCCGCCGAGCAGGACCTCGGCGAGGAGCCGGAGGTCGCCGTCGAGGCACCCGCCGAGGAGTCGGCGGAGTAGTTCGGCCGGTCCTCGTCCCGCTTATCTCGCTGACCCTGGTCTTCCATGGACACCACTCAGTGGCTCGTAGTCGGGCTCGGCAACCCCGGGCCCGACTACGCGAGCAATCGCCACAACGTCGGCCAGATGGTGCTCGCCGAGCTCGCCGACCGCATGCACGCGTCGTTCCGCTCGCACAAGACCAATTCGATGGTCGCGGAGGGGCGCACCGGGCTCGAGGGCCCGCGGCTCATCCTCGCGAAGCCGAACTCGTTCATGAACCTGTCCGGCGGCCCGGTCGCGGGGCTGCTCAAGTTCTTCTCGCTCGACCCCTCCCGCCTCATCGTCGTCCACGACGAGCTCGACATCCCCTTCGACCGGATCCGGCTCAAGTTCGGCGGCGGCCACGGCGGCCATAACGGCCTGCGCGACATCGTGTCGGCGGTCGGCACCGGCGACTTCACCAGGGTGAGGGTCGGCATCGGCAGGCCGCCAGGACGCCAGGCCGCGGCCGACTTCGTGCTGCACGACTTCGGCTCGACCGAGCGCTCCGTGCTGCCCAGCCTGCTGACGGATGCCGCGGACGCGGTCGAGTCGATCGCCAGGGACGGCCTCACGGCGGCCCAGCTCCGGTTCCACACCGCCTCGGAGTAGCACTCCGCGTGTGCGCTGAGCGTAAGCCGGCTCCCGTGTCCCGGGCAGGTCGTAGACTTTCCCGGTGATCCTTCAGGGCTTGAACTCTGCGCTCAAGCGCGCCCACACGGTCGAAAACGCCCTCGGATACGCCGATCGCAGCGCCGATTTCTCGCTCGTCGACGGCCTTCGGGCCCCGCTCCTGACGGGTCTCCTGGATGCCCGCGGCGGCCCCCAGGCGCTGCTCGCGATCGTCGCCACCGGCCGGGACTCCGAGTCCCTGCGGGCGGCCCTCGGCAGCATCGCCCCGGCGGCCGAGGTCATCGAGTTCCCCGCCTGGGAGACCCTCCCGCACGAGCGGCTGAGTCCGAGCGCGGAGACGGTCGGCAAACGCATCCGCGCGCTTCGCCACCTCCAGCGCTGGGAACGGAACCCGACGGGAGATCTCGTCGTCGTCGCGAGCGTGCGGGCCGCCCTCCAGCCGCTCGCCGACAACCTGACCAGCCTCGAGCCGCTCGAGCTCGTCGCCGGCGGTCGGGGCTACAACCTCGCGGGCCTGTCCACCCAGCTCGTCGACCTCGCCTACTCGCGGGTCGACATGGTCACCCGCCGCGGCGAGTTCGCGGTGCGCGGCGGGATCCTCGACGTCTTCGCGCCGACGGCCGAGCATCCGTGGCGGGTCGAGTTCTTCGGCGACGAGGTGGAGCAGATCCGCGAGTTCGCGGTCGCCGACCAGCGGTCGCTTCCCGACGCCGTGCAGCGGGTCGAGCTGCCGGCCAGCCGGGAGCTGCTGCTGAGCCCCCCGGTGAGACAGCGGGCCAAGGAGATGCAGCACGAGTTCCCGAGCCTCGCCCAGATGCTCGCCAAGATCGCCGAGGGCATCCCCGTCGACGGCATGGAGTCGCTCGCCCCCGCGCTCGTCGACCGGCTCGTGCCGCTCACCCATTACCTGCCGGCCGGCGCCGCGATCGCGGTGCTCGCTCCCGAGCGCGTCGCGAGTCGCGCGGTGAGCCTCGTCGAGACGAACCGCGAGTTCCTCAGCGCGGCCTGGAACGCCGCGACGGCCGGGGCGGAGGCGCCGATCGACCTCGACTCCGGCGACTTCCTCAGCCTGACGGCGCTGCGCGAGTCCGCCGGCGACCGGGCGTGGTGGACGCTCAGCTCCTTCGACAGCGGGGCGGCGGATGCGCAGTCGCCGACGAGCGAGCTCCGCGACGGCGACCACTACATCCGCATCGATGCGGCCACCGTCCCCGCCTTCCAGGGGCAGGCCGAGGGGGCGATCGACTACGTCGGTGACCGGCTGAAGGACGGCTGGACGGTCGTCGTCGTCGCCCAGGGACACGGCCTGGTCGAACGAGCGGCCGAGGCCCTCGGCGAGCACGGATTCGCCGCGCGGGTCGTCGAGGACCTTCCGGGCGACCCGGAGGCCGGTGTCGCCTATCTGCTCAAGGCATCCGTCGAGCACGGCTTCGAGCTGCCGGAACTCAAGTTGGTCCTGCTCAGCGAGAGCGAGTTCTACGGGCGGGCGGCCGGCTACGACGCCCGCCAGGTCAAGAAGCTCGCCAGCCGGCGCAAGAACGTCGTCGATCCGCTGCAGCTCAAGGCGGGCGACTTCGTGGTGCACGAGACGCACGGCATCGGCAAGTTCGTCGAGCTCGTGCAGCGAGAGGTCTCGACGGGAGGCCGCAACCCGGTCAAGAACAACCGGGAGTACCTGCTCATCGAGTACGCGCCGTCCAAGCGCGGATATCCGGGCGACAAGCTCTACGTGCCGACGGATCAGCTCGACCTGCTCACCCGCTACGTCGGGGGAGAGGCCCCGGCGCTCAGCAAGATGGGCGGCGGCGAGTGGGCCGCGCAGAAGGGCCGCGCCCGCAAGGCGGTGCGTGACATCGCGGTCGAGCTCGTGAAGCTGTACTCGGCGCGCATGGCGTCGAAGGGTCACGCCTTCCCGCCGGACACCCCCTGGCAGCAGGAGCTCGAGGACGCCTTCCCCTTCGTGGAGACCATCGACCAGCTCACGACCATCGACGAGGTCAAGGCCGACATGGAACGGCCGATCCCGATTGACCGGCTCATCTCCGGGGACGTCGGCTACGGCAAGACCGAGATCGCCGTCCGGGCCGCGTTCAAGGCGGTGCAGGACGGCAAGCAGGTGGTCATGCTCGTCCCGACCACGCTGCTTGTCAAACAGCACATGGAGACCTTCGCCGAGCGGTTCGCCGGCTTCCCCGTCCACCTGCGGGCGCTCAGCCGTTTCCAGACCGACAAGGAGTCGAAGGAGACCATCGACGGCATGGCGGACGGCACCGTCGACGTGGTCATCGGCACGCACCGGCTGCTCAGCCCGAGCATCCACTTCAAGGACCTGGGACTCGTCATCATCGACGAGGAGCAGCGCTTCGGCGTCGAGCACAAGGATGCGCTCAAGAAGCTGAAGACGAACGTCGATATCCTGGCGATGAGTGCGACCCCGATCCCGCGCACGCTCGAGATGGCGGTGACCGGCATCCGCGAGATGTCGACGCTGGCGACGCCGCCGGAGGACCGGCATCCGATCCTCACCTTCGTCGGACCGTACAACGACAAGCAGGTGGGTGCGGCCATCCGGCGGGAGCTGCTGCGGGAGGGCCAGGTGTTCTTCGTGCACAACCGGGTCTCCTCGATCAACCGGGTCGCCGCGCAGCTGGCGGAGATCGTCCCCGAGGCCCGCATCGCCGTCGCCCACGGCCAGCTGCCCGAGCACGTGCTCGAGCAGGTCATGGTCGACTTCTGGGAGCGCAAGTTCGACGTGCTCGTCTCGACGACCATCATCGAGACCGGTCTCGACATCGCCAACGCGAACACGCTCATCATCGACAGGGCCGACAAGTACGGCCTGTCCCAGCTGCACCAGCTGCGCGGGCGGGTCGGCCGCGGCAGGGAGCGCGCCTACGCGTACTTCCTCTACGACGCGGACAAGCCGCTCGGCGAGATCGCCCACGACCGGCTCGCCACCATCGCCGCCAACAACGAGCTCGGTGCCGGCATGCAGGTCGCGCTCAAGGACCTCGAGATCCGCGGGGCGGGCAACCTGCTCGGCGGAGAGCAGTCCGGGCACATCGCCGGGGTCGGCTTCGACCTGTACCTCCGGATGATCGGGGAGGCGGTCTCCACCTTCCGCGGCGAGGTCGCCGAGGGGCAGACGGAGCTGCGGCTGGAGCTGCCGGTGGATGCGCACATCCCCGAGGAGTATGTCGAGAGCGAGCGGTTGCGGCTCGAGGCCTACCAGAAGCTGTCGACGGCCTCCTCGCCCGCGGCATCCGGCGACGCCATCGACTCCGTGCTCGAGGAGCTGACCGATCGGTACGGTGAGCCGCCCGTGCAGGTGCTCAACCTCATCGCGGTGTCGCGGCTGCGGCGGATGGCCCAGAAGGCCGGCCTCAGCGAGGTCGTCACCGCGGGCGGCAACCTGCGGGTGGCCAGCGCCGAGCTCGCCGACTCGATCCAGATCCGGCTGCAGCGGATGTTCCCCGGAGCAAGGTACTTCGCCCAGACGCGTTCGGTCTCCGTGCCGATGCCGATGAGGGCGGGCGTCGCGCTCGCCGACCGCGACCTCATCGAGTGGACGGGGCAGCTGCTCGTCGCGATCTTCGGGGCCGAGCTGAAGGTCGAGTCGGTTCCCGTTGAGTAGGGCGCTCTCTACCGGTGTTCGGAGAGCTCGCGCTCGGTCAGTGCGGCCAGCCGGGGGAAGTCGTGGACCACGGTGTTCCAGAGCAGCTCGACGTCCACGCGGTGGTACTGGTGGACCACAAAATCTCGATTGCGAGCCGCCTGCGCCCAGATGGGGTCGTCGGATCGTGCGGGATCGGCGGCCAGCAGCTTCTTGGCCAGGTCGCCGACGCGGTTGCTCAGCGCCTCGAATGCGAGCGGGAGGGCGCCATCGGAGAGATAGGCGTCATGACCGCGGTCGGCCAGCTCGCCGGCCGTGACGAGTGTCCGGTGCAGGTCATCGAGCCAGGCCAGGACGCGGTCATCCGGTTTGTTCACAGCGGGACCGACTGCTCGCGGATGTCGGCGTCGACTCCCGCGATGAGGGCCGACGAACTGACCACGTCCACCGCGCGAGTGAAAACCTGTTCGAGGTCGATGCCGAACTGGGCGAGATCGAAGAGGGAGGCATCCGGCTCCGGCTCCACCAACAGATCGATATCGCTGGTCTCCGTCTCCTCGCCCCTGGCAACGGAACCGAACACCGCCACCGCGCGGATGCGGTTGAGGGCGGCCAGCCGGACGACGAGCGCACGGCGCGACCGCAGCTGCTCGAGAACGGGAGGCCGTGGCTTTCCCCGGTCGGCGGCGAGCTCGCGATACCTGCCGTAGGGGAGGAGCACCGCCTCGGCCTGCCGATGGGAGCCGAAGATGATGGGGGCGGTTCCGTGGGAGCTGCGGAACCGGCGAAGGATCTGGGACAGCGAAGCCCTGGCGTCGGCGACCGAGGTCACCGCCTCCGGCTCCGGCGTATCCATGTTCCCAGGGTAGGCGCGTGGACGGAAGATGTACAGATACATGTACATATTGCCAGAGAGGTGCTCAGTCCTCGAGCAGCCCGCGGATGTCGTCGGCGGTGATGCCGGCGCCGAACGGGGTGTCGTCGTCCATGACGGCGTCGAACAGCCGCGCCTTGCGGTCCTTGAGCGCCATCACCTTCTCCTCGATCGTGTCGCTCGAGATCATCCGGTAGACGTTGACGGCGCGGGTTTGCCCGATCCGGTGCGTCCTGTCGATCGCCTGCGTCTCCGTGGCCGGATTCCACCACGGGTCGAGCAGGAACACGTAGTCGGCCTCGGTGAGGGTGAGCCCGAACCCGCCCGCCTTGAGACTGATCAGGAAGACCGGAGCATTCCCGTCCCGGAACCGCGAGATCACGGATGCGCGACCGCGGGTCGACCCGTCGAGGTACTGGTAGGCGATGCCGGCTGCCTCGAGCCGTGCGGCCGCCCTGCCGAGGAACGAGGTGAACTGGCTGAAGACGAGTGCCCGGTGCCCCTCGGCGATGACGTCGTCGAGCCGCTCGAACAGGGCCTCGAGCTTCGCCGACGGGATGTCGCCGTACTTCTCGTCCACGAGCGAGGCGTCGAGGCTGAGCATCCGCAGCAGCGTGAGCGAACGGAAGACGATGAACCGGTTGCGGTCGAGGTCCTCGATGAGCCCGAGCAGCTTCTGCCGCTCCTTCTGCAGAAAGGTCTCGTAGAGCCTGCGGTGGCGCGGAGTCAGTTCGACCCGGAGCACCTGCTCCTGTTTGGCGGGCAGCTCGGTCGCGACGAGCTCCTTGGTGCGCCGCATCATGAGCGGACGGATGCGGCGCTTCAGCTTCTCCAGCCGCGCCGGGTTCTCCGCGTCGGCGATCGGACGCAGATACTCGTCGGCGAACCGCCTGCGGGAGGGGAACAGCCCCGGCGCGACGATCTGGAACAGCGACCAGAGGTCCAGGAGGCTGTTCTCCATCGGCGTCCCCGTGATGGCCAGCTTGAACGGGGTCGCCAGGTCGAGCGCGCACTGGTGGGCCTTCGAGGCGGGGTTCTTGACGAACTGCGCCTCGTCCAGGATCAGCCCGGCCCAGGGCAGAGCCCGGTAGCTCTCGAAGTCGAGCCGGAACAGGGCGTACGAGGTCACGACCACGTCGGCGCCGAACGCGGTCTCGGCGATCGATAGCCCGCTTTTCGACTCTGTCGCCGTCACGGCTCGCGAGATCAGCCCGGGGGCGAACCGTTCCGCCTCGCTCAGCCAGCCCGCCACGACGGAGGTCGGGGCGACGACGAGGAACGGGGCGGACGGTGGGCTCTCGCTCGTGCGGCCGGCGACCGCGTGGCCGATCAGGGCGAGCGCCTGCAGGGTCTTGCCGAGCCCCATGTCGTCCGCGAGGATGCCGCCGAGCCGGTGCTCCCAGAGGAAGGCCAGCCAGTCGAGGCCATCCTGCTGATAGGGGCGCAGCGTCGCCAGCAGGCCCACGGGCACCGGTGTGGCGGGGAGGGGGTCGGCCGCGAGCAGCCCGCCGACGGTCCGCCGCCACGCCTGCGCCTGCTCGGTCTCGTCGGCGAGGTCCTCGAACTCCGACCAGAGACTCGCCTGGTAGCGGCTGATGCGCGGGCGCGTCTCCCACTCGGTCAGCTCGGAGGCCTCCGCCAGGAGCCGTCGCAGTTCGTCGAAGGCCGGGTGTTCCAGCGAGAGGTAGGAGTGGTCGATAAGCAGCAGCTTCGATTCGCCCTTGGACAGCGCCCGGAACAGCGGGGTGAACGGCACCGTTCGGCCCTCGACGGTGACGAGGACCCCGAGATCGAACCAGTCCGGCTGGTCGGTGGCCACGGTGGTGATGACCAGATGCGGCGCCTCGGTCAGCTCGCGATAGTCCGGCCGGTCCCCGACGAGGTCGACCCGCACCCCGGGCAGCGCCTCGAGGAGGGGAATGACCTTGTCGGCGAACTGGGCGGCCTCGATGCCGGCGAGCCGTGGCGACGACGGTAGCAGCTCGTCGACCGACGCGCGGATCATGGGTTCGGCATCCGGGTCCCGCGTCCCGTCCCAGCCGAGGCTCCAGCCCAGCCGCTGCTTCGGGGCGAAGGTCACGGTGACCACGAGTGTCGGCGGCGGGATCTCCGGCAGCGGCACCGTGCCATCCGTGCTCGTCAGCTCGACGGCGCGCCGGAGTCTCGGGTAGTAGTCCCGGAGGAACTCGGCCACGTCGGAGCCCGGGACGGTGACGGAGGCCCGGCTCAGCAGCCTGCGCTGCTCCTCGTCGATGGGCCTGAGGGTCGGCGCCAGATGGAAGGCCGGATGCTCGGAGAAGACGTAGAGGCCGTGGTCGCCGATGGGGCGGGCGGCCCCGGCGGGGAACGGCCGGCCGTCGATCGTGAGCGTCGTGCTGAGCCGGAACCCGTCGCCGATCGACTGGGCGCTTGCGTCGATGCCGAGCCGGGCCTCCGCGCCGATCGCGATCGTGGAGCCCTTTCCCGTCCCGGCCATCGTGATGCCGAGCGCGCGAGCCTCGTCGAACAGCTGCCACAGCAGCGGGCTGCCGAAAGAATCGAGGTAGAGCCAGTCGCCCTCCTGGGCACCGAAGGTCTCGCGGGTCGAGCGGTGCAGCGCGTGGAACTGGACGAACCAGCGGTGTTGATCCGGCCGGAGCTCGAGCCGACTGACGCGGTAGGGGAGGGTGCTCCAGGTGACGGTGGTGCGCACCCATTTCCCGGACGGGCCGAGAACTGCCGGCCGCACCGCCAGGGAGTAGCTCGATCCGGTGCCGAAGGGGGCGGTGGCGGTCCTCGCCGCCTTCCCCGACCAGTCGCTCCTCGATCGGGGCACCGGTTCCCGCAGCTCGAACAGCAGCGCCATGGGAACGGTGCGCCCGGTCGCTCCGGTGCCGGCGGATGTCTCGAAGACGGTCTTCCAGGCCGGTTGCGGCGGGAGCGGCGCGGCCCGACGATCGGCCCTGACCGCCCTCGCATTGCTCTCGAGGATGGTGGCGGCGACGTGCTTGCAGTCCGACCGCATCGGGCAGCTGCACGAGCTGTCCCGCGGCCGGCCGTCCTGTCCCAGCAGGATGCTGCACAGGTAGGGGCTCGGGCTCGTTCCCCGCACGATCCCGGTGAGGATGGCGGCATCCGTGTCCCAGCGGATCTCCGAGACCGCGCCGCGCCGCGCATAGTCCTGCCCGCGCCCGAAGAACACGGGGCCGACGAGGCGGACGATCTCGATCGCGTCTACCAGGGGAGCGAGGTTCGGCGGCATCCATTCATCGTCTCACGGGGCTCCGACGTGTCCGCCTCTTTTGTCTACAGGGTTCATCGTGGAGGAGTACTCCTCGAAGGCAGAGCGCGAGAATGGTCGGGTGATCGCGCCCATTGTCCTGCGTCCCTTCGCCCGGGATGACGCGGAGACCCTCACCGAGCTCATCCACCGTGCCTATGCTCCGCTCGCCGCGGCGGGGCTCAACTTCACCGGCGCCTATCAGGACGTCGCCGCCACCCTGCGGCGGGCATCCGGCGGACTGTGCCTGGTCGCGGAGCTCGACGGTGAGCTGGTCGGAACCGTCACGATGAGCAGTCCGCCGAGCCGCGCACTGCAGAGGCTCGCTCCGGGGGTGGCCGGCCGCAAGGACACCGTGTGGCTGAACCAGCTGGCCGTCGACCCGTCCCATCAGGGGGAGGGGATCGCGGGGCGGCTTTGGGACGAGGGTTGTGCCTGGGCCGTCCGGAACGGCGTGGAATGGATCGGCATCGACACCGCGGAGTCCGCGGAGCACCTGGTCGATCTCTACCGGCGCTGGGGTTTCGAGCCCGTCGAGACGATCCACTGGGATGGCAAGACGTACAACAGCATCGTCATGGTGCTCGCGGTCGGATGAGTCACCCGGATCCCGGCGCCCGGATTCCCTCGTCGCCTCGGTCGAACGGGTCGACCAGGTCGCTCCCGCCTTCAGGACGGTGCGACGGATCTCGCGGCGAGGCGCCGGCCTCGGTGCCCTCCACGACACCCTCAGGCCCGCAGCCCCAGAGTGAACGGCAACACCGCGTCCGCACCGGCGAGCCGGAGCCATCGTGCGGCGACCGTGAGCGTCCATCGGCTGTCGGCAAGGTCGTCCACGAGCAGCACGGGGCCATCGAGCCCCGCCAACCGGTTCGCGAGGGCCTCCCCGACCGCGAACCGGTTCCACACCGAGGCCAGCCGGTACGCGCTGTTGCCGCCCGGCTCGCTCGTGGACGGTTCGATCAGATCGAGCGAGCCGAGGAGGGGCAGCCTCCCCGCATGGGCCAGGCCGGCGGCGACCGATTGGACCAGCAGGGGGTGCCGGTCCGACGGCATCGAGACGATCCCGACCGGTCGGGTCTCCCAGGCCCAGTCGGCGAGCACCCGCACGCAGGCGCGGACGAGGCTCTCGCTTGCCGGCGCATCCGGAGTCTTCGGCGCGAACACCTCGCGGAGCGCGGTTCCCCAGCCGAGGTCGGTGAGGCGGGCGAGCGCGCGGCCCTCGAGCATCCGCTCGTCCCGGGGCAGGTTTCCCCGCACCGGCACGCCGAGCAGTCCTGCGCCGGTCGGCCACTGCGCTCGGGGCTCGATCGCGATTCCGACACGATCGAGCGAGGTCTGGGCCGCGATCGTCGCGTTGTCGGCGACGTCCGTGGGGTACCAGGCGCCCGCGCAGTTGTCGCAGCGCCCGCACGGCGCCGCCGTCTCGTCGTCGAGCGCCCGCTGCAGATATTCCATGCGGCATCCGGTCGTCGTCTCGTACTCGACCATGTGGCGCTGTTCGATCTCGCGTGCGGCGGCGATGCGCTCGTAGCGCTCGCGATCGTAGTTCCAGGGCAGTCCGGTGGCCATCCACCCGCCCTGTACCCGCCGCACAGCACCATCGACGTCGAGCACCTTGAGCAGAAGCTCGAGCGGGGTTCGGCGGATGTCCACCCGGCTCTCGAGCGCCGGAGTGGACAGCGGGCCGTCGGCGGCCGCCAGTGCCTCGAGCACGGCGGTGGCGCGAGCCTCGTTGGGCATGGACGACGTCGCGAAGTAGCGCCAGATCGCCTCGTCCTCGGTTCCCGGGAGGAGCAGCACGTCGGCGTTGTCGGTGGCCCGCCCCGCACGACCCACCTGCTGGTAGTAGGCGACGGGGGAGGAGGGCGCACCGAGGTGCAGCACGAAGCCCAGATCCGGCTTGTCGAAGCCCATGCCGAGCGCACTGGTGGCGACGAGTGCCTTCACCTCGTTGCGCTTGAGCGCGCCCTCCAGCTGCTCCCGTTCGAGGGGATCGGTCTGCCCGGTGTAGGCGCGGACGGTCTGCCCGGCGTCGCGGAGCAGCCGGGCGGTGTCCTCGGCGGCCGACACGGTGAGCGCGTAGATGATGCCGCTGCCCGGCAACTCGTCGAGATGGCTGAGCAGCCAGCCCAGCCTGGCGCGCGCATCCGGGAGGCGAAGGACTCCCAGGCGGAGGGACGCCCTGGCGAGCGGACCCCGGATGGTGACGACCGCCGCGCCGCCGAGCTGTTCCGCGATATCGGTGACCACCCGCCCGTTCGCCGTCGCCGTGGTCGCGAGCACGGGGACGTCCTCTGGCATGCGGGTGATGAGTTCGCGCAGCCGCCGATAGTCGGGGCGGAAGTCGTGCCCCCAGTCGGAGATGCAGTGCGCCTCGTCGACGACGAGCAGGCCGATGCGCCTGAGGAGTTCCGGCAGCTGCCTCTCGCGGAAGGAGGGATTGTTGAGGCGCTCCGGCGAGACCAGCAGGACGTCCACCTCGTCGGCCGCGAGCATCCGCTGAATCTCGGCCCACTCGTGCGGATTGGTGGAGTTGATGGCGACGGCGCGTACCCCGGCACGGGCCGCGGAGGAGATCTGGTCGCGCATCAGGGCGAGCAGCGGCGACACGAGGACGGTCGGACCCGCACCGCGACGGCGGAGTAGGAGGGTCGCGACGAAGTAGACCGCCGATTTGCCCCAGCCGGTGCGCTGCACCACGAGGGCACGGCTGTGCCGGTCGACGAGGGCCTCGATCGCCTCGTACTGGCCGTCGTGGAACGTCGCGTCGTCCCTCCCGACGAGGGTGCGCAGAATCTCGGCGGCGTCGGTGCGGGTGGTGGTCACGGTCACCAGACCAGCCTCTCAGATGGAGTCGTGGGGATCGGTCGATAGTCATGAAGAGAACCTAGGTGCCGACGCCGGTCCGGTGGCGGACACGAGGCGATCTGTGGGAATCGATCGAGTCCGGCCGCCTGTCAGGGACTCGAGGATCGTCATAGGCTGACTCGAGAAAGGTCGACCGTCATGTACACGATGCACTACGAGATCACCCTGCCGACGGACTACGACATGGGCATCATCCGCGCCAGGGTGGCGACCAGAGGCGGTGCGACGGACGACTTCCCCGGCCTGCGGTTCAAGGCCTATCTGCTTCGCGAGGCCGGTGTCGACGGCTCCCCGGTGAACCAGTACGCCCCGTTCTACCTGTGGGACGACACCGACGCGATGGGCGCCTTCCTCTGGGGCGGCAAGGGCTTCGGCGGCATCGTGACCGACTTCGGCCGCCCCGTGGTGCAGACCTGGGCCGGTGTGGATGTCCGGCGCGGTCGCGCATCATCGGCCGCGTTCGCGACGAAGGAGACCTACCCGATCCCTGACGGCGCCGACCCCGCGACGATCGTGCCCGTGCTGCAGGACACCCTGGAAGCCCGATCTCAGGCGCCGGGCGTTCACACCGCCGTGCTCGCCGTCGATCCCCGCACGTGGCAGGCGGTCCTCTTCACCCTGTGGGAGTCACGGCCGTCCGAGTCGCTCGCCGGCGTGCGTTATGCCGTGCTGCACCTTTCCGAGCCGGATCGCTCCTAAGCCGCCGGGGAGCCCACGACGGCCACTCCGATCCGACCGCCGTCGACGTCGACCACCGTGCCGTGGACGAAGGAGGCCTCGTCGCTCGCGAGGTAGACCGCCGCGCTGGCCACGGCATCCGGTCGTCCGCTTCTTCCCGCGGGCGTTCCCAGCATGAGGGTCTCGCCTCGGCCCGTCGCGGCTTCGTCCGACTCCCGCACGACGCCGGGCGAGATCGCGTTGACGCGCACCCCGCGCGGACCATATTCGGCCGCCCAGGCACGGGTGAGCGTCTCCACGGCACCCTTCGAGGACGTGTACAGCGCGCTGCCCGAGATGCCGAGTCGTGCCGCCCACGATCCCATATTGATGATCACGCCGTCACCGCGCTCGGCCATCGCCGGCGCGATGGCCGCGGTGAGGAAGAACGGGGCCTTCACGTTGACGGCGTAGACACGGTCGAAGGTCGCCTCGTCGATGTCCGTGGTCGGACCGCCGGGGAAGATCCCGGCATTGTTGACGAGGATGTCGATACGGTCGCCCAGCAGTGTGACGGCCGCGGTGGCCAGGGCCCTCGACGCCTGCGGGGTGCCGTCGAGGTCGGCCGCCACGAAGTCCGCGGAGCCTCCTGCCCGGCGGATTTCGTCGACGACCGCCTCGCCTCGGCGCGCGTCACGACCGGAGACGACGACGCGTGCACCCTCCGAAGCGAAGTGCAGCGCGATGGCCCTTCCGATGTTGCTCGTGGAACCGGTGATCAGAGCGGTCTTACCTGCCAGGCGTGTGCCCATGGTGGTCCTCCAAAAATGGACGTATCGTCCGTCTATGCCGGGATCCACCATATGGACGCTGCGTCCGGATGTCAATTAGGATGGCCGGATGACGTCGTCTTCCCCCAGGTCCCCTCGGGCGGATGCCCGTCGCAATCGGGACGCACTGGTGGCGGCGGGTGAGGCCCTGTTCGCCCGTCATGGGGCGAACCTGCCGTTCGAGGACGTCGCGCGCGAGGCGGGTGTCGGCAAGGGCACCCTGTACCGGCATTTCGCGACGCGGGATCACCTCGTCGTGGCCATCCTGCAAGATCGTTTCGACCGCCTGACGGACGAGGCGGTCGAACTCCTCGATTCGGAGTCGCCCTCCGCCGCCGTGGCCACCTGGCTGCGGGACTTCGACCGCTACCCACCTCGCGCGCGTGCGCTGGGCATCCGGGTGGGTGAGGGGCTGGCGGACGAGGGATCGGCCGTCGCAGCGGCATGCCGACCGATGAAACGGAGTTTTGGACGGCTTCTCGAGCGGGCTCAGGCCGCCGGGGAGATCCGCAGCGACGTCGATGTCGCCGAGCTCCTCACCGTTGTCGCCACCCTGCCGCAGCAGTTCCGGGATGCGAACGGTTCGAGCGCCTTTCTCGAGGTGATCATCAGGGGGCTGAGGGCTGAGACGGGATTGCCAGGATCGGGCTGACCTCGCTGGCCGCCTCTTTCCACAGGCAGGAGTTGTCCACCGATTTCGGATCGGCGGCTCGTCGCCATCGTCGCCACCACAACACTGGTCGCCATGCCCACTGTGATCAAGGCCACCGGCCATGCGGACGTCCTCGCCATGCTCCCTCACCTGCTCGGGTTCGTCCCGCGCGACAGCCTGGTTCTCCTGCCCTTTCGCGGCAGACGCACCTGCGGTGTGCTGCGACTCGATCTGCCTCCCGCTTCGCCGGCCGCGCAGAAACGGCTCGTCACCTACGCCATCGGCACGATCTGCAAGATCCCGGCCGTCGACGCCGTGCTCCCCGTGATCTACACGAGCGCCGAATTCGGGGAGACCACCACGATCCCGGAGGCGGAGTTCGCGAAGGTCGTGACGCGACGCATCCGACAGTCCGGTTTCGAACTGCGCGACGCCCTGTGCGTCGCGGGTGATGGCTGGGCCTGCTACCTGGACTCCGTGACCCCTGTCGGTGGTCATCCGCTCACCGAGATCGCGGACTCCGCCGCGGTGAAGGAGGTCCCCGAGCCTCTTCTGGCGAGATCGTCCGACACGGAAGGTCCGGAGCGGATTCCGGACGCCGATCCGGTCACGAAGGAGAAGACCGCGCGGGCGTTGGCGCGCTATCGCCGCTTCATGGACGGCCTTTATGCCCGCGACGTCGTTCCCCCGGAGCTCGAGCCGCTCGGGGACTTCCCGCTCTTCCTCGAGGAGGCGCTCCACTGGCACGACGAGAACGTGGAGCGGTACGGCGCCCTTCTGCTCTTCGTCGTTCAGGCGCCCCCGTTGCGGGATCTCGCGATGCTGCTGTGGGCGTCGGATCTGCGCCTCGGCGACCGTCTGTTCGAGGAGACCCAACGGACCGTCGGCGACATCGATGCCTTCGATGCCGACCTGGCGGACCTCCTGCTGGGGATCGGGCCGCGTCCCGATCCCGACCGTATCGAGCGGGGCATCCGGCTGATGCGTCGTCTCACCGCCTGGGTGGACACGACGGAACGGCTCGCCCCGCTCTGCATGCTCGGTTGGCTCAACTGGGCTCTCGGGCGAAGCTCCCTCGCCTCGCGCTACATCGCCGAGGCACGGAGCATCGATCCCGGGTACGGGATGGCGGAGCTTCTCGACACCATGCTGGCCAACGGGCTGCTGCCGGATTGGGCCTTCCAAGAACCGGACCTCGAGGAGTCGGCCGATGGGTGAGATCCCGCGCAGCAGGGCGCGACGGGCGCCGCTACGGCCTCCTCCGGTCGGACACCGCGAAACCGAGTTTGCGCAGCTCGTCGAACCAGAGCACGAGAGAACTGAGCCCGATGCACACGGCCCAGTGGACGGCATCCATCGGGGCCGTGCCGAACGCCCGCTGAAGGAACGGCAGCTGCACGACCGCGACCTGCAAAAGGACCCCCAGCCCGATGGCACCCCACAACCACCGATTGCTGAACAAGCCATGGAACGCGGTCGTGGTCTCGGAACGGGAATTGAGAGCGTTGAACAACTGAGCGAACACGAGGGTGGTGAAGCCCGCGGTGCGGGCGACCTCCAACGAGTCCACGCCGAAGCCGGGAATGGAGACGAGCCCACCGGCGAGGAAGAGATCGATGGCCGCCAGAGTCACCACGGCCATCACGACGCCGATGGAAAGGATGCCGCCCCACATCCGTCCGTCGATCGCCCGGTCTGCGGAGGAACGGGGCCCGCGCGCCATGACGTCGTCGATCTCGGGATCGACGCCCATGGCGAGTGCCGGCGCGGAATCGGTGAGCAGGTTGATCCACAGGATCTGCGTGGCCAGCAACGGAAGGACGACGGTCTCCCCGCTGGCGCCCGACAACCCGATGACCTCCGCCAGCACGATTCCGAGGAACACCGTGAGCACCTCGCCCATGTTGGACGACAGCAGATAGCGCAGGAATTTCTTGATGTTGTCGAAGATGATCCGGCCCTGACGCACCGCGGCGACGATCGTCGCGAAATTGTCGTCGGCGAGGATCATCCTCGCCGCCTCTTTTGTCACCTCGGTGCCGGTGATCCCCATCGCGACGCCGATGTCGGCGGCCTTCAACGCGGGCGCGTCGTTGACTCCATCGCCGGTCATCGACACGACGTGTCCGTCCGCCTGAAGGGCGTCGATGAGCCGCAGCTTGTGCTGCGGCGAGACACGGGCATACACCGAGACCTCTCGGGTCAGGTCGCGGAGGCCCTCGTCGTCGAGTTGGTCGAGCTCCGCACCGGCGATCGCGCGGCCACCGGCTTCGATGATTCCCAGGTCTTCGGCGATCCTGGCCGCCGTGCGCGGGTGATCGCCGGTGATCATGATCACCCGGACCCCCGCTCCATGCGCCTCGGAGATGGCCTGCGCCGCCTCCGTGCGTGGCGGGTCGATCATACCGGCGACGCCGACGAAGACGAGGTCCCGCTCGATCGATTCGTCTGCCTCCCCGGTCGGCAGATCGTCGGCCAATCGATAGGCGAGGCCAAGGGTCCGGAACGCCTCGTCCGACAGCGCCTCCACGTCCTCCAGCGTTCGCCGCCGCCGCTCGTCGGTCAGCGGCACGGTCGTGTCGCCGGTCTGGAGCCATCCGCATCGATCGAGCAGCACATCCGGAGCGCCCTTGCTGAACAGCACGACGGCGCCGTCGTCGTCGCGGTTCAGCGTCGACATCATCTTGCGTTCCGAGGTGAACGGGATCTGCGCCCGTCGTTCGAAGCGGCCGGCCCGCTCCGTGATCCCGGCGAGCTTGTGGGCGGCGACCAGGAACGCCGCCTCCGTCGGGTCGCCCTGGATCTCCCACTCGCCGTCGTGTTCCGAGAGCTGGGCGTCGTTGGCCAGGATTCCCGTACCGAGCATGAGCCGGGTCTCGGCGAGCTGCGCGCCGGTCAACTCGTGTCCGCGTCCGCGTCCGAGCACCTCACCGAACGGGCGGTATCCGGTCCCGGAGACGTCCGCCGTTCCGGAGGCGGTGGCGAGCCGCTGGATCGTCATCTGATTGCGAGTGAGCGTCCCCGTCTTGTCGGAGCAGATCACGGATGCCGATCCGAGAGCCTCCACCGAGTTCAGCTTCTTCACGACGGCGTTTTGTCGCGCCATTCGCTGCACCCCGAGGGCGAGCACCACCGACAGGATCGCGGGCAGCCCCTCCGGCACGGCGGCGACGGCGAGCGAGACCCCCAGCAGGAGCACGGTCGCCAGGTCGGCGGCCCCCCGGACGCCATCGACGACGATGATCGTGAGCATCACGACGAGGGCGATGGCGACCACGATGATCCCCAGCATCCTCCCGATGCGGTTGATCTCGTTCTGCAGCGGCGTCGGCTTCTCCGCCGTCGCATCCAGCATCTGGGCGATCGCCCCCATCTCCGTGCCCATGCCGGTTCCGGTCACGATCGCCCGGCCGACGCCCTGGACCACCGCGGTGCCCTTGTACACCATGTTGGCCCGGTCGCCCAGGGAAACCGGCCGCGGCAGGACGGCGGGACGCTTGGTGACCGCCTCGCTCTCGCCGGTGAGTGATGCCTCGGCGACGCGCAGTGCGCTCGCGCTGATGAGACGGGCATCCGCGCCGACCGCATCGCCCTCGCCGAGCACCAGCAGGTCACCGACCACGAGCCGAGACGATGGCACCGTGATCAGCTCGCCGTCGCGCAGGACGGTGGAGGATGCGGCGGTCATCGTGCTGAGCGCGGCGACGGCATTCTCGGCACGAGCCTCCTGAACGTAGCCGAGCAGGGCGTTGAGCACCACGATCGCGGCGATGACGATGCCGTCGATCGGAACCGAGTGGGCACCCTCCGCGATCCAGGCGATCACCGAGATGGCGACGGCGGCCAGCAGGAGATAGATCAGGGGGTCGTGGAATTGGGCGAGTACCTTGCGCCAGGTGGGGACGACCTTGGTCGCCCGCAGCTCGTTGGGCCCGTTCGCCTCGAGTCTGCGCTCCGCCTCAGCGGGGGAAAGTCCCGTCGCCGGCTCGACGCCCAGCATTCGGGCGATGGACCCGACGGAAACCAGCGACGGGTCGGTCGCTGCATCGCGGACGTCATCGTCGAACTCCACGGTGTCATTATCCTGCGCGGTGCCCGGTGTCCGATAGGGGCAAGGCGCTGGGTTCCCCTCCTCGACAGGCAGAGGCTCTCCGAGGTTATCCACCGTTAAAAACGCAGGTCAGGATCCGTATTCGATTGTCGGTGGTCCGCGCTTTACTGGGTTCATGAGCGAGACACTGCACGAGTTGGCCGGAGCGAAGGCTGCTCTGACGCGTGCCGCGCCCGTCGTGGCCGCTCTGCCCGATGACGAGCTCACCGCATCCATCGTCCTGGTCGAGGAGATCTCTCGACGGCTCGACGTGATCAAGGCGCAGGCGGCGGCCGAGCTCGCCCGTCGCAGCCGAAGGGAACTCGGTGATGCCGGCCTCGCTGCTCGTAATGGTCACCTCGTGCCCGAGTCCCTCCTGCGTGCGTTGACGCGGTCGAGTTACCAGGAGTCCGCTCGTCGCATCCGCGTCGGTACGCTGTTGACCGAGCCCGCGGAGTTCGAGGCGTTCGCCCACGCCGTAGCGCGGGGCGATGTCGGGATCGAGGCCGCGGATCGAGTGATCCGCACCCTCGCGCCCGTCGTGGACCAGATCGAGCCGGAACAGCTCGCCCGAGCGACGGACGCGCTTGCCGGTGGCGCAGTGACGCGGAATGTCGACGAACTGGGAGCGATGGCGCGGGATTTTCGGGACCGCCTCGACCGACAGGGGGTGGCGAACCGCGAGAGGCATCTCCATGCGCAGCGCTCGTTGCGCAGGGGCCCCGTGGTCGACGGTCTCAGGCGGGTTTCGCTCGTGCTCGACCCGGAATCCGATGTCATTCTCATCGGGGCCATCGATGCGGCCATGAGCCCTCGGCTCGGCGGCCCCCGGTTCACCGCTGCGACCGATCGGAGTCGTGCGAAGGACCTCCTCGAGGACGAGCGCAGCAACGAGCAGCTGGCGCTGGACATCCTCGTGGATCTCGTCCGGCTCGGCGTCGAGCGCGACGATGGTCGAATCCTCGGCAGCACCAGACCGGCTCTCCGCGTCACGATCGCCTATGAGGACCTCATTCGCGGCGTCGGGGACGAGGACGACGAGACCCCGGAGACCGGGATCGCCTGGTTGGAAGGGTCGATGGAGCCGCTTTCGGCGGCCACCGCGCGCCGCATCCTCTGCGACGCCGGTGCACTGCCGGTCGTCCTCTCCGGTGCGGGCCTACCGCTCGATCTCGGCCGGACGCGGCGATTGTTCACGACCGCACAGCGGGTGGCACTCGCGAACAGGGACGGCGGATGCCGCTGGCCGGGCTGTGACAGACCGCCTTCGTGGTGCGAGGCTCACCATGTTCTGCCCTGTTCTTCGGGCGGCCGCACCGATGTCGACAACGGACTGCTGCTCTGCCGGCGACATCATCTTCTCCTCCACAACTACGGCTGGCGCATAGAACGAAGGTCACCCGCCGAGGAATTCGTGCTGGTGCCACCGGCATCGGTCGACGTGACCCGCACGCCACGACCGATGCCGTCCAAACTGCCTCCATGGCTGAACGCGAAAGCGGGGTGACCCCGATGAGAACGATCCGACGATCGAGACGATGCTCGGGGAGGGCGGGCCAATCGCCGGGCGATGGTAGAGCCGCGGCAGACGGCCCGGATGATCTCCGCAGAATTCCACGGGATTCGCGGCCGAAATCGGGATCAAAGACGGGACTAAAGATAGGTAAGCGTTACCTAACTTTCACTACCGTGAGTGTCAGGCGTCGTCGGCGACGGTGATGCCCGAGCCTTCAGTGATGCCCGAGCCTTCACCTGAGGCGTCGTGAAGGTTGTCTGTCGAGAAAGCAGGGATCGTGACTCGCACATCATCGCGGAGCGGCTGCGGATGCCCGCTGCCCGAGGAACGTGGCGCCGTCGTTGACACGGCGTTTGTCGCGGCCGCCCTCGCCAGATCCGGTTCCGTCGAGACATCCGGCACGCCTGGCCTCAGCCTCGCCGACCTCCCGATCGGGGTCCGCGGCAACATCCTGGCCATCGACTCCGATGCCTCCCCGGCGCTCGGTCAGCGGCTCGGCGACCTGGGCTTTGTGGCCGGCACGGGGGTCGAGGCCGTGCGCCGGGCCCCGCTCGGGGATCCCGTCGTCTACCGGGTCTGCGGATACGACATCTGCCTTCGCCGGGCCCAGGCCCAGAAGATCCGCGTCGTCTCGCTCGGGTGAGCCGGCCGAGATGCTCGGTTGAGCCGGCCGAGATGCTCGGTTGAGCCGGCGGAGAGAAGAGAGCGAGGAGGAAGGTCGTCATGAAAGAGGGCTGTCATGACGGTGGCGGAGCCGTCACCGTCGCGCCTGCCGCGCAGCGCATGGCGCTCATCGGCAGCCCCAACGCGGGCAAGACGAGCATCTTCAACAGTCTGACCGGACTTCATGCGAGAACCGGCAACTACCCCGGGGTGACGGTCGGTCGTTCCATCGGCAGCTTCCGCTCCGGCGGCAGCCAATTCCTCGTCGAGGACCTGCCGGGCACGTACAGCCTCGATCCGATCAGCCCCGACGAGAAGATCGTCACCGACCTGCTGAACGGGCGGATCGAGGAGATCCGTCCCCCCGACGCGCTGATGATCGTGGTCGATGCCACGACCCTGAGGCGGTCGTTGCGATTCGTCGCCCAGGTGCTGAACCTGCACAAACCCAGCTGTGTCGTCGTCACGCTCACCGACGAGCTGATGCGCCGCGGCGGCCGCATCGACATCGACGGGCTCTCCAGGGCGCTCGGCGTCCCCGTCGTCCAGGTCATCGGCAATCGCGGTGTCGGAATCCAGGAACTGCGCAAGCGGCTCGTCGACTGGCAGAACTGGCCGCTGCCGCCCATGGAGGCCCCGCGGGACCCGGCGGAACTCGAATCGTGGACCGATTCGATCCTCGAAGCCGGGGACTACCGTCCGGCGCACTCCGACAGAGTCACCGAGCGGATCGACTCCGTCCTGCTCCACCCGGTGTGGGGCACGCTCGTGTTCTTCGGCGTGATGTTCTCGTTCTTCCAGATCATCTTCTCCTTCGCCGCCCCGCTGCAGGGGCTCGTCGAGACCCTCTTCGGCTGGCTGGGCTCCGTCGTCGACGATCGGGTGCCGATTCCCTGGCTCGCCGGCCTCCTCGGCGATGCCGTCATCGGCGGCGTGGGAGCCGTCGTGGTCTTCGTTCCGCAGATCCTGCTCATGTTCCTGCTCATCTCCCTGCTGGAGGGCGTCGGTTACATGTGTCGGGCGGCGTTCCTCATGGACCTGATCATGTCCAAGGCGGGGCTCGAGGGACGAGCCTTCGTCGCGCTGTTGTCGTCCTTCGCCTGCGCGGTGCCCGGCATCATGGCGACGCGCACCCTGCCATCGGCGAAGGACCGCATCGCGACGATGATGGGCGCCCCGCTCATGACCTGTTCGGCCCGGCTGCCCGTGTACATCCTGCTCATCGGCATGCTCGTGAGTCCGGATGCCCGGATCGGCCCGCTGCAGACGCAGGGGCTGATCATGTTCTGCCTCTATCTGCTCGGTGCCGTCTCCGCGATGATCGCCGCCTGGGTGGTCAAGAAGGTCCAGGACCGGCATGGCCTGCTCATGCCCTTCTACATGGAGATGCCGCCGTATCGGGTCCCCACCATCCGTACGATCGTGCTCTCCATGTGGGAATCGTCGAAGACCTTCCTCCGCAAGTGCGGGACGATCATCCTCACCACGACCATCCTGCTGTGGCTGCTGCTCAACCTGCCCCTGCACGGCACCGCCGAGCTCACCGCGGCGGGGGTCAACCCGGCCGACCGGGCGGCCACCACCTCCTACGTCATGGACCACAGCGCCGCCGCCGCGATCGGGCGTGCGGTGGAACCCGTGTTCGAGCCGCTCGGTTTCGACTGGCGGGTCAACGTCGGCATCGTCGCTTCGCTGTCCGCGCGCGAGACCTTCGTCGCGACCCTCGGGCAGATCGCCGCGGCCGAGAACCCGGAGAGCCCGGCGTCCGCGCTCAACTCGATGACCTACACCGATGGCCCGCACGTGGGGGAGCGCGTCTTCAGCCCGCCGACCATCGCCGCGCTGCTGCTGTTCTTCGTCTATGCCCTGCAGTGCATGTCCACCGTTGGCGTGATGCGGCGGGAGACGGGCACCTGGAAGTGGCCGGCCATCGCCTTCGGCTACATGTTCGTGCTGGCCTGGTCGACGGCGTGGCTTGCGCACACCATCGTCGCGGCAGTGACGGGGGTGCACTGATGATCCCCATCCATCCCGAACCGCTCGAGGACCGGGACGCCCTCCGCTGGGTCATGCCGGCCGGCACTCTCCGCGGTCGGGGTGCGGTGTCCAGCGCCCCGGGCAGGCTGGGTGAGCTCATGGGTGACGGCACCCTTGCCGGGATCGCCATCGACGGCTGCTCCGTCGTCACCCGGCTCGGCTCCGGGCACTCCTGGGCGGACGACGGAGCCACGGTCCGGACCGCACTCCATGGCGCCTTGGAGCGGCCGGACGAGTGGCGGGCGGAGATCCCGGAATGCCCGGAGGACGAACTGCTGCTCGACGCCGTGCGCACGGTGCTCGACGGGAGGGTCGGCGACTTCATCCGCTCGCACGGCGGCGACGCGGAGGTGGTGTCCGCGATCGACGGGGTGGCGACCGTTCGACTGCGCGGCGCGTGCTCCGGATGCCCGGCGGCGGGGTTCACCCTTCACGCCCGGCTGGAGAGGGCCGTTCGCGAGCGGTACCCCGGTCTTCGCGACGTCGTCGCGGTCTAGCTGTACTGAGCCGGGAATGTTCGCGGCCTCCTCGGCATTCATACCAGGGGCGGTCGTGCTGCCACGCCGGAAAAGTGTGGGCTTCCGGGCGAGCGCGGAGCCAGAAGACCACAAGAAGAAGAAGGTGTGCGTGACCCGCTCGAACTCCTCGGCAGCCGATTCCCCGGCCATGGACGTCGGTTTCCGATCGGAACGCGGACCGATCCTCATCGCCCTCATGGTCACGACCGGCCTCGTCGCGATCGACTCGACCATCCTCGCGACCGCGGTCCCGACGATCACCCACGACCTGGGCGGCTTCTCGCAGTTCCCCTGGCTGTTCTCGATCTACCTGCTCGCGCAGGCGGTGTCCGTACCGGTGTATGCCAAGCTGTCCGACGTCATCGGCCGCAAGCCCATCATCCTCATCGGCATCGGCCTCTTCCTGCTCGGTTCCGTGCTCTGCGGATTCGCCTGGAGCATGCCGGCGCTGATCCTGTTCCGCGTCATCCAGGGGCTGGGCGCCGGAGCCGTCCAGCCGATGGCGATCACGATCGCCGGTGACATCTACACGGTGGCCGAGCGTGCGAAGACGCAAGGGTATCTCGCGAGTGTGTGGGCGATCTCCTCCGTGGTTGGCCCGACTCTCGGCGGCGTGTTCTCGCAGTACCTGTCCTGGCGCTGGATCTTCTTTGTCAACGTGCCGCTCTGTGTGATCGCCGTCGTGCTGCTCGTGCGCACCTTCCACGAGAAGATCGAGCACC
>NZ_DASWPB010000073.1:0-12254 GCF_036404185.1 Lacisediminihabitans sp. | reverse complement strand
CGAGCGCTCCTTCAACACCTTCAAGCAGTGGCGCAGCATCGCTACCCGCTACGACAAACTCGCCATCGTCTACCGCGGAGGTGTTGTGCTCCGCGCGATCTCCATCTGGCTAAAACAATAAGGAGACACGCCCTAGCGGTGCTGGTGCTCCCGGCGGCGACGAGCCGTCACCGTGAGGACCATCCCTGCCAGCACGAGCAGCGCACCGCCGAGGAACCACGGACCGCTGTCCGCTCCGGTGAAGGCGAGCTCTGGGCCACCGGGATCGACCACCGTGGTACCGCCGGTGACCGCGGCGACGGTCACCCCGCCGACCCAGCCGACCAGCGCACCGGTGCCGTCGTAGGCGGCGATCGTATGGGTCCCGGCCGCGAGCGTGTCCGGAACGGTGAAGCTCACTACTCCGGAGCCGTCGGCGAGGAACCAGCCGATCAGGGTGGGTGTGGAGTAGGCGTACACCGCGACGTACTCGTTTGCGAAGCTCGGCCCGAGGTCCAGGGTGTAGTCCCTGTCAGCGGTGTTGGCGATCGCGGTGGAGGGGATCTCCTCCGTCGGGGCGAGCGCGGTCTCACTGGCCGCCGCGGGGACGTCGGTGGTCGGCGCGGCGGGAGTCCAGTTCGTGGTCTCGGAACTGCCGTAGTCGATGCCGGAGATCAGATAGCCCTTGCCCTCTGTCGCGGGGACGGTGGGGATGCCGGTCTGATATCCGCTGCCGTCGGCCGACGGGGCGGAGGTCGGCACTCGGAAGACCATGTTGGTCGCGGTCTTGGGTGTCGAGGAGCTGAGCGCGGAGTAGTACTCCCAGGTCGGGACGACCGCGGCGAGAGTGCCGTCGATGGTCACGTCCGTCTGGTCGGGCCCGTCATCGACGAAGTGGGTCACCGTCGAGACGGTGTGCGGCACGTTCGGATTCCACAGCCCACCGGGGAGCGGCCCCTGGATGCGTGCGGATCGCCAGGCGGCGACTTCGCCCGACACACCGTCGCTGGGCATCCAGATCGTCCCGATCTCGAGCCCGCCGTCGACGTGGCGGAAGAGCAGCTCGCCAGCGGAGCGATCGGTCGCGTGCCCCACGTTCACCTCGAGGGCGAGACCGTCCTGGTATCCACCGGTCGCCGAGGCGATCGTGTAGGAGGTCGAGAAGGTGTTGTAGGCCGCCCCGCTCGCTGTCTCGCCCGCCGCGGTGACGTACGGGGTGATGAGCTGGCCGATGACCTGCGAGGACGGCGCCTTCGCGTTGGAGAAGCGCAGGCTCACCCCGACGGGGAGACCAGAGGCCGGGAAGTCGGAGTCGTTCACGAGCGCGTAGTCGTAGTTCGGCGCGGTCCTGCTGTCATACCACCAGCCGTTCTCGCCCCGAGGGCTCTGATCGGCGACCGTGTACCCGGACGCGGTGAAGTCGACGTTCAGATGGTCGGGTGGCAGAGGCACCGCATAGCTGGGTGCGGCGGTGGCGACGCCGAGTGCCGCGACCGCGACGACGATGGCCGCCCCGAAGATTCCGCGCCCGCGCAGGCGCCCGATGATGACGTGATCGTCCATGGTGGTTGTGCTCTTCCCGAGGGACCTATGCACCGCCCCGCCGACAGGCTTCGCGATCGGGTGGTCGATAGTGGGGCGGCGATGACCTCAGTAGCACCTTACGCCCCCACGTCGTGTGGGGTGGAATAGCCTGGCTGCATGCCATCGCTCGCCCATCACATCCCCTCCGTGCCTGCCTCCGGAATCCGGCGGATCTACGAGGTCGCGGTGGAGCTCGACGACGTCATCTCCCTCGGCGTCGGCGAGCCCGACCGTCCGGTCGCCCCGCACATCCTCGCGGCGGGCGCGGCGGCCTGGCGCGATGACCTCACCAACTACTCCGCAAACGGGGGCATCGCGCCGTTGCGTGCCGCCATCGTCGAGAAGCTCGCGCGGGAGAACCGGATGCACGTGGAGGTCGAGCAGGTCTGGGTGACCATGGGCGCGACCCAGGGGCTGTACCAGGCGATGACCGTGCTGCTCGCGGCGGGGGACGAGGTGCTGGTCCCCGACCCCGGATACACGACCTTCACGATGAACGCGAGGATGCTCGAGGCGGAGCCGGTGCCCTACCCGCTTCGGGCCGAGCGCGGTTTCGCCCCCGATCTCGAGGAGCTCGAGTCCCTGGTGACGGAGAAGACCCGCGTCATCATCGTCAACAGCCCGTCCAATCCGCTCGGCGTGGTCTTCGACGAGGAGCAGCTGCGGGGCATCCTGGACTTCGCCCGTCGGCACGACCTCTGGGTGCTGAGCGACGAGGTGTACGAGTACTTCACCTACGGGCGGCCCCACGTGAGCATCGCCAGCCTCGACGAGGACGATCGTGTCTTCAGCGTCTTCTCCCTCTCGAAGACCTACGCCATGACCGGCGCGCGCGTCGGCTATCTCGTGACTCCGCCGGGCCTCACCGCCACCATGCGCACGGTCCAGGAGGCGTCGATCAGCTGCGTCGGGATGCCGGACCAGTTCGCCGCCATCGCCGCCCTCACCGGCGACCACCAGCACGTGGCCGACTCCCGTGAGCACTATCGCGGCAACCTCGAGGCCGCCTGTTCGCTGCTGGATGCGCGGGGCATCCGCTATCAGCGTCCGGAGGGCGCCTTCTACCTGTGGGTCGATCTCGCCTACGCCGCCGACGGGGACGTCGCGGGCTGGGCGGAGCGCTTCCTGCTGCGCGAGCACGTCGCGGTCGCACCCGGCAGCGCCTTCGGGCGGTCGGGCGAGGGCTGGATCCGGATCTGTCTCGCGGCGAACCGCGAGCGGCTGCTCGAGGGCCTCGGCAGGCTGCCCCGCCCCTGAGGTCGGACCGGCTGAGGTCGGACCGGCTGAGGCCGGACCGGCCGAGGCCGACCCGGCTGGGTCAGGCGGGCAGTCTCGGCACGCTGTCCAGCAGCCGGCGGGTGTAGGGATGCCGGGGGTGATCGAGCACGGCGGGTGTCTGACCCTGCTCGACCACGCGCCCGCGCTCCAGGACGAGCATCCGCCGGCACAGCGCGGCGACGACTCCGAGATCGTGGGAGACGAGCACCACGGTGAGCTCAGACCGCTCGCCGAGCTCGGCCAGCAGGTCGATGATCCTCACCCTGGTCGAGACGTCCAGCGCGCTCACGGGCTCGTCGGCGAGCAGCACCTTCGGGTCCGCGACGATCGCCCTGGCGATGGCGATCCGCTGGCGCTGGCCGCCGGAGAACTCGTGCGGGAACCGGGCGGCCGCATCCGCGGGCAGCCCCACGGAGTCGAGCGCCGCGGCGACGCGCACAGCGACGGCGGCCCGATCGGTCTCGAGTCCCAGCGCCCGCACCGGCTCGGCGACGATCCGCCCGATGCTCTGCCGCGGGTCGAGGGAGGAGTACGGGTCCTGGAAGACCATCTGGGCCAGCCGACGGTAGGCCATGAGACGCGCCCGGTCGCGCGGATCGAATGGCTCTCCCCTGGCGAGCACCGTGCCGGTCGATGGACGCGCGAGCCCGAGCAGGATGCGCAGCAGCGTGGTCTTGCCCGCGCCCGACTCGCCGACGATCCCGAGGTTGATCCCTGGCTCCACCGAGAACGACACGTCGTGCAGCACCGGCTCGCCGCGACGGTAGGCGAAGGAGATCTCCCTGGCCTCGATGAGGGCGGTCACGAGGTCGCCGATCGGTCGAGGGCTTCGTCGAGCTTCCTCGCGCTCGCCACGAGGTCGCGGGTGTACGGATGCCGGGCAGCCGTCAGCAGCTCGGTCAGCCTGCCCTGTTCCACCGGCTGTCCATCCTTGAGCACGATCACCCGGTCGGCCACCCGCGCGACGACCGCGAGGTCGTGGCCGATGAAGAGCAGAGACATCCCGCGGTCGCGCACGATCCGGTCGAGCAGGTCGAGGATCTCCGACTGGATGGTCACATCGAGCGCGGTCGTCGGCTCGTCGGCGATGAGCAGCTCGGGCCGGCCGGCGAGGGCGATGGCGATGGCGACCCGTTGGCGTTGCCCGCCGGAGACCTCGTGCGGGTACGCCCTGGCGATCCGGTCGGTGTCGCCGAGGCTGACCTCCTCGAGCGCGGCGGTGACCGCGGCGGCGAGCCGCCTCCTGTCCAGCCTCGCCCCCTCGGCCCTGGCCCTGCGGCGCAGCGGCTCGGCCAGCTGCGCCCCGAGCCGCATGAGCGGGTCGAGGGCGGTGAGCGGCTCCTGGAAGACGATCCCGGCCGCCCGCCCCCGAAGCCGGTTCATGGTGCTCTCGCTCGCACCGACGATCTGCGTGCCCCCGAGCCCGATGCTGCCCCTGGGCTCCAGCCCCTCCGGCAGCAGTCCGATGATCGACAGGGCGGTGAGCGACTTGCCGCTTCCCGATTCCCCGATGAGGCCGAGCCGTTCGCCGGGCGCGAGCGAGAACGAGAGGTCCCGCACGAGCGCACGCCCGTCGGTGCCGACGATCCGCAGGTCCTCGACCTCCAGGGCGGTCATCGTCGGCCCCGCCGCGTCGGGTCGCCGATGTCGCGCAGCCCGTCGGCGAGCAGGTTGATCCCGACGACGAGCACAACGAGGAGCAGCCCGGGCACGATCGCGCCGAGCGGCGCCGTGTAGACGGTGCCCTGTGCCTCCTCGAGCATCCGGCCCCAGGACGCGTTGGGCGGGGGTGCCCCGAGCCCCAGGTAGGACAGGCTCGCCTCGGCGAGCACGGCCAGGCCGAACTGCAGCGCGAGGTTGACCAGGACGGTCGGCCAGACGTTCGGCAGCACGTGCTGAAGGATCACGCTCAGCCAACCGCTGCCGGAGGTGCGGGCCGCGGTGATGTAGTCCTGCGAGAGCACCCGTTTCGCCAGGATCCTGGTGAGCCGCGCGACGATGGCGCTCATGGCGATCCCGATGGCGAGGATGGCCGATCCGAGTGATGCCCCCCTCGCCGCGATGACCAGCATGGCCAGCAGCAGCGTGGGAAAGGCGATGAGGATGTCGAGGATCGCCGAGATGGTGTCGTCCAGCCACCGGCTGGCGAAGGCCGCCGCGAGCCCGACGATGACACCGAGCACCGCACCCAGCGCCACCGATCCGCCGCCGGCGGCGAGGGCGATGCGGGCGCCGATCATCAGCTGGGTCAGCAGGTCGCGGCCGAGCTCATCCGTCCCGACCCAGTGCTGGATGCTCGGCCCGGCCAACCGGGATCCGCTCGTGTCGCTCGGTGGATAAGGCAGGTAGACGAGCGAGACCAGAGCCGTCAGCACGATGATGCCGACGAGTACGAGGCCGACGGTGAGGTTGACGGACCGTCGCCGCGGGTCGCGGGTCACGGTGTCGACGGTCAGCGCTGAGATCGCGGTCACGGTGTCGTCCTGACTCTCCTGGCGCGGCCGCCCGGTCGGTTGCCGGAGAGGCTCGTGCGCAGCCGCGGATCGACGAGGCGCTGCACGAAGTCGGCGACGAAGCCGACCACCAACACACCGAAGGTGCTCACGAAGAGGATGCCCTGGATGTCCGGATAGTCGTGCTGGGAGATCGCGGTGAGCAGCATGCTCCCGAGTCCGGGGAGCGCGAAGACACTCTCGACCACCACCGCCCCGAGGAAGGTCGTCGCCAGCTCGATGCCGAGGATCGAGATGACGGGAACGGAGGCGTTCCGCAGGCCGTGGTGCCACATCGCCGACCGGAAGCTGGCGCCGAGGGCCCTCGAGGTGCGCAGGTAGTCGCTGCCGAGGACGTCGAGCGTCGCCGAGCGCACGTAGCGCACGAGCGAGGAGGCCATGACGATGGCGATGGTCAGCACCGGGAGCGTCAGCGAGCGGACGGCGTCGAGGGGGTTCGCCCAGTCGTCCTGCGGGAAGCCGCCGGCCGGCAGCACGCGGAGGATCAGCGCGAAGAACGACACGAGCAGGACGCCGACCCAGAACACGGGGATCGCGATCCCGAGCTGGGAGAGCGCGGAGAGGGCGACCCCGTACCAGCGATGCGAACGGTAGGCCGCCAGGAACCCGACCGGCACGGCGATGACGACGGCCAGCACAAAGGAGAGGAGGGTGAGCGGCACGGTCACGACCAGGCGGGAGGCGATCTCCGGCCCGACGGGGAGGCCGCTGATGAACGAGGTGCCGAGGTTGAAGGTCGCCAGCTGGCCGAACCAGGACAGGAACTGCCGCGCGAGCGGCTGATCGGAGCCGATGGCGTGCCTGGCCGCGGCGACCTGCTCCGGCGTCGCGCCGACCGAGAGCAGCGCGTTCGCCGGGTCGCCGGGAAGCAGCCGGAGCAGCACGAAGAGCACGGCACTCGCGACGACGAGCGACAGGAGCAGGAAGCCCAGCCGCCTCAGGACATAGATGGTCATGACGATCCCAAACTAATGCCCCGCGTCGTGGTGGCCCTGGATGGGACCGCGGCGCGGGGCATCGGTGTGCTGCCGGTCAGCTCTTCTTGACGATGTTGTAGGCGTAGAACTGCGAGTTGAGACCGTTGAGCGGGTAGCCGCTGATCTTCGTTGAGGCGACGACGATCTGCGGGTAGAGATAGAGCCAGTCGCTCGCGGCATCCGCGACGATCTGCTCGTTCGCCTGCTTGAGCTTCGCCGTCTGCTCGTCCGCGGTGTTCGACTGCTCCGCCTGGTCGATGAGGGTGGTGACCTTCGGGTTGTTGTATCCCCAGTAGAAGTCCGGGTTGCCGTAGAAGACGACGTCGCGGTCGTTCACGTGCTCCTGCATCGTCGCCACGAAGTCGTGATTCTGGTACACCTTCGTGTACCACTCGTCCGCCGTGATGATGTTGATGGTGACGGTGATGCCGACCTTCGCGAGCTCACTCTTGATGAACTCGGCCGCCGCGGGATGCGGGTCGTAGTTCGGGGTGTCGAGAGTGAAGCTGAACCCGTTCGGCAGGCCGGCCTGGGCCAGCTCCTGCTTGGCGAGATCGAGGTTGTACGGGTTCACCGAGGTGAGGTCCTCGTACCAGGGGTCGGTCGGCGGCACCATGGATCCGGTCACCGTCCCGTACTTGCCCCAGATGGAACTGAGCAGCTTCCTGTCGTCGATCGCCGAGGTCACCGCCTTGCGGACGAGCACGTTGTCGAACGGGGCGACCCTGTCGTTGAAGGCGAGCAGCAGCTTGGTGGTCGACTTGCCGTCGTTGACCTTGTATGCGGGGTTGCCCGCGAACTGGGCGAGGGCATCCGGGCTCTGCTCGCTCGTCACGACGTCCACCGCGTTCGTCAGGAGCGCGTTGTTGAGCGCGGTCGCGTCCTTGTAGTAGGTGAAGACCACCTCCTTGTTCTTCGCCGGTGTTCCCCAGTAGCCGGAGAACCTGGTGAGGCTGAGCGAGCTGCCGTGTTTCCAGGTGTCGAGCCGGTACGGACCGGTGCCGTCCTCGCTCGTCTTGAGGTTCTTCGCGGTGTGGTCGATGATCCAGACGTAGCTCAGGTTGTAGACGAGCGAGATGGATTTGCTCGACAGGGTGATCACGACGGTCTTGTCGTCGGGCGTCGCGATGGACTTGATGACGGAGAGGTCGCTCTTCCTGGCCGACTGCGAGTCCTTCGCCGTGACCTTGTTGATGCTGTACTTGACATCGGCGGAGGTGAGGGCCGCGCCGGAGTGGAACTTCACCCCGTCCTGGAGGGTGAAGGTGTAGGTGAGGCCGTCCGGCGATGCCGTGTAGTCCTTGGCGAGCAGGTTCTTGACCGTGCCGTCGTCGGTGAGGGCGAAGAGGCCCTCGTAGACGTTGCCGTTCAGCGCCTCGGTGACGCCCTGCCCGCCGCCGCCGGTGTTGTCCAGGTTCTGAGGCTCGTAGACGGAGCCGATGGTGATGGTGGCGTCCTTCGGCGAGGCGTTCGTCGTGGCTGTCGACGAGCATCCCGCCAGCGCGACGATCGCCGTCAGGGCGAGGCCGGCAAGCAGACCGGTGCGTTTTTTCACGGTGTTCTCCTGTGATTGTGGTGGTGCGGGGAAGCGAGGACTAGTGGCCGGCGTGGCCTGCCGAGAAGACGACCGCGCGCTCGCCCGCCTCGATGGGCACGGCGAACCGGTTCTGCCGGGGAGGCAGCGGGCAGTTGTACTGATCGGAGAACCCGCAGGGCGGCACAAAGGCCTTGTTGAAGTCGAGGACGACGGGGCCGGCCGCGTCGAAGTCGCCGGAGGGCCGCTCGACGAAGAGGAACCGGCCGGAGGCGTAGGTTCCGCCGGCCGACTCCGGCGCACCGTTGGTCGGATCGCCGAACACCAGCAGCAGCACGCCGCCGTCGTCGAAGGCGCTCAGCCGGTAGTCGACTCCGTCGCGCTCGAAGGTGATGTCGCCGGGGACGACGAGGTCGCGGGTCCCCCCGTTGTCGCGGATGTGCTCGAAGGGGATGGTCCGGCCGGGCTCGGCGGGGGTGAAGGTCGCCTCGATGACCCACTCGGGGTTGAACGGGAAGATCGAGATGGTCTCGAAGGCCTGGATGGCGGGGGAGGCCGCATCCCACAGCCTGATGCCCGACTCCGGTTCGCCCGTGTCGATGTCCTCACGCTCGAGGCGGGTGACGGTGACCGTGTCCGGCTGCCCGGCAAGGGCCTCCGCGTCCGACAGCGTGGTGCCGGACGGCAGCCACCGCGTCTCGACGAGTGCCAGGTTGCCCTGGGGAGAGGCGACCGTCGTCAGCCGGCGGGTCCGCCATTCCTCGCGGGCGGCGCGGGCGGCATCGATGATCGGTTCTGCTGTTCTGGGCACGGGTCAATCCTTCTCGGCGCGAGGTCCACAACGTAATCGGATTGCGTTTTATAACGCGCCATGCGGCCCAACCCGCTCACCGCCCGTGCTATTCCGTTCGCCGATCGCGCTATTCCGCCCGGTGACCGGCCACGCTCACCCTGCCCAGGTCGTGATTGCTCGCCGCGAAGTCCTCGAACGAGGTGACGCTGTCGTCGACCGGGAAGGCGTCGCCGTCGAGGACCAGGGACCGGAAGGTGCGCCCGGCCTCGTCGTCGAGGGTGCGCCGCCTGCACCATTCGGCGAGCTTGCGCCTCAGCCTGCCATCGGTGTTGTCCTCCGGCAGGTGAACGACCCACACTCGGTGCCGGGTGGTCGTGACGATCGCGGTCGGCACGACCTCCGCCTCGCCCCGGTGAACGGGAATCGTCAACACGCCATCTCGAAAGTTCTGCTCGACCGCGAGCACGTCCTGTGCGCGGTCCAGAAAATCGAGGAGCGACTCGAGCGGGGCAAAAGCCCGTTCGTCATCGAAGACTGCTCCCGACATCCATCCCTCTCTTAGCGATCTCCCAGCTTCGCTGAGTAGCTCTCGACTTATTCTGCACCCTATCGCCGCCGATATACCACCGCCCCTTAAGGGGGAGGGGGCGCCGAAGCGGGAACGGGGGCGTCGGGCGGCCGCTCGGACGGGAGTCGGATAGGAGCGAGGGCGGAGCCATGGGACAATGACACAAATGTCTCCCCGCGCACTCCAGGCTCTCGAGCCGGCCTCGACCGACCCGGCCTTCATCCGCAACTTCTGCATCATCGCCCACATCGACCACGGCAAGTCCACGCTGGCCGATCGAATGCTGCAGATCACCGGGGTGGTCAGCGACCGCGACATGCGGGCCCAGTATCTCGATCGCATGGACATCGAGCGGGAACGGGGCATCACGATCAAGAGCCAGGCCGTGCGGATGCCCTGGGAATCGGACGGGGCCACCTACGCCCTCAACATGATCGACACCCCCGGGCACGTCGACTTCACCTACGAGGTGTCCCGCTCGCTCGCCGCCTGCGAGGGCGCGATCCTGCTCGTCGACGCCGCCCAGGGCATCGAGGCGCAGACGCTCGCGAACCTCTATCTCGCCCTCGACAACGACCTCACCATCATCCCGGTGCTCAACAAGATCGACCTGCCGGCCGCGGACCCCGACAAGTACGCGAGGGAGCTCGCCGGCCTCATCGGCGGCCGGCCCGAGGACGTGCTGCGGGTGTCCGGCAAGACGGGAATGGGGGTCGAGGAGCTGCTCGATCAGGTCGTCCGCCTCATCCCGGCCCCGGTCGGGGACGCGGATGCGCCCGCCCGCGCCATGATCTTCGACTCCGTCTACGACTCCTACCGCGGTGTCATCACCTACGTCCGCATGATCGACGGCTCGATGGCCCCGCGCGAGAAGGTCATGATGATGAGCACCAAGAGCACCCATGAGCTGCTCGAGATCGGGGTGAGCGCCCCGGAGCCGACCCCGACGAAGGGTCTCGGCGTCGGCGAGGTCGGCTACCTGATCACCGGCGTCAAGGACGTGCGGCTGAGCAAGGTGGGTGACACCGTCACCAACTCGGCGAAACCGGCGACCGTCGCCCTCAGGGGGTATTCCGAGCCGAAGCCGATGGTGTTCTCCGGCCTCTATCCGATCGACGGCTCGGACTATCCCGTGCTGCGTGAGGCCCTCGACAAGCTCAAGCTCTCCGACGCGGCGCTCGTGTACGAGCCCGAGACCTCCGTCGCCCTCGGCTTCGGCTTCCGTTGCGGGTTCCTCGGCCTGCTGCACCTCGAGATCGTCACCGAGCGCCTTGAGCGCGAATTCGGACTCGACCTCATCGCCACCGCCCCCTCCGTGATCTACCGGGTCACGACGGAGGACAAGCGGGTGACCACCGTCACCAACCCGAGCGAGTTCCCCGGCGGCAAGATCGCGAGTGTGTCCGAGCCGATCGTGAAGGCATCCATCCTCACCCCGAAGGACTACGTCGGCACGGTCATGGAACTCTGCCAGGGTCGTCGAGGCACGATGAACGGCATGGAGTACGTCGGCGAGGACCGGGTGGAGCTGCACTACACGATGCCGCTCGGCGAGATCGTCTTCGACTTCTTCGATCAGCTGAAGAGCCTGACCAAGGGCTACGCCTCGCTCGACTACGAGCCGACCGGCGACCAGGATGCCGACCTGGTCAAGGTGGACATCCTGCTGCAGGGGGAGGCTGTCGACGCCTTCAGCGCCATCGTGCACAGGGACAAGGCGTACGCCTACGGGGTGCTCATGACCGAGCGGCTCAAGAAGCTCATTCCGCGGCAGCAGTTCGAGGTGCCGATCCAGGCCGCCATCGGGGCGCGCATCATCGCCCGCGAGTCGATCAGCGCCATGCGCAAGGACGTCCTGGCGAAGTGTTACGGCGGTGACATCACCCGAAAGCGCAAGCTCCTCGAGAAGCAGAAGGAGGGCAAGAAGCGCATGAAGATGGTCGGCCGTGTCGAGGTGCCGCAGGAGGCCTTCATCGCCGCGCTCTCCGGGGACACCGAGGCGAAAAAGAAGTAGCTCCGGCCGTTGCCGGGAGTTCTGGCCGGGCCTGCGTCTCGGTCTCCCGTTGGTGGCGGGAGAAACTGCACCACGGCGGGAGGCCCGTCTCCCGCCGCGAGACAATTTCTCCGCCGCGACGAGGACAGGCAGACGGCTGAGCCCGGCTCGCGCCCGCCTCAGCGGCGGTCGGGATGGGGAACGGCCACGACGTCGAGCTCGTCGATGCCCGCGAAGTCCGAGGGGTTGCAGGTGTACAGCGGAATGGCGGTCGCAACTGCGGTCGCGGCGATGAGCGCGTCATAGGCGCGAGCCGCGGGCTTCCTGCCGGCGCGGCGAAGGGATGCGGCGACCCGGCCGAACGCCCTGGCCGCGGCGGCATCGAAGGGGATGGGTTCGAAATCGGCTTCGGCCTGCTGAAGGTGCGCCTGACGTGCGGCCCTCTCCTCATCCGATGCGGCCACATGCGGGCCGACCGACAGCTCGGCCAGCGTTATCACACTGATCATCGGCTCCGCGGGAAGGGACGTGGAGTCCGGAAGGCGTCCCAGCAGGATGATCGTCGAGGTGTCGAGCAGACCCCGGGAGCGGTCGGGACTCATATCGTGGCGTCCAGCACGGAGTCGATGTCGCGTCGGAAGGCATCGACATCGAGGTCCGGGAGCGAACGGCGTCGTGCGATCAGCTCGGCGGGCGACACGGCTCCTCGGCGGAGGGGCCGAATCTCGGCGACCTCTGCCCCGTCCCGCGTCACGACCAGCGTCTCGCCGCGGGCAACGCGAGTGAGCACCTCACCACCGTGGTTGCGCAGGTCTCTCATGGTCACCGCATCCATGCTGGCAGTGTATCACCGGTGATACACGCCGTGCCGGGACCACCCTCCGGTTCGCCGCGTCATCCTTTCGCGGTGCTGACGGCGACGGCCGCGAGGACCGCGACGTCCTTGGCCGGGCTGCCGAAGCCGTAGGCGGTCACCAGCGCGTGATCGATGTAGCCCTCCGCCCAGCAGGTCGTCCCGCCGGCGGAATCGCACAG
>NZ_DASWPB010000072.1:0-20277 GCF_036404185.1 Lacisediminihabitans sp. | reverse complement strand
ACGCGCCAGATGCAGCTGCGGAACTCCTCCTGCAGGGCGTCGGGATCGAAGTTGCCGCGGATGAAGCCGACGACCGTCTCGCCGTCGAGAACGACCCGGGGCCAGGAGGTGACCGGGTTGATGTAGGCGTCGGCGATCGCGTAGGACGGGGGCGTCACGAACTGCTCCTGGCCGGGCCGGAGGGTGAGGCTGTTCGCCGCAACGATCGTCTTCGCGGACAGCTCTTCCAGTCGTAACTCAGCCATGACGACAGGGTAATCCCCGTCGTCGGCGAAGAGGTAGTCGAAGGTCCCGGAGCAGAGCCAACTATCTCGATGTCAAGATAGTTACGCAAACGGGTAAGCTATCCGCGGTAGGAGAATGGCCCGTCATAGAGGAGAGTCGCTTGTCCAAGATCAAGGTTGAAGGCACCGTCGTCGAGCTGGACGGCGACGAGATGACCCGCATCATCTGGCAGAAGATCAAGGACACGCTGATCCACCCCTACCTCGACATCAACCTCGAGTACTACGACCTCGGGATCGAGAACCGGGATGCGACGGACGACCAGGTCACGATCGACGCGGCCCACGCCATCCAGAAGCACGGGGTCGGCGTCAAGTGCGCGACGATCACCCCGGACGAGGCCCGCGTCGAGGAGTTCGGCCTGAAGAAGATGTGGAAGTCGCCGAACGGCACCATCCGCAACATCCTCGGCGGCGTCATCTTCCGCGAGCCGATCATCATCTCCAACATCCCGCGGCTCGTCCCTGGCTGGAACAAGCCGATCATCATCGGCCGTCACGCCTTCGGCGACCAGTACCGCGCCACCGACTTCCGCTTCCACGGGGCGGGCAAGCTCGAGGTGAGCTTCACCCCGGACGACGGTTCAGAGCCGCTGAAGTTCGAGGTCTACCAGGCGCCCGGCGACGGCGTCGCGCAGGTGCAGTACAACCTGGATGCCTCCATCCGCGACTTCGCGCGCGCCAGCCTCAACTACGGCCTGGCCCGCAATTACCCGGTCTACCTGTCGACGAAGAACACGATCCTCAAGGCCTACGACGGCCGGTTCAAGGACATCTTCCAGGAGGTCTTCGAGGCCGAGTTCAAGGAGCGGTTCGATGCGGCCGGGCTCACCTACGAGCACCGTCTCATCGACGACATGGTCGCCTCGGCCATGAAGTGGGAGGGCGGCTACGTCTGGGCGACGAAGAACTACGATGGCGACGTGCAGTCGGACACCGTCGCCCAGGGATTCGGCTCGCTCGGCCTGATGACCTCGGTGCTGTCCGTCCCGGACGGCAGCATCGTCGAGGCGGAGGCCGCGCACGGAACGGTCACCCGCCACTACCGGATGCACCAGGCGGGCAAGCCCACCTCGACCAACCCCATCGCCTCGATCTACGCCTGGACGCGCGGCCTCGCCCACCGGGGAACGCTCGACGGCAACCAGGCGCTCATCGAGTTCAGCCAGACCCTCGAGGACGTCGTGGTGAAGTCGGTCGAGGCGGGCGCGATGACCAAGGACCTCGCCGCGCTCGTCGGCCCCGACCAGAAGTGGCAGACCACCGAGGAGTTCCTCGACACACTCGACAAGAACCTGGCCGCGCGCCTGGGCTAGCGGCACCCGCCCGGGCCCGGCCTGCGGAGGCCGGCCGAGGCCGAGCGGCCGCCCAGGGGACAGCTTTTGTCCTTCCCTGGCCGCGCGAAGGACACAAGTTGTCCCCTGGGGGCGACGGCAACGCCTGCGGTGATGGCGAGGTGGCGGGATGCGGGTTCGGGACGCTCGGCGGCCGCGCTCACTCCGTTGCGGAGGGCGGGTTGGTAAGCTTGACTAACAAACATGAGCGAATTCGGCGGCGAGAGCGGTGCGGTCCAGGGGGTCGTCGTCGTGCCCGCCGGGGTCTCCCAGCACAACGTCTCGAGCGGGCGGGTGCTGCGTCCGAGCAGCAAGGTGCTGCCGGAGCACGCCCGCGGGCACAACCGATCGCTTGTGCTGCAGACCCTGTACTCGAGCGGACATCAGAGCCGGGCGGACGTGGCCCGCAGCACGGGACTGACCCGCGTCACCGTTTCCGACCTCGTCGCCGACCTCATGGCCGAGGGACTGGTCATTGAGATGGGCCAGCGCGAGGGGGCCAGGCCGGGCAAACCGGCGACGCTCATCGACATCGACCGGGGCGCGTTCCAGATCGTCGGCATCGATCTCAGCGAATACTCCGTGTTCCGGGGCGCCGTGCTCGACCTGGATGGCACCATCCTCGGCCGCGCCGAGATCCCGCTCGCCGGCAGCACCGGGCAGCAGGCCGTCGACAAGGTGGTGACCCTGGCCGAGCGCCTCGTGGCGATGGCGACCGCGCCGATCCTCGGCCTCGGTGTCGGCTCACCCGGCGTCGTCGACCTCGACGGCGTCGTCCGGAGCGCGCCGAACCTGGGCTGGAGCGGTGTGCGTCTGCGGGACATCCTCTCCGAGCGGTTCGGGCTCGCGGTCGTGGTCGCCAACGACGCCAACGCCGCCGTGCTCGCGGAGCACTCCTTCGGCGAGGCGACGGGGGACCTGATGCTCGTCAAGATCGGGCACGGCGTCGGCGCCGGACTGCTCGTGGGCGGGACCCTGCTCTACGGCAGCCGGTTCGCCGCGGGCGAGATCGGCCACGTCGTGGTCGGGACGGATGGCGGCGCCGAGTGCAGCTGCGGCAAACACGGCTGTCTCGAGACCTGGCTGGCGACACCGCGTCTCGATGCGAAGCTCGCCGCCGCGCACTCCGCGGGGGAGCGGGAGGACATCCTTCGCGAGGCCGGCGAACGGCTGGGGATCGCGCTCGCCCCCCTGGTCGGCGGCCTCAACGTCGCGGACGTGGTGCTGAGCGGACCGGCGGGCCTCCTGGACGGGACGCTGCTGACCGCGACGCTCGAGACCGTCCGCGCCCGCACCATGGCGGAGTTCCACAGCGACCTCGTCCTGCGGCTGACCACCCTCGGCGACGACATCGTCCTGCGGGGCGCCGCGGTCATGGTGCTGTCGGAACGGCTCGGCGTCTCCTGAGCCGCGCTCGACCGGGCCGCGGGATCGCGCTCCTGGCGCCGCTCGACGGTGTGGTCGACAGTGCGACTCGACGGTGTGGTTGACAGGGCCACTCGTCGGCGCCACTCGTCGGGTCCGCCGGCCCGCCCAAAAGTTTCGGTTTTGTAAACAGTGCTAACAAAGCTTGCCGCTCCGGGGTTTGGTAAGGCACACTAACAAACATTCGATCGACGATCCTGGCCGGTCTCCCTCCGCACCGTCGATGCGCCCCTGTCGCCATCGACATCCTGAAAGGAACAGCAATGAAGAGAAAGCTAGCCGGCGTCACCGCTGTCGCTCTCGCCTCTGTCCTCGCGCTCGGCGCCTGCAGCTCCGGATCCGACACCTCCTCCGGCGGCGGTGCCAGCACCGACGGCAAGGGCAAGACGATCACCCTCTGGCTCGCCGGGGCGGACACCCCCGACGCGCTTCGCAGCTACCTGAAGAAGGAGTTCACGAAGGAGACCGGTGGAAAGCTGAACATCCAGCAGCAGGACTGGGGCGACATCGTCACCAAGCTCACCACCGCGCTGCCCGACGCCAACAACACGCCCGACGTCACCGAGATGGGCAACACCCAGTCGCCGACCTTCACCAACGTCGGCGCCTTCCTCGACATCTCCGACATGTACAAGGACCTCGGCGGCAGCAACCTGCTGCAGTCCTTCGTCCAGGCCGGCGAGGTCAGCGGCAAGAACTACACGCTGCCCTACTACTTCGGCTCGCGCTACGTCTTCTACCGCAAGGACATCTGGGCCAAGGCCGGGATCACCACCGTCCCGACGACCCTCGACGAGTTCAACACGGATGTCACGACGATCGCGGAGAAGAACCCCGCGGGCATCGCGAACTTCTCCGGCTTCTACCTCGGCGGCCAGGACTGGCGCGACGGGATCTCCTGGATCTTCGCCAACGGCGGCGACATCGCCAAGGAGTCCGGCGGCAAGTGGACGGCGACCCTCGACGACCCGGCGACGCTCAAGGGCCTCGAACAGCTTCAGGCGCTGTACAAGTCGGCCTCGAACGCGCCGAACGACGCGAAGGACAGCAACCAGTACATCTACCTGAACGACGACGACGCCATTCCCGGCGCGACCACCACCGACCCGACCACCCCGGTGTCGCTCGCCGCGGCGACGATCATGGCCCCGGGCTGGGCGCACTGGTCGATCGGGACGAAGGGCGAGAAGGACGGCAAGGTCACCCGCACCTGGGACGACAACACCTTCGGCGTCTTCGCCCTCCCCGGCAACGACGGCAAGCCGGCACCGGTCTTCGCCGGCGGCTCCAACATCGGGATCTCCGCCAAGAGCAAGAACCCGGGACTGGCCAAGACGCTCCTGAAGATCATCTTCTCCAAGACCTACCAGGAGATGCTGGGCAAGAATGGTCTCGGGCCGGCGAACTCCAAGTACGTCTCGTCGCTCGGTGACGACGAGTTCGCCAAGGCGCTCATCTCGTCGGCCTCGAACTCGAAGCTGACCCCGGCGGCGCCCGGATGGGCATCCGTCGAGTCCTCGAACGTGCTCGAGGAGTTCTTCAGCAAGATCAAGGATGCGCCGGACCTCAAGGCCCTCGCCACCCAGTACGACAGCAAGATCACCCCGATGCTGAACGCCAAGTAGCGGCATCCCCGCGGGCGGTCGGCCGAGGCCGGCCGCCCGCGCCACGATCGAACGAACCGAAGGAAGGAGGAGGGTCCCCGTGACAGCAGAGGCCACCGTGCAGGGGCTCGCCATCGCCGAGACTCCCGGAGCGCCGGGAACCCCGGTCCGTCGCCGTCGGCGTCGCCCGCTCACCCCGTACTTCCTCATCATCCCGTCCGTGGCCATCCTCGCCATCGCGATGGGCTATCCGCTGGTCTGGCAGCTGATCACCTCGACCCAGAAGTTCGGTCTCGCGCAGCAGTTCGGCCAGCCAGCCCCCTTCGTCTGGCTCGACAACTACGTGAGACTGGCCACCGATCCGTACCTGTGGACGGTCATCCTCCGCTCCGTGGCCTTCTGCTTCGTCACCGCGGGGGTCACCATGGGGCTCGGAGTGCTCGTCGCCCTGCTCATGAAGGCCGTCGGCCGGGCGGTGCGCATCGTCATCCAGATCGCGATGCTGCTCGCCTGGGCGATGCCGGTGGTGGCCGCGATGACGGTCTGGAACTGGCTGTTCGACTGGAGGCGCGGCGTCGTCAACTGGGTGCTGACCGCGCTCGGCCTGCCGTTCCAGGACCACAACTGGCTGCAGAACCCGCTGTCGTTCTTCTTCGTCGCGATGATCATCGTGGTCTGGATGAGCGTCCCCTTCGTCGCCTTCTCCGTCTACGCCGGGCTGACCCAGGTCTCCGGCGAGGTGATCGAGGCGGCGCAGATGGACGGCGCGAGCCCCAGCCAGCGCTTCTGGAGCATCATCGTCCCGATCATCCGGCCGGTGCTCGGCATCGTGCTGCTGCTGCAAGTGATCTGGGACCTGCGGGTCTTCACCCAGATCAGGCTGCTCCAGGACGCCGGCTCCATCGCCAGCGAGACCAACCTCCTCGGCACCTACATCTATCAGCTCGGCACCGGGTCGAGCGACTTCGGGATGGCGTCCGCCGTCTCCGTCTTCGTGCTCATCCTCACGGTCGCCATCAGCGCGTTCTACGTGCGCAGCCTCCTGAGGGAGGACGAGTCGTGACCGTCACCCCGTCCCGCAGGCGCCGGCCGAGGCCGGGCAGGATCCTGCTCGGTGTCCTCGGCGTCGTCGTCGCCCTGGTCTGGATCTTCCCCGTCTACTGGATGGTCAACTCCTCCCTGCTGCCGAACGTCGTGCTGCAGTCGGCGACGCCGACCTTCCTGCCCTTCGGCGGGTCCTTCGACAACTTCCTCGCGGTGTTCCGGGGCGGCACCTTCTTCCCCGCCCTCGGGATGAGCCTCACCATCGCCCTCATTGTGGTGGTCTGCTGCCTGTTCTTCGCGTTCCTCGCCGCCCTCGCCATCAGCCGGTTCCGCTTCCGCGGACGCCGCGCGTTCGTCCTGACAATCCTGTTCATCCAGATGCTGCCGGCCGAGGGCCTCTTCATCGCCCAGTACAAGCTGATGGCCTCGGTCAACCTGCTCAACACCGTGCTCGGGGTGAGCATCATCTACATCGCCGCGGTCGTGCCGTTCACCATCTGGATGCTGCGCGGCTTCGTGGCGGGCATCCCCGCGGAGCTTGAGGAGGCCGCCATGGTGGACGGGCTGAGCCGCACCCAGGCCTTCCTGCGCATCACCTTCCCGCTGCTCGCCCCCGGCCTCGTCGCCTCCGGCGTCTATGCCTTCCTCCAGGCCTGGAACGAGTTCACGGTCGCCCTCGTCGTGCTGCAGAACAACTCGAGTCAGACGCTGCCGCTCTGGCTGCGCGGCTTCATCCAGGCCAGCGCGAGCAAGGCGATCGACTGGGGTCAGGTCATGGCGGCCTCGACCCTCGTCGCGCTGCCGGTGATCATCTTCTTCCTGTTCGTCCAGGGGCGGATGACCAGCGGTCTCGTGAGTGGGGCGGTGAAGGGATGAGCGAGGACGCGGCGGGAGTGCTGCTGCCCGGGTTCGTCGGCACGGCCCTTCCCGACTGGCTGGCCGCGCGCCTGCGGAACGGCCTCGCCGGCGTCTGCCTGTTCGGCGAGAACATCGTCTGCCCCGAGCAGCTGCGCGCCCTGACCGCGGACATCCGGGCGGCCAATCCGCTCGCCATCGTGGCCGTCGACGAGGAGGGCGGCGACGTCACCCGGCTCTACGAGCGGACCGGCTCCCCCTTCCCCGGCAACGCCGTGCTCGGCCGCATCGACGACGTCGAGTACACCGAGTCCGTCGCACGGTCCGTGGGGCGGCAGCTGCGCCTGGCCGGCTGCAACCTCGACTTCGCGCCGGACGTCGACGTCAACTCGAACCCGAAGAACCCGGTCATCGGCGTGCGCAGCTTCGGCGCCGATGCCGCGCTCGTGGCCAGGCACGCCGCCGCCTGGGTTCGCGGGCTGGAGTCCACGGGCACGGCGGCCAGCGCCAAGCATTTCCCGGGGCATGGAGACACCGCGCAGGACTCGCATCTCGCCATGCCCGTCGTCGACCGGCCGCTCGAGGCCCTTCGCGAGCGGGAGCTCGTGCCCTTCGCCGCCGCGATCGCGGCGGGTGCCCGCACGATCATGACCTCGCACATCCTGCTCCCGCGGGTCGACCGAGAGAGGCCCGCGACGTTCTCGCGGCGCATCCTGCAGGACCTGCTCCGCGGTGAGCTCGGCTTCGACGGTGTCATCGTCTCCGACGCCCTGGACATGGCCGGCGCGAGCGGCGGCATCGGCATCCCGGAGGCCGCCGTGCGGGCGATCGCCGGCGGCTGCGACCTGCTCTGCCTCGGCACCGCCAACACGGATGCCCAGCTCCGCGAGATCGAGGCGGCCCTGGACGGCGCCGTGTCGGACGGCCGCCTGGAGGCCGCGAGGCTGACGGACGCCGCGCTGAGGACGCGGCGCCTCGCCACCGAGCTGCGCGACGACCTGGAGAGCATTCCGCCCGAGGCATACGATGGTCCGGCCGCGTCCTTCGACCGGGAGCGGACGATCGGCGTCTTCGAGATCGGCGAGGCCGTGACGGTCAGCGACGGGCGTCTTCTGCTCACGCTGGAGACCACGACGAACATCGCGGTCGGCCCGTCGCCCTGGGGGCCGGCCGCCGCGGGCGCCGAGGTGGTCCGGGTGAGCCGCGGCGATCGCATCGAGATCCCCGACGGCCTGCAGCCCGTGCTCATCGGCAAGGACAACCACCGGCACGAGTGGGTGCGGGCCCTGATCGACGAGCTCAGGCGCGAGCATCCGGAGACCATCGTCGTCGACATGGGATGGCCGGACGACGACCGCGCCTACGCCGACGTGGCCACCTTCGGGGCGTCGAGGCACGTCGGCGAGGCCCTGACCGTCTGGCTCGATCGTGCCGGACAGAGCAGTCAACAGAAAGCGGATGCACCGTGAGGGTCGGCATAGACATCGGCGGCACGAAGACGGATGCGGTATCGGTGGACCGCGACGGCACGGTGCTGCACCAGCTGCGGACGCCGACCGGTTTCGGTTCCGACGCCGTGATCGCGACGGCGGTGGAGGCGATCACCGCGCTCGCCGCCGCGAGTGGGGTGGCGGTGGAGGACTTCGAGTCCGTCGGCGTCGGCATCCCCGGCGCCGTCGACAGCGAGATCGGGCGCGTCTCCCACGCGGTCAACCTCGGCATCGAGGAGCTCGAGCTCGGCGCGAAGCTCTCCGGTCTCCTCGGCGTTCCCGTGCGGGTGGAGAACGACGTCAACGCCGCGGCCCTCGGGGCGTTCCACCTCCTCGGGATGCCCGACACGAGCTCGATGGCCTACCTCAACCTCGGGACGGGGCTGGCCGCCGGCCTCGTCCTCAAGGGCGAGCTGTGGCGCGGATCCCGGGGGACGGCCGGCGAGATCGGCCACATCCCCGTCGACCCGGAGGGGCCGCTCTGCCCCTGCGGTCAGCGGGGATGCCTGGAGATGGTCGCGTCCGGTTCCGCCGTGTCCCGGCAGTGGCCGACGACCGCGGAGCGACCGGTGCAGGCCCTGTTCGAGGCGGCGGAGGCCGGCGACCCCCGGGCGGTGGAGGTGCGACGGAGGCTCGTCGAGAACGTCGCCTCCGCCGTGCGTCTGCTTGTGCTCACGGTCGACGTCGAGACCGTCGTCATCGGCGGGGGCATCAGCTCGCTCGGCGAGCCCCTCCTCCTCGGGGTTCGCGACATGTTCGACTCCTGGGCGTCCTCGCCCTTCGTGGCCTCCCTCGGGCTCGCCGATCGGGTCCGGCTGGTCCCCTCGGGATTCTCGGCCGCCGCCGTCGGCGCGGCCTTCGTCGGTACAACAATGACAGGGGTGCTCTAGTGGCAGAGATCGTGATCGTCGAGGACATGGCGCGGGCCGGTGAGCTCGCGGCGGACACCATCCTCGCGCTCGTCGCCTCGAAGCCGGATGCCGTGCTCGGCCTCGCCACCGGATCGACGCCGCTCGCCGTCTATCGGGCCCTCGCGGCGCGCGGAGCCGATCTCTCGCTCGTCCGGGGATTCGCCCTGGACGAATACGTCGGGCTTCCCGCCGGGCACCCGGAGAGCTATCGCGCCGTGATCACCCGGGAGGTGATCGAACCGCTCGGGCTCGACCCCGCGCGCATCCGGGTGCCCGGCGACCGGGGACCCATCGAGAAGGCCGGCGAGGACTACGAGCGCTCGATCCGCGAGGCCGGGGGCGTCGATCTGCAGATCCTCGGCATCGGCACCGACGGACACATCGGGTTCAACGAGCCGGGATCGTCCTTCGAATCGCTGACCCGCGTGAAGACCCTCACCCAGCAGACCCGCCGCGACAACGCTCGCTTCTTCGCCTCGATCGACGACGTCCCGGTCAACTGCATCACCCAGGGACTCGGCACGATCCGCAGGGCCAGGCATCTGCTGCTCTTCGCCTTCGGCGAGGCCAAGGCGGAGGCGATCGCCGCCGCGGTGGAGGGGCCGGTCACCGCGAGCGCGCCGGGGTCGGCCATCCAGCTGCATCCGCATGTCACGGTGCTCGTCGACGAGGCCGCGGCCTCCCGGCTCGCGAACGTCGACTACTACCGCTACGCCTGGGCGAACAAGCCGGTCTGGGAGCAGCTGTAGCGGTCCGACCGCACGCCGCGCCTCAGGCGGAGTGGATGCGCGCGCCGTCCGCCCAGACCTCGTGCACGTGCCACTCATGGTCGAGCAGCACGGCGTCGGCGACGAAGCCGGGGGAGAGCAGGCCGTGCCGGTGTCCGATGCCGAGTGCCCTGGCCGGCGCGACGGTGAGGGCCGCGATCGCCTCCCGCGGAGGCACGTGGGCCGCGGCGATCGCGCAGCGCAGCGCGGCGTCCTGGGTCAGGGTCGACCCGGCGATGGTCGAGGTTCCGGAGAGCAGCGCGAGACCGCCCCGCACCGTGACGTTGAGCGATCCGAGCCGGTAGTCGCCGTCGCTGGCGCCGGCGGCGGCCATCGCGTCGGTGACGAGGGCGACCCGACCGGGAGCGGAGGCGAAGACCATCGCGGCGACCTCCGGATGCACGTGCTGGCCGTCGAGGATCAGCTCGATGGTCACCCGCTTGTCCTCGAAGGCCGCGACGACGGGGCCGGGCGCCCGGTGATGGATGCCCGGCATCGCGTTGAACACGTGGGTGAGCAACCGCGCCCCACGATCGAAGGCCTGCTGGGCGACCTCGAAGCTCGCCTCGGTGTGCCCGATCGCCACGGTCACCCCGTTCTCGACGAGGACGTCGATCGTCTCGAGGGCTCCGGGCAGCTCCGGGGCGATGGTCAGCTGCCGCAGCGTGCCGCGCGCGGCCCCGATCAGCTCCTCGACGTCGTAGGGGCTCGGGTCGATGAGGAACTCCGGATTGTGCGCCCCGTGCCTGCCGGCGGCGAGGAACGGGCCCTCGAGGTGGGAACCGAGCACGAGCGGGTCGGACTCGGCGAGGTCGGCGATGAGCGAGAGGCTCTCCCGCAGGTAGGCCACCGGATTCGCGACGAGGCTGAGCACGGACCTCGTGGTGCCGTGCGCACGGTGGGTCGCCAGCGCACCGGCGATCTCCTCCGGTCCGTCGTCGTAGGAGTGCCCGCCGCCGCCGTGGGCGTGCAGGTCGATGAAGCCGGGGACGAACCAGCGGCCGTCGACGTCCACCAGCTCCGTCGCATCCGGATGCCGCGGGCCGGAGCCGGTCGCGGCGATCGTGGTGCCGTCCACGAGCATCCAGAAGTCGTCGACCTGGCCGTTCGCGTCCAGCTTGCGTGCCCCATGGAACAGGATCGTCATCGGTCCGTCGTCTCCCTCGCGAATTCCGCCCTGCCGTTCACGATGCCACTCGCGGCGGCGATCACCGCGAACACCCCGCCGACGATCGGATGGCCGAGCATGACCCAGGCGACCGCCGCGGCCCCCAGGAGGAGGATCTCCACCAGCACCCGGCCGACCGGGTCGAGCGGCAGCACGGCCCTCGGCGAGCGGAACAGGGCCCAGACGGCGGCGGCGAACAGCGGCGCGCCGATCATGAACAGCACGGCGGGCCAGGGGAACGGCCAGGCCAGGTAGCCCCAGTAGCCGAGCGAGAAGAGGGCGAAGAGCTCCAGTAGGAGGCGGAGCAGACCGTTCGGGCCGATCCTCATCGGAAGATGATCGTGCGTGCGCCGTCGCGCAGCACCCTGTTCTCGGCGAACCAGGTCACCGCCTGGGTGAGGGTGCGCGACTCCTCGTCCTGCCCGATGGACACGAGCTCGGCGACGGTCCGCGAGTGGTCGACGCGGACGACGTTCTGCTCGATGATCGGCCCCTCGTCGAGGTCGCTCGTGACGAAATGGGCCGTCGCGCCGATCAGCTTGACGCCGCGGGCGTGGGCCTGGCGGTAGGGATTGGCGCCCTTGAAGCCGGGGAGGAAGGAATGGTGGATGTTGATGATCCGGCCCTCGAGCCTGGCGCAGAGGGCGGGGGACAGGATCTGCATGTAGCGGGCGAGCACGACCAGCTCGATGTCGAACTGCTCGACGGCATCCACGATCCGGTCCTCGAAGGCGAGCTTCTGGCCCTCGGACACCACCTGATGCGCCTCGAAGGGGACCCCGTAGAACTCGGCCAGGTCGGCGAGGTCGGGATGGTTGCTGAGCACGAGGGGGAGCTCGACGGGCAGCTGACCCGCGCGCTCGCGGAACAGGAGGTCGTTGACGCAGTGCGCGGCCTTCGAGACCAGGACGAGGGTGCGCAGCGGCCGGCCGACAACATCCAGCTTCCAGGTCATCCCGTAGCGCTCGGTCACGGGCAGCAGCGCCGCCTCGAAGCCGGTCCGGTCGATGGTCGACAGCACCTGGAGGCGCATGAAGAAGGTGCCGGTATCCTCGCTGGAGAACTGCTGCGACTCGGTGATGTTGCCTCCGGAGGCGACGATCGCCCCGCTGATCGCGTGCACGATGCCGGGGCGGTCGGCGCAGACCAGGGTCAGCACCCAGTGGGTGGGATCGGGCGAAGTCACGTTCATAGGCTATTGCCTCCCGGCCGCTACGCTGGAAGGGATGCCGCAGGTGCCGCGGCTCCCGCGGGCGGCGTGACGCTCAACCCTCTCCTCGAAGAAGACCTTCTCTCCCATGGCCGCGCCGCAAACGCCCGTCTCGTCATCGCGCTTCCCCTATTTCGCCCTCATCACGCTGGCCGTCGCCGTGTTCATGAGCGTCACGATCGAGATGCTGCCCACCGGCCTGCTGCCGGAGATGAGCCACCAGCTCGGCGTCAGCGAGTCGGAGATCGGCGTCACCGTCTCCGTCTTCGCGTTCACCGTCGTGCTGTCGAGCGCGCCGCTGACCGCGCTGACCAGGCGGCTTCCGCGGCATGCCCTCGTGGTGGGCGTTCTCGTGATCTTCGTGGCGAGCGCGCTGCTCACCGCGCTGGCGCCCAACTATCCGGTGCTCGTGCTCTCGCGCATCCTTGGCGGCCTCGCCCACGGTGTCTTCTGGTCGGTGGTCGGCGCATACTCGGCCTATCTGGTGCCCAAGGAGCAGCTGGGCAGGGCGGTGTCGATCACCCTCGGCGGCGGCTCTCTCGCGTTTGTGCTCGGCGTCCCGCTCGGGACCGCGCTCGGAGGGGCGGTCGGATGGCGCCTGAGCTTCGTCATCCTCGCCGCGCTCACCTTCGTCGCCGCCGGCTTCGTCTACCGCTTCCTTCCGCGCGTCGACCACCTCAGCACCTCGACCCTCGTGGGGACGTCGACCGGCTCGATCACCGTCCTCACCGAGGAGTTCGCGGGGGATGAGGAGCCCCGGCGTGACCATTCGGTGACGGCGGTGGTGTTCGTCTGCGTGATCACCGCGATCACCATGCTCGGCCAGTACTGCTTCTACACCTTCATCGCGCCCTACCTCGTGCGCGCCGTCGGCCTCCACGAGTCGGCCGTCGGCCCCGTCCTGTTCCTCTACGGCGCGGCGGGGGCCGTCTCGCTCGTGCTCGTCGCGGTCTGGCTCGGCCGTCGTCCCCGGCTCGGGCTCATGGCCGGCCTGGTGCTGATCCTCTGCACCACGCTGACGCTCGCCATCGTTCCGCGGATGGTGCCGCTCGCGCTCTCCGCCTTCTTCCTCTGGGGGCTGGCCATGGGGGCGCTGCCGCCCCTGCTCCAGACGCGGCTGCTGCACGCGGCGCCCGCGCGCATCCGTGACGCCTCGAGCGCCTTCTACACGAGCGCCTTCAACGTGGGCATCGGCGGCGGCGCGCTCGTCGGCTCGATCGTGCTGGCGGGTCTCGGCCTCTCCGCCCTTCCCTGGGTCTACGTCGGGGTGCTGCTGTTCTCCATCGCGCTCGTGATCGCCTCGGATGCGCTCCTGCGGCGGCGGCCCTCCAACCGGTAGACTCGGGCGGGTCGCAACTGGCGTTGAGATGGGCAACCATCGGGGAGCGACTGACTTCACGTTTCGGCCGTACGCCTGGGCCGAACCGGATACCGTTATTCCCGTCCGGTCGTGCCAAAGGAGCAGTCAGTGTCCTCTACAGATTCAGTCTCAACAAACCCCGCTTCCTCGTCCCTCCCCTCCACCTTCACCGATCCGCTCGCGAGCGTCGACCCGGAGATCGCCGCGGTCCTCGACCAGGAGCTGGGCCGCCAGCGCGGAACGCTCGAGATGATCGCGAGCGAGAACTTCGTCTCCCGGGCCGTGCTCGAGTCGCAGGGTTCCGTGCTCACGAACAAGTACGCCGAGGGCTATCCCGGCCGCAGGTACTACGGCGGATGCGAGTTCGTCGACATCGCGGAGAACCTCGCCATCGAGCGGGTCAAGAAGCTGTTCGGCGCGGAGTTCGCCAATGTCCAGCCGCATTCCGGCGCCTCCGCGAACGCCGCGGTGCTCGCAGCGATCGCGACCCCCGGCGACACCATCCTGGGCCTCGAGCTCGCGCACGGCGGCCACCTCACCCACGGTATGAAGCTCAACTTCTCCGGCAAGCTCTACAACGCGACCGCGTACGGGGTCGATCCGGAGACCTTCCGCGTCGACATGGACGTCGTCAGGGAGAAGGCCCTCGAGCACCGGCCGAGCGTGCTGATCGCCGGCTGGTCGGCGTACTCCCGCCAGCTCGACTTCGCGGCCTTCCGCTCCATCGCCGACGAGGTCGGTGCAAAGCTCTGGGTGGACATGGCCCACTTCGCCGGGCTCGTCGCGACCGGGCTGCATCCCTCGCCCGTCCCCTACGCCGACGTCGTGTCCAGCACGGCGCACAAGACGCTCGCCGGTCCCCGCTCCGGGTTCATCGTCAGCCGGGACACCGAGCTGGCGAAGAAGCTCAACTCGGCCGTCTTCCCCGGGCAGCAGGGCGGCCCGCTCATGCACGTCATCGCCGCCAAGGCCACGGCGTTCAAGCTCGCGGCCGAGCCGGAGTTCCGCGACCGTCAGGAGCGCACGGTGCGCGGGGCGCAGATCCTCGCCGAGCGCCTGACCGCCCCTGATGCGCGGGCGGCGGGCATCGACGTGCTCACCGGCGGCACCGACGTGCACCTGGTGCTCGTCGACCTGCGCACCTCGGCCATTCACGGTCAGGATGCGGAAGACATCCTGCACTCCGTCGGCATCACCGTGAACCGCAACGCCGTGCCGTTCGACCCGCGGCCGGCCATGACCCCGTCCGGCGTCCGCATCGGCACCGCGGCGCTGGCCACCCGCGGTTTCGGTGACGAGGAGTTCACGGAGGTCGCCGACATCATTGCGACGGCCCTCAAGCCGTCCCCCGACATCGCCGCGCTCCGGGCCAGGGTGCTGAAGCTCACCGACGGCTATCCGCTCTACCCGGGACTCACGAGCCCCGGCACCTGGGCCTGACCCGCCTCGGCTCGGCTTCCGGCCCGGATTCCCGCCAAGGGACAGCTTTGCAGCTTCCTCGCCCCGACGAAGGACAAAAGTTGTCCCTTGAGCGGCGTCACGGGATGGCGTGGCGGGGTGGCAGCGCGGGATGGCTCGGGCACGGAACGGGACAGGCACGGAAAGACAGCACGGACTCACTCGAAGGGAACTGACATGACCGCAGTACGCATGGACGGCGTCGCCACCGCGGCGGCAGTGAAGGCCGAGCTCGTCGACCGCATCAGCGCGCTCAAGGCCAGGGGCGTCCGCCCGGGGCTCGGCACGCTCCTGGTCGGCGACGACCCCGGGTCGCTCTCCTACGTCGGCGGCAAGCACCGCGACAGTCTCGAGCTCGGCATCGAGTCCATCAGGGTCGACCTGCCGGCGGACGCGAGCGAGGCGGATGTCCGCTCCGCCATCCGCGATCTCAACGACGACCCCGCGGTCACCGGCTACATCGTCCAGCTGCCCCTTCCAGCGGCGATCGACGAGAACGCCATGCTCGAGCTCATGGACCCGGCCAAGGATGCCGACGGCCTGCACCCGATGAACCTCGGCCGCCTGGTGCTCGGCGTCGCCGGCGAGCTCCACTCCCCGCTGCCCTGCACCCCTGCCGGCCTCGTCGAGATGCTGAGGCGCTACGACGTGCCGATCGCCGGGCGGCACGTCGTCGTCATCGGCCGCGGCCTGACGGTTGGCCGTCCGCTCGGCCTGCTGCTCACCCGCAAGGGGCTGGATGCCACGGTCACCCTCGCCCACTCCAGAACCGTCGGCCTCGCGGACGAGGTGCGGCGCGCCGACATCGTCGTGGCCGCGGTCGGCGTTCCCGGGCTGGTGACGGCCGACTGGGTGAAGCCGGGCGCCGCCGTGCTGGACGTCGGCATCACCCGCCGCGTGAACGAGGAGACCGGCAAGGCGAGGCTCATCGGCGACGTCGACCCCGGCGTGGCGGAGGTGGCGGGCTGGCTGTCCCCGGTTCCTGGAGGGGTCGGGCCGATGACGCGGGCGATGCTCATGCAGAACGTCGTGGAGGCGGCGGAGCGGCTGTAGTCGCTCGGAGCGGGAGGCTACTCCCCGACGTAGCCGATGCTGCAGTCGATGCCGCTCGCCGGCGCGCTCGCATCCCAGCCAGCGACCCCCGCGACGATGGGCCTGGCCAGATCGGTGAGGTTGACCGTGCACGCCTCGATGGTCGCGCCGGAGTCGAACGGCACCGAGAAGCCGTAGCGCGCGAAGCGCCACAGAGTGGGGTCGGGCTCCGTGCTTCCGCTCTCGAAGTCGGCGACCCCGTGGGCGGTTCCCGAGGTGCCCCAGCGGTATCCGCTCGTGCACGGTGCGGTGCTGTCGGTCGGGGTGATGCCCTTCCCGCTCGCCGACCAGCCCGTGTCCGGGCTGCCGAGCGAGAGATCGAGCGGGTAGGCGAAGGGCTTGCCGACGACGCTGCTGGCCAGGTCAAGGGAGACGAGGACGCTCCCGCCACCGGCGAGCGTGTCCGCCGTCACCGGGGTGCCGTCGCCCTGGTCGCCTCCGCAGGCCTTGAGGAACTCGGCCTCGAGCGGCTTCGCACCGGAGGCGGTGGATGGCACGGGCTGATGGGCGGTGAGCTGGACGGCGATCGTGCTGCCGTCCTTGCCGCGCACGTTCGCGGTGACCGTGAACAGGGTGTCGGAGGGCTTCGCCGGGGTGGCGCTCGCCGAGGACGTCGGTGCGGGATCGGCCGACCGGCTCGACGCGGGCGCAGCCGCCTTCGACTCCGCGCATCCGGCCAGCATCGCGGCGACCGTCAGTGCCCCGATCACGCCGATCGATGCCCTGATCAGCGGTCCTCGCACGTCGTCTCCTCCTGGATCAGCTCTCCCTGGACGCCCCCTGGGCGGCGACCACCACGAACGTGTCGGGAAGGCCAAAACCATGTTCCGCGAATGCTCCCTCGATAGCAACCTGGATCCGGGAGAGATCATCCTTACGGATGAGTGCGATGGCCGCCCCGCCGAATCCGCCGCCGGTCATCCGCGCGCCGATCGCCCCGTTCTCCTGCGCGGTCTCGACGGCGAGGTCGAGTTCGGGGACCGAGATCTCGAAGTCGTCGCGCATGGAGCGGTGGGAGGCGTCGAGCAGCTCCCCGATCGCGGCCGGTCCGGACTCCCGAAGGGTTCGCACGGTGTCCAGCACGCGCTGGTCCTCGGTGACGACGTGGCGCACCCGGCGGAAGGTCACGTCGTCGAGGATCGTCCGCGCTCGCGGGAGGTCGTCGATCGACACCTCGCGCAGCGACTCGACCCCGAGCATCCGGGCTCCGAGCTCGCAGGATGCGCGCCGCTCGGCGTAGCCGCCGGTCGCGTGCGCGTGGCTGACGCCGGTGTCCATGACGAGGACGACGAGGCCGGCGGCGGTGAGGCCCAGGTCGACGATCTGCGACTCGAGGGAGCGGCAGTCGAGGAACACCGCGGAGTCCTTCTGCCCGAGCAGGGACGCCGACTGGTCCATGATGCCGGTCGGGGCGCCGACGGCCTTGTTCTCGGCCAGCTGGCCGACGCTCGCGAGCTCGGGACGGTCGAGGCGCAGGCGCCACACGTCGTTGAGGGCGATGGCCACCGCGCTCTCGATGGCCGCGGAGGACGAGAGCCCGGAGCCGACGGGAACGTCGGATTCGATGTAGGCGTCGAAGCCCGGAACGGCGGAGAGATCCGCGCCGTGCTCGCCGAGCGCCCAGGCGACGCCGAGCGGGTAGGCCGCCCAGCCGTGCAGGCGGTCGGGGGAGAGCTCGGTGAGGTCGATCTCGACGACCTCGTCGGCGAAGGAGCTCGCCACCCTGGCGAGGCAGTCGTCGCGCAGCGCGAGGGCGACGACGGTGCGCCGGTCGATCGCGAAGGGCAGCACGAAGCCGCCGTTGTAGTCGGTGTGCTCGCCGATGAGGTTCACCCGGCCGGGAGCGGACCAGAGGCCGGCCGGCTCGTACCCGAAGGTCTCGGTGAACCCGGACCGCACCTCGTCGCGGATGTCGCTCATGCCTCTGGCTCCTCAACTCGATCGAGGCCGTCCCTGATCAGGGCGGCCGACTTCTCCGGCGGCACGTCGCCGATCCACGCACCCATGGCCGCCTCGGAGCCGGCCAGGTACTTGAGCTTGTTCTCCGCCCGCCTGGGCGAGGTGACCTGCAGCATGAGGCGGACGGTGTCGCGACCGACGTTCACCGGTGCCTGGTGCCAGGCGGCAATGTAGGGCGTCGGGGTGTCGTAGAGAGCGTCGATGCCGCGCAGCAGCCTCAGGTACAGGCCGGAGAGCTCCTCGCGCTCCTCGTCGTTCGTCTCCGCGAAGTCCGCGACGTGACGGTGCGGGAGCATGTGCACCTCGATGGGCCAGCGGGCGGCGAAGGGCACGAATGCCGTCCAGTGCTCGCCCCGCAGGACGACCCGCTCCGAGGCGCTCTCGAACTCGAGGATGCGCTCGAACAGGTCGGGCCCGAACCTCTCGATCGACTCCAGCAGCCGCGTGGTCCTCGGGGTGACGTATGGGTAGGCGTAGATCTGCCCGTGCGGGTGGCGCAGGGTCACGCCGATCGCCTCGCCGCGGTTCTCGAAGGGGAAGACCTGCTGGATGCCCGGCAGTGCCGACAGCGCCGCGGTGCGGTCGGCCCAGGCCTCGATGACCGTGCGCGCGCGGGACCGGGTGATGCTGCCGAAGGCGCCCTCGTGGCTGGGGCTGAACGAGACGACCTCGCAGCGGCCGATGGACGGCAGCGTCCGCCCGAGGCCGACGGTGGCCAGTTCCGTGGGGTCGAAGGCCGCGGAGAGGTCGGGGCCGAAGGAGGGGGAACGGTTCTCGAAGACCGCGACGTCGTAGTCGTCGGGGATCTCGGAGGGGTTGTTCTCGCTCGCGGGGGCGAGCGGGTCCTGGTCGTCCGGCGGCAGGAAGACCCGGTTCTGGCGGGCGGCGGCGATGGAGATCCATTCGCCGGTCAGCGGGTCCTGGCGCATGACGGCGGTGGCCGGCCTCGGATCGAGGATGCGCGCATCCGGTTTGCGATCCGGAGCCAGCGTGGTGTCCTCGTCGTCGAAGTAGATGAGCTCGCGTCCGTCGGCAAGACGGTAGTCGCGTTTGACGATCGGTGACATAGGAGTTCCTTCGAATGGTTTCGAACGCAGGAAACCTTAGCGCTCATTGACAAGAATACGCAAGTAATCGAAGATAAACCCATGGTCGAAGCGCAGGTCTCCCCTCCCGCTGCGGCTCGGCGCGAGCAGATCCTCGCCCTCGTCGACGAGCGGGGCTTCGCCAAGGTGGGCGAGCTCAGCAGGCGGTTCCACGTCTCCGAGGTCACCGTGCGGGCCGATCTCGACGCGCTCGCCGAGGCGAGGTCGCTCGTGCGGGTGCACGGCGGCGCCGTCGCCGGCGGACGACCGGGCGAGCTCGAGCGGCCCTTCGAGCAGTCGCTGCTCGCCGCGAGCGACGAGAAGGCCAGGATCGGCCGGGCGGCGGCCGGGCTCGTCGAGTCGGGCCAGGCCATCGTCCTCGACGTCGGCACCACCACGACGGCGATCGCCGCCGCGCTGCTCGACCGCGCCGACCTGCAGAACGTCGTGGTCATCACCAATGCGCTCAACATCGCGCTCATCCTCGAGGCGGCGATCCCGCGCTTCACCGTGGTCGTCACCGGCGGCACCCTGCGCCCGCTGCAGCACTCCCTCGTCGAGCCCCTCGCCGGCGTGGTGCTCGATCACATCAGGGCCGATCTCGTTTTCATCGGCTGCAGCGGCGTCGATGTCGTCGCCGGCGTCACCAACGTGAACCTGCCGGAGGCGGACATGAAGCGACGGATGCTCGCCACGGCCGCCCGCCGCATCGTCGTCGCCGACAGCACCAAGCTCGGACGCACCCAGCTCAGCCGGGTCGCCCCGCTCGACGGGGTCGACACGCTGATCACCGGCACGGAATGCGAGCAGCGGCAGATCGACGACCTGATCTCCGCCGGGCTCGCGGTCATCCGGGCCTAGATCTCTCACGGCCGCCTCTCCCGCGGTTGGCCGCGAGAGGCTTCTCTGGCAACCTGGATGCGGCACGTCTGGCAGGATTGTCTGAGCCCGCAGCGGCTGGCGTCGCCAGCGGCTCGTTCCCCGCACGGCGCCCGATGACCACGAGTGGAGGCCCACCATGACGACCCCCCTCAAGCCGGCCACCCTCCGCCGATGGCGGCAGTACCTCGCCGACGAGCGCGCTGAGGCCGCCGTCTATCGCGACCTCGCCTCCCGCCGCACCGGGGAGGAGCGGGAGATCCTGCTCGCCCTCGCCGAGGCGGAGGGCCGCCACGAGGAGCACTGGAAGGTGCTGCTCGGCGACCAGGCGGGCAAGCCGCTCCGGGGCGAC
>NZ_DASWPB010000071.1:0-32343 GCF_036404185.1 Lacisediminihabitans sp. | reverse complement strand
CGGGCGCCGCGCAGGCTCAGCATGTGGGTGATGAAGCGGCCGCCCTTGACGGAGAAGACGAAGGACGGCGGCGTCTCGTCCCGCCAGCGCTCGTAGCTCGACGGCCGCTGAAGCGAATAGAAGGAGCCGTTGAGCTCGATCGAGTCGAAACGCTCGGCGGCGTAGCTCAGCTCCTCCCGCTGCACCAGGCCTGGCGGGTAGAACCTCCCCCGCCAGGGGGCGTAACGCCACCCCGAGATGCCCACCCGTGCCACCGCCATCGCTCGAACGGTAGCCGCGACCAGGACCCGGAGCAACCCTCCGGCGGGATCAGGCCGACCCAGTGTCCGGGGCAGGGGCGAAGATAGTCGGATGGGCAGCAATCCGCTCGAGCGATTCTCGCCCGCGACCCGGGAGTGGTTCGCGGGGGCGTTCGCGACCCCGACGGAGGCACAGCTCGGGGCCTGGACCGCCATCGCGGACGGGGCGAACGCCCTCGTCGTCGCGCCCACCGGGTCGGGCAAGACGCTCGCGGCCTTCCTCTGGGCGATCGACAGGCTGGCGACCACGCCACCGCCGGAGGACGCGAGCCGCAGGACGCGCGTGCTCTACATCTCACCGCTGAAGGCGCTCGCGGTCGACGTCGAACGCAACCTCCGTTCTCCCCTGGTCGGGGTGACCCAGACGGCGAGGCGGCTCGGGATGCAGCCTCCCGAGGTCACGGTGGGCGTGCGCTCCGGAGACACCCCCTCCGCGGACCGCAGGCTGCTGCAGCGGCGGCCGCCGGACATCCTGATCACCACGCCGGAATCGCTCTACCTGATGCTCACCGCGTCGGCGAGGGACACCCTGCGGGGCGTCGAGACGGTGATCGTCGACGAGGTGCACGCCGTCGCCGCGACCAAGCGCGGGGCGCACCTGGCGCTCTCCCTCGAGCGGCTCGACCTGCTGCTCGATCGGCCGGCCCAGCGCATCGGGCTCTCCGCCACGGTCCGCCCGCACGAGGAGGTCGCCCGGTTCCTCGCCGGCGACGCCCCGGTGACGATCGTCGCGCCGAAGTCGGTCAAGAAGTTCGACCTGACGGTCGTCGTCCCCGTCGAGGACATGACGGAGCTCGGCACGGCGCCGGCGCTGGAGGGCGAGGCGGCCGGCTCCGCCCCGCAGGGATCGATCTGGCCGCACGTCGAGGAGGAGATCGTCGATCGCATCCTCGAGCATCGATCGACCATCGTCTTCGCCAACTCGAGGCGGCTCGCCGAGAGGCTGACCGCCCGGCTGAACGAGATCTACGCGGAACGGATGCAGCCGGTGCCGGTCGGTGCGACCGACGGCGGGCCGCCCGCCGCCGCCCCGCCCGCGCAGCTGATCGGCGCATCCGGCCAGACCGCCGGCGCCTCGCCGCTGCTGGCGAGGGCGCATCACGGCTCGGTCAGCAAGGACCAGCGGGCGATCATCGAGGACGACCTCAAGTCGGGTCGGCTGCGCTGCGTCGTCGCCACCAGCTCGCTCGAGCTGGGCATCGACATGGGCGCGGTCGACCTGGTGATCCAGGTCGAGTCCCCGCCGTCGGTCGCGAGCGGGCTCCAGCGGGTCGGCCGCGCCGGTCACCAGGTCGGTGAGGTCTCGCGCGGCATCATCTTCCCCAAGCACCGGGCCGATCTCATCCACTCCGCCGTCGCGAGCGAGCGGATGTCCGCCGGCCTCATCGAGGCGATGGCGATCCCGCAGAACCCGCTCGACATCCTCGCCCAGCAGACGGTGGCCGCCGTGGCCCTCGATTCGATCGACGTCGACGAGTGGTACGACACGGTGCGCCGCAGCGCGCCGTTCTCCACCCTTCCCCGGTCCGCCTACGACGCGACGCTCGACCTGCTCAGCGGCCTCTACCCCTCCGACGAGTTCGCCGAGCTGCGCCCCAGGGTGGTCTGGGATCGGGTGGGCGGCAGGATCACCGGCCGCCCCGGCGCGCAGCGGCTGGCCGTGACCTCGGGAGGAACCATCCCCGATCGGGGCCTGTTCGGCGTGTTCATGGCCGGCGGCTCGGAGGACAGGGCGCCGGCCAGGGTCGGCGAGCTCGACGAGGAGATGGTCTACGAGTCCAGGGTCGGCGACGTCTTCGCCCTCGGAGCCACCAGCTGGCGCATCGAGGACATCACCCACGATCGGGTGATCGTCTCGCCCGCCTTCGGCCAGCCCGGCCGCGTCCCCTTCTGGAAAGGCGATGGCATCGGACGACCGGCGGAGCTCGGCAGGGCGATCGGCGCCTTCACGAGGGAGGTGGCCTCGGCCAGCGACGAGGTCGCCCGGGCCAGGGTGCTCACCGGCGGCCTCGACGAACGCGCCGTCAACAACCTCGTGGCCTTCATCGACGATCAGAAGAAGGCCACCGGCCACGTCCCCACCGACCGCACGCTGGTGGTCGAACGCTTCCGCGACGAGCTGGGCGACTGGCGGGTCGTACTGCATTCCCCGTACGGCATGCAGGTGCACGCGCCGTGGGCACTCGCGGTCGGCGCGCGCATCCGGGACCGGTTCGGCCTCGACGGCGCCGCGACGGCCAGCGACGACGGGGTGATCCTGCGCATCCCGGACACCGAGAGCGAACCGCCAGGGGCCGACCTGTTCGTCTTCGACTCGGCGGAACTGCGCGACCTGGTGACGGAGGAGGTGGGCGGTTCCGCGCTGTTCGCCGCCCGCTTCCGCGAGTGCGCCGCGCGCGCCCTGCTCCTTCCCCGCTACAACCCCGGCAAACGCTCGCCGCTCTGGCAGCAGAGACAGCGGGCGTCGCAGCTGCTGGACGTCGCGCGCAAGTACCCGAGTTTCCCCATCGTGCTCGAGGCGGTGCGCGAGGTGCTGCAGGACGTCTACGACCTGCCGGCGCTCATCGACGTCGCAGAGCGGATCGAGAGCCGGCGCATCCGCGTCGTCGAGACGGAGACGGAGCAGGCCTCGCCGTTCGCCCGCTCGCTGCTGTTCGGCTACGTCGCCGCCTTCATGTACGAGGGCGACTCTCCGCTGGCCGAGCGGCGGGCGGCCGCCCTCTCCCTCGACCCGACCCTCCTCGCGGAGCTGCTGGGGCGGGCCGAGCTGCGCGAGCTGCTCGATGCGGCCGTCATCGAGCAGACCGAGCTCGAGCTGCAGCGCCTCGCCCCGGACCGCAGGGCCCGCGACGCCGAGGGCATCGTCGACCTGCTCCGGATGCTCGGGCCGCTGTCGGAGGCGGAGATCGCCGAGCGGCTCGACCCGGCAGGAGGACTCGTCGTGAAGGACGCGCTGCGGGGACTGGAGCACGACCTGCGCGTCTGGGCCGCGGGCGCTGGCCGCTGGGCGATCATCGAGGACGCGGGCAGGCTCCGCGACGCGCTCGGCACCCCGCTGCCCATCGGCATCCCGGCCGCCTTCGTCGAACCGGTCGAGGATCCCGTCGGCGATCTGGTGAGCCGGTATGCGCGCACCCACGGACCGTTCCCCGTGTCGGCCGTCGCGGAGCGGTTCGGGCTCGGCACGGCGGTCGTGCTGGATGCGCTGCGCCGTCTCGCCGGGCAGCGCAGGCTGGTGGAGGGCGAGTTCCGGCCGGGAAGCTCCGGCAGTGAGTGGTGCGATGTCGAGGTGCTCCGCCGGCTGCGCAGCCGGTCGCTCGCCGCGCTGCGGCACGAGGTCGAGCCGGTCGATGCGGCGACGTTCGGCCGGTTCCTGCCCGCCTGGCAGCACGTGACGGAGCCGTTGCGCGGACTCGACGGGGTCGCGGCGGTCATCGACCAGCTCGCGGGTGTCGCCCTGCCCGCCTCCGCCTGGGAATCGCTCGTTCTCCCCGCCAGGGTGAAGGACTATTCGCCGGTGATGCTCGACGAGCTGACGGCCTCGGGCGAGGTCGTCTGGTCGGGCGGCGGATCCCTGCCCGGGAACGACGGCTGGGTGAGCCTGCACCTCGCCGACACCGCACCGCTCACCCTGCCTGAGCCGACCGGCGAGGAGACGAGCGAGCTGCAGCGCAGCATCCTGTCCAGTCTGGCGGGGGGCGGCGGTTACTTCTTCCGGCAGCTGGCCGGTGCCGTCGGCAGTATGGACGACCGGGAGCTGTCCACCGCGCTCTGGGACCTGGTCTGGGCCGGCCTGGTGACGGGCGACACCCTCTCGCCGTTGCGGGCCTACCTCGGCGGCACGGCGGCGCGGCCGAGGACCGCACCGAGGACCCGCGCCTACCGCGGCAGGGCGAGGCCCGCGCTGCCGAGTCAGAACGGGCCGCCGAGCGTCGCCGGGCGCTGGTCGCTCCTGCCGCTCGCCGAGCCGGACACCACCGTCCGCGGCGTGGCGACCGCCGAGCTGCTGCTCGAACGGCACGGCGTGGTGACCCGCGGGGCGGTCGTGAGCGAGGGCATCCGCGGGGGCTTCGCGCTGGCCTACCGGGTGCTCAGCGGCTTCGAGGAGACCGGTCGCGCGCGACGCGGATATTTCATCGAGGGGCTCGGCGCAGCCCAGTTCGCCACCGGCGCGACGGTGGACCGGCTGCGCTCCTTCTCTCGCGAGCCGGACCCCGACCGGGAGCCGACCGCGGTGACACTCGCCGCGACGGACCCCGCCAACCCCTATGGCGCGGCCCTGGCCTGGCCGGCGGGCCCGGCGATGGAGGAGGATCGCCGCGGGGCCCGGCCCGGACGCAAGGCCGGCGCGATGGTCGTGCTCGTCGACGGGGCGCTGACGGTCTATGTCGAGCGCGGCGGCAAGACGATGCTCACCTTCGCCGGCGCCGACGACCGCCGGCTCGCGGCCGCGGCATCCTCCCTCGCCACCACGGTCAGGCGGTCGCTCACCAGGCTGAAAGTGGAGCGGGTCGACGGCCGGTTCGTGATCGGAACGCCGCTCGGGGACGCACTCGTCGCCGCCGGGTTCGGCACGACCCCTCAGGGGCTGAGGCTGCGTGCCTGAGGGCGACACCGTCTACCGCACCGCCAGGAACCTGGATGCGGCGCTGTCCGGTCATCGGCTCACCCGCTGCGACATCCGGGTCCCCGCCTTCGCGACCGTGGACCTGACGGGGCAGACGGTCGACGAGGTGGTCAGTCGCGGCAAGCACCTCCTCATTCACGTGGGTGCGTACACGATCCACAGCCATCTCAAGATGGAGGGCTCCTGGCATCTCTACCGCCCAGGCACGAGCTGGCACCGGCCCGCCTGGCAGGCCAGGGTCATCCTCGGCACCGAGGACTGGCTGGCCGTCGGCTTCCAGCTGGGGCTGCTCGAGGTGATCGCCCGGTCGGACGAGGAGGGTGCGGTCGGCCACCTCGGTCCCGATCCCCTGGCCGAGGACTGGGACGCGGAGGAGGCCGTGCGCCGACTCATCGCGGATCCGGCCAGGCCGGTCGGCCTGGCCCTCCTCGACCAGCGGGTGATCGCCGGCCTCGGCAACGTGTATCGCAACGAGCTGTGCTTCCTGGCCGGCGTCCTGCCGACGAGGCCCGTCGGCGAGGTCGCGCATCCTGAGCGGCTCGTCTCGCTCGCCCATCGGCTCCTCGAGGCGAACAAGGATCGGGTCGAGCGCACGACGACCGGCAGGCTGCGAGGCTCCACGAGCTGGGTCTATCGGCGGGAGGGCAGGCCATGCGCGCGTTGCGGGACGCCCATCGAGCGGGGCAGGCTCGGTGACACCGAGTTGGAGGAGCGGGACACCTACTGGTGCCCGCGCTGCCAGCGCTGACTCAGGCGCGGATGCGCCGGCCGACGAAGAAGAACAGGGTCGCCGTCGCGGTCGCCAGGCCGAGCACGATGAGCAGCGGGGCGCCGGTCTGGTACGCCTGCAGCAGGTAGTAATCCGATCCGCTGATCGAGTTGCTCCCCGAGGTGCTGAGCCGGTCGAGGCGATTGGCCATCGCGCTGAGCAGGGAGATCCCCACGACGACGAACAGCGCGCTGACCGCCCAGAGTGCGATGAGGAACGGGTCCACCCGTCGTGCCGTCGGCTCGGCCTCCTCGACGTCGAGGGCCTGCGTCTCCGGGGCGACGGGAGGGACCGTGGACACGGGATCCTGTCCGGGGGCGGGGGGCGCCGGGGGCATCGCCGGCTGGGCTGCCGGACGCCGGACCGCGGTCCTGCCGTCGGCCTCCGGCCGGTATCCCGGCTGGAAGGCTGGATCGTATCGAGGGTCGAATCTCGAGCCCGAGGTGTTGTCGCTCATTCCGTCCTCACGCCGGCTGGTCTCGACTGGTCGCACGAACCGGCACAACCAGTATCCACGCATCCACCCGGCATCCGGACCTGGAGCGCCTCATCGAGTCGGCAGTAGTGATCGCCGGCGCTCGCGCCAGGCGACCACTACTGCCACCTCGCCGCGGGTATCCCCGCTCAACGTCCCTGGCGCGGCCTTCTGCGCCTGGGCGGCACGCGCTTCGGCGGTACACGGTTGGCTGTGCGCCGCGGTTCCTCCGCCCGCGGAGGAGACTCCGGCCGCACCGCACCGCGCGAGCTGCGCGCCGTGCGGCCGCGCACGATCCCGACGAACTCCTCGATCCGCTCCGTGGTGCGCTCGGCGATCCAGGCGATGGCGATCCGGGTCTCCTCGCCGTCCGCGACCGGCCGGGTGACAACGTCCTTGCGGGCGTGCAGGCGCGCGATCGACTGGGGAACGAGCAGGACGCCGCCTCCCGCGGCCACCAGCTCCACCGCATCCGCCGTGCTCGGCAGCTCCACGCGGTCCTCGCCCGCGAGATCGGCGAGGTCCACCGTCTCCAGCTCGGCGAGCGGATGCCCCGCGGGCAGGACCACGACGGGCGTCTCGGCGTACAGCGGGATGAGGCTCAGACCCGCGGTCTCGACGGGCAGGCGGACGAAGCCGACGTCGGCCAGGCCTGCGGCGAGCACCCCCACCTGCTCGCCGGGCTCGACGGGGAGGAAGGCGAGGGGGACGTGTGGGAAGCGCTCCGCCCAGGCCGACGTCCACTTCGTGAGGGTCACACCGGCCACGAAGGCGATGGTGAAGGGCGCTGTGCTGGCATCCACGGTGATCCCCTCATCCGGTTGTCCTCGCGGGGGCGCCAGGAGTGCAGTGTCGGTCTCAGGCTACGCTGGGCGGATGAGCCCCGCGAAATCGCCCCAGACCATGAAGCCCGCAACCGCGGCCCAGAAGCTGGGCGTCTACCTCCCCGCGACGCCCGCGAGCTTCCAGGAGCATCCGGTCACCCGCGACGAGCTGAACGGATACCTGTCCGATCCCCCCGCCTGGCTGGTCGACCTGCGCAAGAGCGGACCGCATCCACGGCCGGTCGTCGCCCACAAGCTCGGCATCTCGAACGCCGGCCTCGCCCGCGGCGGCGTCACCGAGCCGCTGACCACGGAGCAGATCACCGCCCTGCTGGAGAGCCCGCCGGCCTGGCTGGTGAAGGAACGAGCGGTCCACGCCGAGGTCAACGAGGAGAACGCCAGAGTCAAGGCACTCAGGGCGTACCAGCGTTCCCTCGGCGAGCGCTGAGCATCCGACTCGGCAGCGGTCGTGCGCCCGTGAGCCGAATCCAGAATGACCGGGGGCTCAGACGAGCCCACAGCGACTACGTCGGCGGCTCGCCACGCAAACTCTCCAGGGACGCCTGGAAGCTCGTCTTCCGGCTGACGTTCCGCGGGTTCATCACCCACGGGCTGATCGACATGGCCGCATCGCTCACCTACTACGGTGTGCTCGCCCTCGCCCCATCCCTGGTCGCCCTCGTCTCACTCGGGGCCACCTTCGGCGACGGACGGAAATCGGCGGATGCGCTGCTCGCCAGCATTCAGACGGTCGCCCCGGGCTCCGCGCTCACCCTGCTCCGCGCGCCCCTCGAGAAGTTCGGAGACTCCCCCGCGGTCGGCTACGCGCTCATCGGCGGTCTCGCCGTGGCGATCTGGGCCACCTCCTCCTTCGTCGCGGCCTTCGGGCGCTCGCTCAACCGCATCTACGAGATCCCGGAGGGACGGCCGATCTGGAAGCTCAAGCCGTTCCAGATCCTCGTGGCCCTCGTCGTCATCGTGCTCGTGCTCATCACCATCACGGTGCTCGTGCTGTCCGGGCCGGTCACTGCGGGCCTCGGCCAGGCGCTCAACATCGGCCAGACCCCGGTCATCCTCTGGTCGATCCTCAAGTGGCCGCTGCTGGTCGCCGCCGTCGCGCTGGCCGTCGCCATCCTCTACTACGCCACACCGAACGTGCGGCAACCGCGTTTCCGCTGGATCAGCGGTGGAGCACTTCTCACCGTCATCGTGCTGACGGCGGCCTCGGTGCTCTTCGCCGTCTACGCGAAGGACTTCGCCCACTACGACAATACCTACCGGTCCTTCGCGGGAATCGTCATCATCCTGGTCTGGCTGTGGATCGTCAATCTCACCCTCGTGTTCGGCGCGGAGTTCGATGCGCAGGTCGAGCGGGCGCGGGAGCTCGAGGCCGGCGTCCCCGCGGAGCGGAAGATCCAGCTGGAGCCGCGGAACACCGAAGCGAGCGACCGGGCCGCCAGAAGCCGGGAGCGGTCGATCAGGGACGGCGAGCGGCTTCGGAGGCGCCACGACGAGGGGTCAACCCCCTAGATCCGCGGGGGACCGGCGCGTACGGTCCCGCCCATGACCGATCAATACACCTTCGCCAACCCGGTAACGCGTTACTCGACCACCCCTCCGCCGGAGCAGCAGCAGGAGGGACCGGGCGACGAGCAGCAGCTCAGCCCCGCCCCCGATCTCGGGGAGGACAGCTACCGCGGAAGCGGACGGCTCGAGGGGCGCAAGGCCCTCGTCACCGGTGCCGATTCCGGGATCGGTGCCGCCGTGGCCATCGCCTTCGCCAGGGAGGGCGCCGACGTCGCGATCTCCTACCTGCCGTCCGAAGAGACGGATGCGCGGCGCATCGTCGAGCTGATCGAGCGCGAGGGGCGGAAGGCCGTGGCCATCCCCGGCGACCTCGTGGACGCCGAGTACTGCCGGCGGCTGGTGGACACCGCGGCCGGCGAGCTCGGCGGCCTCGACATCCTCGTCAACAACGCGGGGAAGCAGCAGTTCGCGAAGGAACTGGCCGAGATCAGCGACGAGCAGTTCGACGAGACGCTCCGCACGAACGTCTACGCGATGTTCTGGGTCACCAAGGCCGCGCTGCCGCATCTCGGCGCCGGGTCGACGATCATCAACACCTCGTCCATCCAGGCGTACAACCCCTCGCCGATCCTCGTCGACTACGCGACCACCAAGGCATCCATCAACACCTTCTCCAAGGCGCTCGCTCAGCAGCTGGCGCCACAGGGCATCCGGGTCAACGTCGTCGCGCCCGGCCCGGTCTGGACGGCGTTGCAGGCGGCGGGCGGCCAGCCCCCGGAGGCGCTGTCGGAGTTCGGCCAGCAGACCCCCCTCGGGCGAGCGGCCCAGCCGGCGGAGCTCGCCCCCGCCTATGTGTTCCTCGCCTCCCCGGAGTCGAGTTATGTGATCGGGGAGACCCTGCACGTCAACGGCGGCATGCCAACGCCCTGAGACGCGCCGCCGGGGTCGCGGCCCCGGCCATCGACCGCGCATAACTCCTGCAGATTGCCGCCGCGCCGGGTTCGCATCGCCGAGACCCCGGGCACCCGACCGCGGCGGGGCTCGATCTGCAGGAGTTATGCGCAGCGGACGCCTCCCACCCGATGCGCGTCGAACACGCTCCCTACTCGGCGACCCCGACGTATTCGGCCGCCTCGTTCGCGTCCTGGGAGGGGCTGGCGAGCTTCTGCCGGAGGAGGGCGCCGAGGCCGGCGTCGACCGAGGTCCAGTACTGGATGGCACGCTCGCGGATGTCCTCCCGCGTCACCCCGCCGATCGCTCCCGAGATGGTGTCGAGGAAACGCGCCTTCGCCGCGGCATCGAAGACCTCACGGTAGAGCGCACCGGCCTGGCCGAAGTCGTCGTCCTCCGCGTGGAGGGTGGCCGCCGAGCGCACCAGGGCCCCGTCGCTCTCCCAGCCGCCCTCGCCGGCCGCCGCGGCATCCGCAACCGGACCGCCGAAGGAGTTCGGGGCGTAGACCGGCTCCGTGGCGGGCTTGAACCCGTGGCGGGCCGCGCCGTCCTGCGAATAGCTGCGCACGGCGGCCTTGGGCGCGTTGACGGGCAGCTCGTTGTAGTTCGTCCCCACCCGGTAGCGCTGCGCATCCGGATAGGAGAACACGCGGGCCATGAGCATCTTGTCCGGGCTGATGTCGATCCCCGGAACGGTGTTGGCCGGGGAGAAGGCGGCCTGCTCGATCTCGGCGAAGAAGTTCTCCGGGTTGCGGGTCAGGGTGTGGGTGCCGACCTCGATCAGCGGGTAGTCGGAGTGCGGCCATACCTTGGTCAGGTCGAACGGGTTGAATCGGTAGGTCTTCGCGTCCTCGTAGGGCATGACCTGCACGAAGAGGTCCCAGGCGGGGAAGTCACCCGCCTCGATGGCCTCGTAGAGATCGCGGCGGTAGTAGTCGGCATCCGCCCCGGCGATCAGCTCGGCCTCCGCTCCCTGCATCTGCGCGTTGCCCTGGCGGGAGTGGAAGTGGTACTTGACCCAGAACCTCTCCCCCTCGGCGTTGATCCACTGGTAGGTGTGCGAACCGTAGCCCGGCATCTGCCGCCAGGAGCGCGGCAGCCCCCGATCGCCCATCAGGTAGGTGACCTGATGCGCTGACTCCGGCGAGAGCGTCCAGAAGTCCCACTGCATGTCGGCGTCGCGCAGGCCGGAACCGGGCAGGCGCTTCTGCGAGTGGATGAAGTCGGGGAACTTGATCCCGTCCCTGATGAAGAACACCGGGGTGTTGTTGCCGACGATGTCGTAGTTGCCCTCTGTGGTATAGAACTTCACCGAGAAGCCGCGCACGTCGCGCCAGGTGTCGGGGGAACCCTGCTCGCCGGCGACGCTGGAGAACCGCTGGAGCGTCTCGGTGCGGGCGCCACGCTGGAAGACGGCGGCCTTGGTGAAGCGGGAGACGTCGCCCGTCACGACGAACTCGCCGTGCGCCCCGCCGCCCTTCGCGTGCACGATCCGCTCGGGGATGCGCTCGCGGTTGAACTGGGCGAGCTTCTCGACGAGATAACGATCGTGCAGCGCGGTGACGCCGTCGGCGCCCGCGGTCAGCGAGTGGTCGTCGCTGGCGACGGGGGTGCCGGTCTGAGTGGTGGTGGTGTTGCTGTCGGACATTCTTCTTCTCCTCGGTGGGTCGAAATCAGGCGGACTGGCAGGCGGGGCACAGACCCCAAAAAGTGACCTCAGCCGTCTCCACGGCGAAGCCGGCGGTGTTCGATGGGGCGAGGCACGGGGCCTCGCCGACCACGCAGTCGACATCGGCGACGCTGCCGCAGGACCGGCACACCACGTGATGATGGTTGTCCCCGGTCCGCCGTTCGTAGAGGGCGGGAGAGCCCGCCGGCTCGATCCTCCGGATCAGGCCGGCCGCGGACAGGTCACCGAGGACGTTGTGCATCGACTGGATGGACGTGGTCGGGATGCTCGACCGCACGGAACGGAACAGCGTGTCCGCGTCCGCATGCGGCAGTGTCTCCAGGGCCTCCAGGGCCGCCACCCGCCCCGCCGTGGCCTTGAGACCGGCCCGGTGGAGCATCCCCTCGGCATCGGTGATCATGGCCCGAGTCTAGTGGAATGTTTTGAGTCATTCAAAACATCGTCGCCGTGATGGACCCATGGACATCCGTGCGAGGAAGGGTCCACCCGCACGTTTCGTAAACGTTTGCGTTTTCAATCGGCCCGCATCTAACGTCGATATAGCCGCGTTCCGCAAACGATTGTTCTCGGCGCACGTTGACCCAATGGAGTGAGATGAGCACGATCCGCGATGTGGCACAAGCCGCGGGCGTCTCGCCCGCGACCGTCTCCCGGGTCGTGAACGGCCTGGCCGGATTCTCAGAGCAGACCCGCAAGCGCGTCAAGCAGGTGGCATCCGAGCTCAACTACGAGCCGGATGCGCTCGCCCGCGGTCTGAAGACGCGGCAGAGCGTCATGATCGGTGTGCTCGCCCCGGTGGTCTCCGATGCGCTCGCCTCGCAGATCATGAGCGGCATCGAAAACGGTGCCCAATCACTTGGACACTCGGTGATGTTGGGGCGCACCGGCCCACGATCCATCTACGCGCCGGGCTATCTACGGACCTTCCGCACCTACCGTGCGGCCGGCGTGATCCTCATCTCCACGGTGGTGACGGCGGAGATCCGCAAGACGCTCGGCCCGCAGATTCCGTTCATCGCCGTAGCGATCCGCGATGGCCTGAGCTTCCCCAGTCTCGCCATCGACGACGAACGCGCCTCCTACGACGGAACCCGTTTCCTGCAAAAGCTCGGCCACCGGCGAATCGGTCTGATCACCGGCAACATGGAATCCCATCTGGTGAACACACCACGACTGCGTGGTTACTATCGCGCCATGTCCGAGGCGGGCACCTCGCCGCTGATCGCCCCCGGCGATTCGCTCTACGACAGCGCGCCGGCCGCTGTTCGGAAGCTGGTCAAGCTCGATCCCGAGTTGACCGCGATCTTCACGCTCAGCGACGAGATGGCCGCGGCTGCCGTCAATGAGCTACAACGCCTCGGCTACCGGGTTCCCGATCAGATCTCGGTGCTGGGCTTCGACAACACCCCGACGGCACTGCACGTGTATCCGGCACTCACCACGGTCGCCCAGCCGCTGGAACGGATGGGCGAGCTCGCGGTGGAGTGGCTGCTGTCGCCCGGCCGGCCACCGTCGCGCATCCTGCCGCACAAGATTCTCCAGCGCGGCAGCACGGCTCCGCCGCGTCCAGATCCCTGACCGCCAGACACTCGTTGAGCTGGGCACCGCCTCGCCCGACTCGCTATACCTCTCGAACTCCGGTCGCACTCCGGAACTCTCACTCGACGGGCGTGAGATCCCTGTTCGAGCCTGCCCGCCGCCCAATCCCGCAATCACACGCGTTCACAATTCAAAGGAGAATGAGATGAAAAATCCGATCAGGAAGCTGGCCGGAGTCACGCTGACCATAGCCGTGGCGGCCTCGCTGGCCGCGTGCAGCGGAAGCGGATCGAGTGGCGGTAAGACCGAGATCGAGTTCTTCCAGAGCAAGACCGAATCGGTCGACATCGTCAACAAGCTCATCGCGGAGTTCGAGAAGAAACATCCCGACATCACGGTGACGCAGAACAACTCGCCGGACGCGCTCACGGCGCTGAAAGCAGACCTGGCCAAGGGGAAGATCCCCGATGTCATCGCCGTGAATGTCAGCAACTTCAACGACGTGGCGAAGACGGACATCCTCGTCGACCAAGCCGGCACCGATGCACGCAAGGCCGTCTCGAACACGACCGCGATCGACTACACCAACCAGGCCGGCCAGACGGGCAAGACGGTCTATGCGCTGCCGTGGACCGTGAACGCCCAGATCGTGCTCTACGACAAGGACGAGTTCGCCAAGCTCGGACTGACGGTGCCGACCACCTGGGATGAGTTCATCCAGACCGCGCAGAAGATCAAGGATGCCGGTGAGCAGCCGTTCGAATTCACCTGGAAGGACAGCTGGACGGCCAAGCTGCTGCTGAACTCGATCGCAGGCCCAACGCAGGGAACCGACTTCTGGAAGAAGCTGCAGGACGGCAGCGCCACCTTCACCGGCAGCGAGGCCTACCAGACCGCCGCCGACCGACTGCTGCAGCTCAAGAAGTTCGCGCAGGCCGACCCATTCGGCACCACCTATGACGACGGCAACGCCGCATTCGCGAACGGCAAGTCGGTGATGTATGTGCAGGGCACCTGGGCGATCCCGGAGATCACCAAGGTCAATGCCGACAAGAACATCGGCGAGTTTGCACTGCCCACCGGTGACAATGCCGCCCAGAACCGGCTGCTCTCCGGTCCTGACTCTGTTGTCGGCGTCGCCAAGGCCGGCAAGCACCAGAAGGAGGCGCAGGAGTTCGTCGACTTCCTGTTCTCGCAGTCCGCGCAGAAGGAGTACGCCGACGACCAGCACCTGCTCTCCGTGCGCAGCGACGTGGCACCCGCGGACACCGGTCTCGCGGCGTTGAAGAAGGAGTGGATCGACACAAACAAGACGGTGATGTATCCCGATGGCATGTTCACGGGCGCGAGCAACCTCGCGGCGCTCACGCAGAGCTTCCTCTACGACGGAAAGGCGTCGACGTTCTTGAAGGCGGTGGACGCCGACTTCCAGCAGAACGGCATCAAGTAATCCGATGCTCCCGGCCGGCCCGCATTGGGGCCGGCCGGGAGCGGTAACCGACGGCCAGAGGAGACTCGTGAGTAAACGCATCAATGCCTACTGGCTGATGGCCATTCCCGCCATCATCCTGTTCTTCGTCTTTCATACGCTTCCGGCGCTGGAGGGCGTGCTCTATAGCTTCACCAATTACTCGGGATACGGAGAGTGGAAGTTCGTCGGACTCGACAACTATGTGAGACTCTTCGGCGATCCGCACGTGCTCGGCAGTTACCGGTTCACCCTCATCTTCGCCGTGGTCACGACGATCCTCGTCAACGTGGTCAGCCTCGCGATCGCCGTCGGCCTCACCAGGAGCGTCCGCTTCCGTGGCGCCCTGCGCGGCATCTTCTTCTTGCCTGCCGTGCTCGCGACCATCGTGATCGGTTACGTCTTCAACTTCCTGTTCTCGTCGGGGGTGACCGACATCGGGAAGAGCCTCGGCATCGACGCGCTCTCCACCAGCATCCTCGGCAACCCGAGCCTGGCATGGATCGGCGTGGTCATCGTGGCGGTCTGGCAGTCCTGCGCGACGACCATCGTGATCTACATGGCCGGCCTACAGTCCATACCGGAAGACGTGTTGGAGGCCTCCCGCATCGACGGCGCCGGCGCCTGGCAGCAATTCTGGCGCATCACCTTTCCTTTGCTCGCCCCGTTCTTCACCATCAATATGGTGCTGTCGCTGAAGAACCAGCTGATGGTCTTCGATCTCATCGTCGCCCTCACCGGCGGCGGACCGGGCACGAGCACCCAATCGATCTCCTACCTCATCTATCACGACGGATTCGCGGGCGGCCAGTTCGCCTACCAGTCCGCCGACGCCGTCATCTACTTCATCGTCATCGCGCTGCTGTCGCTCGTGCAGCTGCGCGTCCTTCGCCGCAGGGAGGTGGCCGCGTGAATCCGACAACGCGTCAGCGCTCGAACTGGTTGCTGACCGCACTGCTGTTCTTCTGTTCGCTCAGCATCCTCATCCCCATGTATCTCACCGTGGTGACCGCGCTGAAGACGCGATCCGACAGCGGCGGCAGCCTGTGGAGTCTGCCGCAGACGCTGCACTGGGAGAACTTCGCCGAAGCCATCCGGATCACCGACTTCTGGCAGGCGCTCGGCAACAGCCTGCTGTTGACCGGGGCCGTCATCGTGCTGACCGTGCTGACCAACTCGATGGTCGGCTATGCCATCGCGCGGAATATGCACCGCCGGTCTTTCCGCATCGTGTTCGTCTACTTCCTCTCGGCGCTGTTCATCCCGTTCCCGATCATCATGCTGCCGCTCGTCAAGGAACTCGCCCAGTTGGGCATGGACAACCTGGTCGGCCTGATCGTGTTGTACGCGGTCTTCAATCTGCCGTTCAATGTGCTGCTCTACACGGGCTACATGCAGACCATTCCGATAGCGATCGACGAAGCGGCGACCATCGATGGGGCGAACGCGTGGCAAAGGTTCTGGCGCGTCATCTTCCCGCTGCTGACCCCGGCCAACGCGACCGTGGCGATTTTGACCGGCCTGTCGACCTGGAATGACTTCCTGCTGCCTCTGATCGTGCTCTCCAATCAGAATCAATACACGCTGCCATTGGCCCAGTATGCGTTCCAGGGCCAGTTCTCCACGAACTACAACCTCGCGTTCTCCTCGTATCTCATGGCGATGCTGCCCATGGTGATCATCTATCTGCTCGCGCAGCGCTGGATCATTGGCGGCGTCGCCAATGGCGCCGTCAAATAAGAGCCCACGACAACCTCCGACCACTCCCAGAAGGCACTCCTCCGATGCATGACGTCCTTGATCCCCGCGACACCGTTCCCGATGAGGCCGAGCAGCTCAGGCTCTCCGGCTATGCGCTGCCCGCCGAGTTGCAGTCAGCGCTCGATACTGCGAGCCGCGCGGGAGACGGGCCGAGTCTGCACCTGCTCGAGCCGCGGCTCGCGAGCGAGGCGACGCGCGTCGCCGACTGGCCGTACGACGAGCCGGATGACGCGGCATCGATCTTCGCCCGCATGTCGGGAACCGGGATGCCCCGCACCCGTGCGCCAGAGGAGGCCGAGCTGCGAGACCGCATCACCGGGGCCTGGCTCGGTCGCTGCGTCGGCTGCTGCGTCGGCAAGCCCATCGAAGGGCTCACACCGGGCCAGATCCGTCAGTATCTCGCCGAGGCGGATGCCTGGCCGCTGCTCGGCTACGTGCCGTTGAGCGGTAGATTGCCCGACGGTGTGGAGAAGTTGAACCCGTCCTGGGTCGATGCCACGCTCGGCAACGTCGACGGGATGCCGCGCGACGACGACATCGACTACACGATCCTCGGACTGCACGTCCTCGAGACCTATGGTCGCTCGTTCACCCGTCACGACATCGCACACGAATGGCTCGACAAACTGCCGTTCCTGCAGACCTTCACCGCCGAACGCATCGTCTACCGCAACGTGGTCTCCGGGATTCCCGTCGACGAGGCCGCCGCCTGGCGGAATCCGTACCGGGAGTGGATCGGCGCACTGATCCGTGCCGACGTGTTCGGCTACATCAACCCTGGACTGCCGGAGGAGGCCGCGCGGCTCGCCTTCGCCGACGCGAGCCTGTCCCACACCGGCAACGGTATCTACGGAGAAATGTGGGCGGCCGCCCTGGTGGCGGAGGCCTTCGTCTCCGCCACGGCGCAGGAGGCGGTCGAGCGCTCGCGGCGGTGGATCCCGCGCGGATCCCGCCTGGAAGAAGCGGTGGACCGTGTCATCGAGCTGCACGCGGGCGGCGGAAGCTGGGAGGACGCGATCGCGTGGATCGACGAGACCTTCCGCGAGCACAGCTGGGTACACACCCTCAACAACGCCGCCGTCATCGTCGCCGGCCTGATCTGGGGGCAGAACGACCCGGCCAAGGCGATCGGGCTCACCGTCCAGGCCGGCTATGACACCGACTCGTCGGCGGCGACGGTCGGTTCGGTCATGGGGGCGATCCTCGGCGCCGCCGCACTGCCCGCGCCTCTCGTCGTGCCGCTGAACGACCGCATCCGTAGCGCCGTGCGCGGCTACGACAACTCACGCATCAGCGAGCTCGCCGAGCGTACCCTGGCCATGGCGCTGGAGGGGCGTTGACGACGCCGACCGTGGTCGTGGTCGGCTCGATCAACCGGGACCTGCTCATTGAGACCCCGACGCTGCCGAGACCGGGTGAGACCGTCATCGGCACGGCTCTGCGCGGTGGTGTCGGCGGGAAGGGCGCAAACCAGGCGGTTGCGGCCGCGCGCGCCGGAGCATGCGTGCGCCTGATCGGTGCCGTCGGCGCGGATGGCGCGGAATTGCTCGATGCGCTGCAGGCGGCAGGCGTCAAAGTCGCCGATGTCCGGGCCTTCGCGGCCGTCCGGAGCGGCGCGGCTGCCGTCACGGTTTCGGCCGACGGCGAGAACTCAATCGTGGTCATCCCCGGTGCAAACGCTCTCATCGACGCCGAACTCGTCTCCGCACGGTTCGAGAAACTCGTCGAGACGACCGCCGTGCTCGTGCTCCAGGGCGAGGTCCCGGCGGCGACCATCGATCACGCCGCGCGCCTGGCCGCGGCCCGCGGATGGCGCATCGTGCTCAACCTGGCGCCGTATCTGCCGCTGAAGACCGCCACCATCGCCGTGGCCGACCCCCTCATCGTCAATGAACATGAGGCCGCCGCGCTGCTGTCCGCGAAGCATCTCACCGCGCGGGAACCCGAAGACGCTGCCGTCGCCCTTGCCACCCTGGCCCGTTCCGTCGTCATCACCCTCGGCGCAGACGGCGCGGTCCTCTGCTCCCCCTCCGGGGCAGAGCGCATTCTCGCGGCGCCCACGACCGGGGTCGTCGACACCACCGGCGCGGGAGATGCGTTCGTGGGCGTCTTCGCCGCCGCACTCGCCGCAGGCAACACGCTCGTCGACGCCGCACGGCACGCGGCCGTTGCCGGTGCACGCGCTGTCGCTCACCGGGGTGCGCAGCCCGGTCAGGAGACATCCGCATGACCACGGCCGCTCCACGCAGACTCATCATCGACACCGACGTCGCGATGGGCGCACCGGGAGAGGACATCGACGACGGCTTCGCCCTTGCGTTCGCCGTCGCCGAACCCCGCCTCCGGCTCGAACTCGTCACCACCGTCGAGGGCAACACCGACGTCGACAGCGCCACCGTGCTGGCCACCGACCTACTTCGCAGACTGGGTCGCCAGGACATCCCCGTCATCCGCGGCGCGGACAGAGCCATACTCGGCCTCCGTCGCCCGCGCGCCAGGCAGAGCGATGTCCTCGACAGGCTCGGGCCGCCACCGCCGGCCTCGCAGCATGCGGCCACCGCCATCGTGGACCACGTGATGGCCCATCCCGACGAGGTCACCCTCGCGGCGATCGGCCCGCTGACCAACATCGCCACGGCGTTGGCCATCGAACCAGGGCTCGCCGACGCCATCGACGAGATCGTCCTCATGGGCGGCTACTTCTTCGGGACCCAGGGCAATGCGACGGTTCCCGGGGAGTTCAACATCTGGGCGGACCCCGAGGCCGCCGTACGCGTCCTGCGCTCCGGCGCACGCATCCGCATGGTCGGTCTCGACGTCACCTACCAGGTCCGGATGAATCGGCAACAGGCCGCAGAGCTGGCCGAGAACGGCGGCGAGTTCGGCCGATTCGCGGGAGCCTGCGGCCTCGGCTGGATCGAGACGCTCCGGCAGCGCTACCCGAAATCGACGACCCACGGCACCTTCCACCTCCACGACCCGTTGGCAGTCGCCGTCGTCGCCTACCCGGAGCTGATCAGCTGGACGGATGCTCACGTCGACGTCGCGCTCGACGGCGTCGCTCGCGGCGTCACCATCGCCGATATCGGCGGACACCCCGACGAACGCGCCCCGAACGCTCTGATCGCCCGGGACGTGGACGCCGAGCGTTTCGTCGCGCTGCTGCTGGAACGCCTGGCATCGGTCTGACCCGGGGGCGCACGCACCCTCACCTCACGACACTCGATACGAAAGAAGCCGGAACACCCATGACCAACCCATCGACCGCGGAGACCCGCATCGGCACCGAGCGAGAACTGGACCCGAGCTGGTGGCGCCAGGCGGCGGTGTACCAGATCTACCCGCGCTCCTTCGCCGACTCCGACGGCGACGGCATCGGCGACATCCGCGGCATCACCTCCCGCATCCCCTATCTCGAACGACTCGGCGTCCAAGCGGTCTGGCTCAGCCCGTTCTACCCGTCCGCGCTTGCCGACGGCGGCTACGACGTTGACGACTATCGCGATGTCGATCCCCGCCTGGGCACGCTTGAGGACTTCGACGCCATGGTCGAGGCTCTCCACCGAGCCGGCATCCGTGTGATCGTCGACATCGTCCCCAACCACACCTCCCACCGCCATGAATGGTTCCGCGAGGCACTCGCCTCCCCCAAGGGGTCTGTCGCGCGGGCACGTTACATCTTCCGCGACGGCCTCGGACACGACGGGGAATTGCCGCCCTCCGACTGGACGTCCACCTTCGGAGGTCCGGCCTGGGAGCCCGTCGGCGACGGGCAGTGGTACTTCCACTTCTTCGCAAAAGAGCAGCCGGACCTGAACTGGAACAATCCGGAGGTCCACGCCGACTTCCTCACCACGCTGCGCTTCTGGTCAGACCGCGGCGTCGACGGATTCCGCATCGACGTCGCCCATGGCCTCGCAAAGCGGCTCCCGGACGAACTGCCCACCCAGGCCGAGCTGGACGCCCTGCCGAAGGACGGCGACCACCCGCTGTGGGACCGTGACGACGTCCACGGCATCTACGCGGAATGGCGAGCCGTTTTCAACGAGTACACACCGGCCAAGACGGCGGTGGCCGAGGCATGGGTCGCGGCCGACCGGCGCGCACGCTACGCCAGTGCGGAGGGTCTCGGTCAGGCGTTCAACTTCGATCTGCTCGAGGCCGACTTCGAGGCCGGTCGGTTCCGCGAGATCATCGCCTTCAATGTCGAACTCGCCCGGCAATCCGGCTCGTCCAGCACCTGGGTGCTGTCCAACCACGACGTCATCCGCCACGCCACCCGTTATGGACTGCCGCCGCGCGGCATGAGCACGACGAAGGCGGGCGCCGACTGGCTGTTGAGCGGTGGCACTTCCCCCGTGCTCGACGCGGCCGCCGGCCTGCGTCGAGCGCGGGCCGCGAGCCTGCTCGAGCTTGCGCTGCCCGGCTCGGCCTATCTCTATCAGGGCGAGGAGCTCGGCCTGCACGAGGTCCCCGACATCCCCGGCGCGTCACGGCAGGATCCGACCTTCTTCCGCAACCCCGGCGTCGACATCGGGCGCGACGGATGTCGCGTGCCGTTGCCGTGGACGGCCACCGGGCCCTCCTACGGCTTCGGGCCTGGAGGCGCCCACCTCCCGCAGCCGGGCTGGTTCGCCGCGTCGTCGGTCGGAGCAGAGGACGGCGATCCCGGCTCCACGCTCACGCTGTATCGCACCGCGCTCGCCCTTCGAACACGGCTGCAGGGTGCCGAGACGTTGAAGTGGCTGCCGAGCGAGCGCGACGACGTCCTTGCCTTCGAACGACCGGGCGGCTGGATGAGCATCACCAACTTCGGTACGATGCCTCTCGCCCTACCGGAGGGCGAGCTGCTCCTCAGCAGCGTGCCCCTCGAGGGCGGCCTGCTACCCGGCGAGGCGACCGCGTGGCTGCAGCGCTGAGCGCGCGGGACCGGTCTCCCTGGTGGCGCGGGGCGGTCATCTACGAGGTCTATCCGCGCTCTTTCGCCGACGCCGACGGAGACGGAGTGGGCGATCTGCGGGGAATTATCGAGCGGATGCCGTATCTCGCCTCGCTCGGCGTCGACGGCATCTGGCTCACGCCCTTCCAGCCGTCGCCGCAGGTTGACCAGGGTTATGACATCAGCGACTACTGTGACATCGATCCGCTGTTCGGCACCCTCGACGACTTCGACGGGCTGCTCTCCGCGGCGCACCACGCAGATATTCGGGTGCTCGTCGATATCGTGCCCAACCACACGTCCACGGCGCATCCTCTGTTCCGGCGCGCGGTGGCCACGGCGTCCGGTTCCCCGGAGCGAGCGCTATTCCACTTTGCGACCGGTCGCGGCATGAACCACGAGCAGCCGCCCAACAACTGGGTCAGTGTGTTCGGCGGCTCCGCCTGGGCGCGCGACTCACACCAGGACGCCGACGACCCGCAGTGGTATCTGCACCTCTTTTCTGCCGCCCAGCCCGACTGGAACTGGGAGAACCCGCAGGTGCACGACGACTTCGACGCCGTACTGCGCTTCTGGTTCGATCGCGGCGTTGACGGGGTGCGCATCGATGTCGCCCATGGCCTGTACAAACACGCCGGCCTGCGCGATAGTCCGACCGTGCCCGCCCTCACCGACGGCTTGCGCTCCAATCCGCTCGTCATGGACCAGGAACCGGTCCACGATGTCTACCGCCGGTGGCGACGTCTCGCCGACGATTACGACCCCCCACGCCTTCTCGTCGGAGAGGTGAACCTCGAGCCGCCTCGAGCCGCCCGGTACACGCGATCGGACGAGCTGCATCAATCCTTCGCGTTCGCCTTCGCGCGGCTGGGATGGGATGCCGCGGCATGGGTCGAGGTCGGCAACGAGCTGGAACGGGCGCGGGCCGCGGAGTCGTCCACGCTCACCTGGGCGCTCGAAAACCACGACCTCGTACGCACACCGACCCGTTTCGGGGGCGGTCCACTCGGTGCACAACGCGCCCGCGCGGCGCTCATCGCCCTGCTCGGACTGCCCGGCGCCGTCTATGTCTATCAGGGGCAGGAACTCGGCCTTCCCGAGGTGGACGTTCCGGCGGGACAGCGCGCCGACCCGATGTGGCGACAGGGCGGTGTCAGCCGTGACGGCGCACGCGTCCCCATTCCGTGGACCGTGTCGCCGGAGCTCGACCACGGCTTCTCGTCTCACCCGACCGAGGGCTCATGGTTGCCCGTCCCCGCGGGGTGGGGAGCCTTCGCGGTGGCGAGACAGTCCGAGGACACCGATTCCACGCTCGCGCTCTTCCGCTCCGCGACGCGACGACGGCGCGAGCTGACCGGGCAGGGTGTCCTGGATCCCGATGCCACGACCGTCTGGCGACTGCGGCCGAGCGGGCTCGTCGAGTGCGCTCGCTCCGATGGGGTGTCCGTCTTCATCGCCATGGGCGATGGGCCCGCCGAGCTTCCCGCTGGCGACGTCCTCCTCTCGAGCATTCCACTCGGGCCGGGCCAGGCGCTCTCCGCGGGAGGAACGGCCTGGTCGCGGCGGACACCGCACGCAACAACGACGCCCCTCCCTTCGTTCGCCGGTCAGACGCACCGCCCCGTATTGGGGGTGCGCTAGGAACAGACGGGACTATCCGCGTGGCTCTACCATCAACGGTAACCAAGCTGAAGGATTTTCATGCGCCGCCCATTCGTCATCTCGCTCGTTCTTCTCGCGGCCATCGGCCTCGCCGGATGCTCCACCGCTGTCGACACGGGCGCATCCCCGCACGTCGCGGTCTCCGCCGCTCCCACAGAAACGCCCATCCCCGAGCCGGTGACCCACACGGTTCAGGATCTGTCGGCCCTCACCGGTGCGGACGCGAGCGCGCTCCTCCAGGGTGAGAACCTGGTCGCGGTCGTCAAATCGACAGATGGCAGCGCTGTCGCCGACACGACGGGATGGACATTCCAGAGCCAGGATCCAGCCGCGGGAACCGATTTGACGGAGGGAGCGACGGTGACCCTCACCTTCGCGCCGCCACCACCACCGGCCCCAGCCCCGGTTGCACCCGCCCCAGCTCCCGCTCCGCCCGCCCCTGCCCCCGGCGGAGGAGCAACAGCGCTCTGCAACGACGGAAGCCTCTCGTTTGCGGCCCACCATCAAGGGGCCTGTTCCCATCACGGCGGCGTCGCTGAGTGGTACAAGTAGGTCTCTTCGTCCGAAACAAACATCCCGGTAAGGGCCCGGGCTACTGTCGAGGCGTGAGGATCACCGTGCACGTGCATCCGGGCTCCAAGCGTCCGGGGGTCGGAGGAGAGCACGACGGCGCCCTCGTCGTTCGCGTCGCTCAGCGGGCCGTTGACGGAAAGGCGACGGATGCGACGACCGCCGCCCTCGCCGTCGCATTCGGGGTGCGGCGCCGCGACGTCATGCTGGTCAGCGGCGCGACCAGTCGCACCAAGCTGGTCGATATCGTCGGCGCGACGGAACAGCGGCTGACGGAGCTGCTCCGCGGCTGAGCCCGCCGCCGGACCGGTCTCACCGGTCGCGCGGGAGAAAACAGAAAATCCCCGGCTCGCTGACGCATACCGGGGACTTGCCGTGAGACTGTGGCGGTACCGGTGGGATTTGAACCCACGGTGGGCTTTCACCCACACAACTTTTCGAGAGTTGCACCTTCGGCCGCTCGGACACGGTACCGGGGACGATCTTAGTACAGCAACGCGGCGTACAGTTTTTTCGGTGTTCCTCATTCTTCCCATCAGCATCGTCGCCGGCATCGTGCTGCTCATGCTCGCCTTCTTCGCGGTGCGGGCATGGATCAATCGGCGCCGCGCCGCCGGTGGCAAGCGCCTGGCCGAGACCCTCCATCTCAACGCCAAATGGTGGCACAACGAGCGGGACAAGCCGGGCGAGCTGCTCTATGTCGCCGTGGGCGACTCCGCGGCGCAGGGTGTCGGCGCCAGCAAGCCGGGCAGGAGCTATGTCGGCCTCATCGCGGAACACCTGCGCAAACGCACCGGCCGCACCGTGCGCGTGGTCAATCTCAGCGTGTCCGGCGCGCGGATCAGGGAGGCGCTCGCCCTCCAGCTGCCCGCCCTGCGCCGGCTCATCCCCGACGTCCTCACCGTCGCCATCGGCGCGAACGACATCGCCTCCTTCGACAAGCACCGCTTCGAACGCGAGCTGGAGGAGCTCTACTCGGCCCTGCCGCCCGGTGCGGTGGTGGCCGACGTTCCGTCGTTCTACGTGGGCGTCGCGGAACGGAACGCCGTCGTCGCCGGCTCGATCGTGCGTCGTCTGGCCACCAAGTACGGTTTCCCGGTCGCCCCACTGCACGCGACCACCCGACGGCAGGGCGTCGCCCGCTACGCGCTCAATCAGGCCGCCGCCGATTTCTTCCACCCCAACGACCGCGGCTATCGCGTCTGGGCATCCGCGTTCCTTCCCGTCCTCGACGACCTGCTTCCGGAGGACTCCCTCCACCACCGCGGGTGAGTGACGGGGGCCTCGTTTAGGCTGGCGGCATGGCCAAAGTCCAATCCCATTTCCGGTGCACGGAGTGCGGGTGGACCACGCCGAAATGGGCGGGGCGCTGCGCGGAGTGCCAGTCCTGGGGCACCATCGTCGATGTGACGGATGCGCCGGCGACCCGCGGCGTGCGGCCCGTCGCGGTCAGCGAGGCCAGGGTGGCGAAATCGATCGTCACCATCAGCGCGGATGAGGTCGCCCACTGGCCGAGCGGCATCGCCGAGTTCGATCGCGTGCTCGGCGGCGGCATCGTGCCCGGCGCGACGATCCTGCTCAGCGGCGAGCCAGGGGTCGGCAAGTCGACCCTGCTGCTCGAGGTGGCATCGAAGGCCGCCGCCCGCGGCATGCGAGTCCTCTACGTGACGGCGGAGGAGTCGGTGAGCCAGGTCCGGCTGCGCGCCCAGCGAACGGGCGCGCTGCAGCCAGAGCTCTTCCTCGCCGCCGAGGTCGATCTGGCGACGATCCTCGGCCAGATCGATCAGGTCCAACCCAATCTGCTCATCGTCGACTCGGTGCAGACGGTCTCCAGCTCGCTCACCGACGGGCTGGCCGGTGGCCCGGCCCAGGTGCGCGAGGTGGCCTCCACGCTCATCCGGGTCTCCAAGGATCGCAACCTGCCGGTGCTCCTCGTCGGCCACGTGACGAAAGACGGCTCCATCGCGGGCCCGCGGCTCCTCGAGCACCTCGTCGACGTCGTCTGCCAGTTCGAGGGCGACCGCCAGACCGCGCTGCGGTTCATCCGCTCCACCAAGAACCGCTTCGGCCCGACCGACGAGGTGGGCTGCTTCGAGATGACCGGGGACGGCATCGCCGAGGTCGCCGATCCGAGCGGACTCTTCCTCTCGCGAGGCAAGGTGGCGGTGAGCGGCACCTGCGTCACCATCGCGGTGGAGGGGCGACGCTCCCTCCCGGTCGAGGTCCAGGCCCTCATCGTGAAGACCTCCGCCCCGAACCCGCGTCGGGTCACCAACGGGGTCGATTCGTCGCGGGTGGCCATGCTGCTCGCGGTGCTCGAGCGGCGAGCGGGGATGAAGCTCAGCGAATCGGATGTCTACGTGTCGACCGTGGGCGGCATCCGGCTGACCGAGCCCGGCGCGGATCTCGCCATCGCCCTGGCGATCGCGAGCGCCTACAGCGACAGGGCCTTTCCGGGAACGCTCGCGGCCATCGGCGAGATCAGCCTGGCTGGCGAGGTCCGGCCGGTGTCCCAGGCGAAGCAGCGGATCGCGGAGGCCAGACGACTCGGCTTCTCGACCGTCGTCGACGCGGAGTCCTCCCACCTGCGGGAGGCGATGCGCAAGGCCTTCGCCAGCGCCCTGACCGAGCAGACGGACGTCCCCGCCTTCTGAGCCGTGACCTCCGGCCCGATCCCGGCCCGTCGAACTCCCGCGAAGGGACAGCTTTGATGCTTCGCGGCGCCGGAGACGATGCAGAGTTGTCCCCTGACGCCCGGGTCGGGGGTCGGGAGGCCGGCCGGACGAACTATCCGAGCGCTACTGGAGGATGAACTGAACCGTGTCCTTGGAGGTGATCTGGCCGACCTTCGCCGCCAGGTGATAGCTCGCGCCGCCCGCCGTCACCGGAGGACGCTGCGCATCACACGTCGTCTTTGACGACCTCGTGCGGTCCCACGGGATGGCCGTCGTCGGCACGGCGACGTTCGGCTTGAGGGTGGTCTGCGCGTCGACGGCACCGGTCTGGCAGTCCTTGGAGTCCCAGATCTGCTCCGACCCGCTCGTGATGATCAGCTCCTGCTGGGTGGAGCCCAGATTGATCGTGCAGGGGGCCGAGCCGGTATTGGTGATCTTCATGCTGATCTGCGGCTGCTCCGCCGCGGCATAGGTGGCCTTGTCGGTGACCGCCTCGAGCTTGAGGTGAGCCGGGACGCAGGCGGTGCCCGCCGCATCCGCGGGAGTCGAGGCCTTGGGCGTCGAGGACTGACTCGGCGCGGATTTCGGATCGGAACCCGTCGAGCCGGAACCGGGGCGCACGATGATGAGGATCACGATCACGATGACGGCGATCACGCCGAGACCGACGATCAGTCGACGGCGCCAGTAGACCTTGGGGGGCTGGGGGCCGACGGGGTTCCTAAAGGTCGACATGGGCCAAGAGTAACGAGCGCGGCACCCGATCCCCGGCATTTCCGGGGGTGTTTGTTGTGCAGACCGCCGGAAAGACGCACGCGGGCGGTACGGATCCGGCCGACCCCCGGATGCGCCGTCTGTCGCCTAGAGGCGCTTGAGCATCCTGGTGTTCCCGAGGGTGTTCGGCTTGACCCTGGCGAGGTCGAGGAATTCCGCGACCCCCTCGTCGGGGGACCGCACCAGCTCGGCGTACACGGCCGGATCGATGGGTTCCTCCGCCATCGGCTCGAAGCCGTGCCGGGAGAAGAAGTCCACCTCGAAGGTGAGGCAGAACAGGCGGCTGAGACCGAGGGCGCGGGCATCCGTCTCCAGCCGCTGCAGCAGGGCATGACCGACGCCCTTGTGCAGCCATTCGGGGGTCACCGCGAGCGTGCGCACCTCGGCGAGGTCCTGCCACATCACGTGGAGGGCGCCGCATCCGATCGGCCTGCCGTCCGGGCCCTCCGCGACGCGGAACTCCTGGATCGCCTCGTAGAAGACGACCGAATCCTTCCCGAGCAGGATGCGTCTCTGCACGAGCGGTTCGACGAGCTCTTGGATCAGGGGAACATCGTCCGTGCGGGCCGGGCGCACCGTGACACTCGTCTCCGTCATCGCTGAAACCACTCGTCTCTCGCGGAAGGATGGGCATCGTGAGGCATTCCGCTCACAAAAGCCTACCCATCGCTCGGCGGCGTCGGCTCCGGCCGGTGGCGAATGCCGTTAACGAGATCCGTTAACGAGAACAGGGGCAGCGAGTGACTCGCTGCCCCTGTTCCGGTGATGCCTACGCCTCGACGGCGGCGATCTCCTCGACGATCTCACGACCGGGCTGGCGACCGGTGGTGAACACGAACTCGTCGCCGACGTAGTCGACGTGCACGTGGTCGCCCGCGTTGAGCTCGCCCTGCAGGATGCGCTCGCTCAGCCGATCCTCGACCTCGCGCTGGATCGCGCGGCGCAACGGCCGTGCCCCGAGCGACGGGTCGAACCCGACCTTGATGAGGTGCTCCTTCGCGGCGACGGAGATCTCGACGGTCATGTCGCGATCCAGCAGTCGATCGGAGAGCCGCTTGATGAAGAGGTCCACGATCTGCAGGAGCTCGTCCTGGCTGAGCTGCGGGAAGACGATGGTCTCGTCGACCCGGTTGAGGAACTCCGGCTTGAAGTTCTTCTTCAGCTCCTCGACGACCTTGCCGCGCATCCGGTCGTACCCGGTGGCGGTGTCGGTGCTCGAGGTGAAGCCGAGCGGCGTTCCGCTGATGTCCCTCGTGCCGAGGTTGGTGGTCATGATGATCACCGTGTTCTTGAAGTCGACGACCCGGCCCTGGCCATCCGTCAGCCTGCCCTCCTCCAGGATCTGGAGGAGCGAGTTGAAGATGTCCGGGTGGGCCTTCTCGATCTCGTCGAACAGCACCACGGAGAACGGCTTGCGGCGCACCTTCTCGGTGAGCTGGCCGCCCTCCTCGAAGCCGACGAACCCGGGAGGGGCACCGAACAGCCGAGAGACCGTGTGCTTCTCGCCGTATTCGCTCATGTCGAGGGAGATGAGGGCGTTCTCGTCGTCGAAGAGGAACTCCGCGAGGGCCTTGGCGAGCTCGGTCTTTCCGACGCCGGTCGGGCCGGCGAAGATGAACGAGCCGCTCGGACGCTTGGGGTCCTTGAGTCCGGCACGCGTGCGGCGGATCGTCTTGGAGAGCGCCGAGATGGCCTCCTCCTGTCCGATGACGCGCTGGTGCAGGGCCTTCTCCATGAAGACGAGACGGCTGGTCTCCTCCTCGGTCAGCTTGAACACCGGGATGCCGGTGGCGGCGGCGAGGACCTCGGCGATCACGCCTTCGTCCACGGTTCCGGTCGAACCGGCCTCTCCGCTCTTCCACTGCTTCTCGAGACGCAGGCGCTCGCCGAGCAGCTTCTTCTCCTCGTCACGGAGGGAGGCGGCCTTCTCGAAGTCCTGGTCCTCGATCGCCCCCTCCTTCTGACCGCGCACGGCCGCGATGCGGTCGTCGAACTCGCGCAGCTCCGGCGGGGCCGAGAGGATCGACAGGCGCAGGCGGGCGCCGGCCTCGTCGATCAGGTCGATGGCCTTGTCGGGGAGGAAGCGGTCGGCCACGTAGCGGTCGGCGAGGTTCGCCGCCGCGACGATCGCGCCATCCGTGATCGACACCTTATGGAAGGACTCGTACTTGTCACGCAGCCCCTTCAGGATGTTGATCGTGTGCGGCAGGGACGGCTCGTGCACCTGAACCGGCTGGAAGCGGCGCTCGAGGGCCGCATCCTTCTCGAAGTGCTTGCGGTACTCGTCGAGGGTCGTCGCGCCGATCGTCTGCAGCTCACCGCGGGCGAGCAGCGGCTTGAGGATGCTCGCGGCATCGATCGCGCCCTCCGCTGCCCCGGCGCCGACGAGGGTGTGGATCTCGTCGATGAAGGTGATGATGTCACCACGGGTGCGGATCTCCTTCGTCACCTTCTTGAGGCGCTCTTCGAAGTCACCGCGGTAACGGCTGCCGGCGATGAGCGAGCCGAGGTCGAGGGTGTAAAGCTGCTTGTCCTTCAGCGTCTCCGGGACATCGCCCCGCACGATGGCCTGGGCGAGGCCCTCGACGACGGCGGTCTTGCCGACGCCCGGCTCACCGATCAGCACGGGGTTGTTCTTGGAACGGCGGGAGAGGATCTGCATGACCCGCTCCATCTCCTTCTCGCGCCCGATGACCGGGTCGAGCTTGCCATCGCGGGCGGCCTGGGTGAGGTTGCGCCCGAACTGGTCGAGGATCTGGCTGCCGGCCTGCTGTCCCTGCTGGGTCTCGCCACCGACGGCGACCTGCTCCTTGCCCTGGTATCCGGAGAGCAGCTGGATGACCTGCTGACGCACCCGGTTGAGATCCGCGCCGAGCTTCACGAGCACCTGAGCCGCGACGCCCTCGCCCTCGCGGATGAGGCCGAGCAGGATGTGCTCGGTCCCGATGTAGTTGTGGCCGAGCTGCAGCGCCTCGCGCAGAGACAGCTCGAGGACCTTCTTCGCACGCGGCGTGAACGGGATGTGCCCGGTCGGCTGCTGCTGGCCCTGGCCGATGATGTCCTGCACCTGCTCGCGCACGGCATCAAGGGAGATTCCGAGGGACTCGAGCGACTTGGCGGCGACGCCCTCACCCTCGTGGATCAGGCCGAGCAGGATGTGCTCGGTGCCGATGTAATTGTGGTTGAGCATCTTGGCTTCTTCTTGCGCCAAAACGACGACTCGACGGGCTCTGTCGGTAAATCTCTCGAACATCTTCAACTCCTCTGGCGTCGTGCAGGGTTGGCGCCGTTATGAAGAGAGTAACGACCTCACCCCGGGATTACTGCCCCTGTTCGCCCTCGGCGTGACCCGCCCCCACTGCGGCATCCACCGGCCGCCGCCCCTCTCGCCCTCCGCAACCGATCTCAAGGAGATTCGGGGAGCGGGCGGCGGATGATCGGCTCAACCAGCGCGTCGAGGTCACTTTCTCCGTGAGATCGGTCGGTGATGGCGGGGCGAGGTCGGTTGCCGGCGTCTGGTGGGTGGAACGCCGGAACACCAGATGCGCAAGTCCCTCATTCGGCGAATTTCCCCAAAAAGGTTTATTAACTTCAAGCAAACGAAACGGCGAGAGGCCGACGGGGCCCGAAATCGAACGGCGGCCGGACGTAGCGTAAGTGCACCCCCCGATCGGGGCATGGCCTCGCAGCGAAAGTCGCCTCGTGCATCTGACCTCTCTCACCACGCGCCAGCGTCTCGCGGCGGTCTTCATGGTGATCGCGCTGATCATGGCCGCGGGCGTCGTCGCCACCATCGTCACCCGGCCGCCAGCCGTCTCCGGCGGAACCATCCGGGTCGAGTCGGGAACGGAGACCTGCGGTCAGGGGTGGACCGGTTCACGGGCCGGCCTGCTGACCTTCGCGGTGCACAACACCACGGTGGCCAGCGAGGAGGTGTACCTGCAGGGCGCTCGAGACGGGCTCGTCTACGGAGAGCTGGAGGGGCTCGGCGCCGGGGCCACCCACAATCTCAGCGTCATCCTCGCGAACGGTCGATACCGCTTCGTCTGCATGCCGTCGGATCTCAGCGCGCAGCGGGGACCGATCGTCACGGTCTCCGGTGCCAGGCACGTCGCGAACGCGACGGCCGGCATCCAGATCATCACCGCCGTGAACCTCATCGATCCCTCGAAGCAGTACCACGCCTGGATCGAGGGCCAGCTTCCCGTGCTGGGCGCAGACGTACGGGCGCTCGATGCCGCCGTGGCGTCCGGCGACGTGAGCGAGGCGAGGTCGGCGTGGCTGACCGCCCACCTCGTGTACGAGTCGCTCGGCGCGGCGTACGGCACCTTCGGCGACCTCGACGGCGCCATCAACGGCACCCCGACGCCAGGGACGACGGCGATAACCGATCCCGACCTCACCGGATTCCACCGGATCGAGGCGGTGCTCTGGGGCGGCAGCGCGATCGCCGAGGCCAGGCCGTTCTCCGAGCGGCTGATCACCGACGTCACCGCCCTGCAGACATCCTTCGCCACCGCTCAGATCCCTGCGCTCGACGTCGGGCTCCGCTCTCACGAGATCCTCGAGAACGCGATCCAGTTCGAGCTCACCGGATCGACGGATGCCGGCTCCGGGACCAGCATCGCCACGATCGGCGCAAACCTCGTCGGCACCCGCCAGGCCCTCGCCCCGCTGCGATCGCTGCTCGCCGGCCGCTACCCGGACCTCGACCGCACGGAGCAGTGGCTCGATCGGGCGACCGCGCTCGTCGACTCCTATCACCGGCCCGACGGGTCATGGACACCCATCACCCAGCTCAGCACGACGCAGCACGAGGCTCTCGACGCGACGCTCGACGAGACCGTCGAGCTCCTCGCACCGATCGCCGCCATCACCGACCCGAGGCTCGCTCCGCAATGACAGATCCGACGAACCCCCACAACAGCATCGGTCGGCGCTCGTTCGTCTCCGGACTGATCGGCGCGGGAGTCGCCGCACCGCTCGCCGCGGCGGCTGCGGCCGTGGCCCCGGCCGCCGCCGCTCAGGCCTCTGCCGTCGAACCTCACCCGGCGCAGAGCTCCTTCCCCTTCGAGGGCAAGCACCAGCAGGGAATCCTGACGCCGACGCAGGCCGCCGCCTCCTTCGTCTCCTTCGACGTCACCGCCGTCGGCAGGCGCGAACTGACCGAGCTCTTCCGCACCATCACGGACCGGGCACGCTTCCTCACCACGGGCGGCACACCCTCGCCCGTCGGCATCACCGCCCCTCCGCCGGACTCCGGTGTGCTCGGACCGGTGGTGGTTCCGGACGGGCTGACCGTCACGGCATCCGTCGGGGCCAGCCTCTTCGACGAGCGCTACGGTCTCGCCGCCCGCAAGCCGGCCAAGCTGCGGACGATGGAAGACTTCGTCAACGACTCCCTGCGCCGCGAGGTCTGCGACGGCGACCTGCTGCTGCAGATCCGGGCCAACCACGCCGACACCGTCACGCATGCCCTCCGCGAGATCATGCGCGAGACGCGGGGTGGCATGCAGGTGCGCTGGCGCACGGAGGGTTTCGTCTCGCCGCCGCGGCCCAGCGGCACCCCACGCAACCTCATGGGCTTCAAGGACGGGACCTCCAACCCGGATGTCACCGATCCGAAGGAGATGGACCGGCTGGTGTGGGCGAGGACCGACGGCAGCGAGCCGTCGTGGACCGAGGGCGGCAGCTATCACGTGGTGCGGGTCATCCGAATGCTCGTCGAGTTCTGGGACCGTGTCTCCATCCGCGAGCAGGAGAACATGATCGGCAGGGAACGCGACAACGGCG
>NZ_DASWPB010000070.1:0-6508 GCF_036404185.1 Lacisediminihabitans sp. | reverse complement strand
GAACTGCGGCAGCTGCGACGCCACGGCGAAGGAGACGACGATCCCGATGAACATCGCGATGCCGCCGAGGCGCGGCGTCGGGCGCTTGTGGACGTCGCGGGCGCGGATGGCCGGATAGAGCCGGAACCTCATGCCGAGCCGAGCGATGAGCAGCGCGAGCGCGTAGGTGACGACCGCCGACAACCCGCCCGCGCCGACGTAGAAGATGAATCTCACGCCGGGGACTTCCCCACGCTCGCGACGATCGCCTCGATCTCCTCCGCGGCGATCACGCCGTGCCGGACGATCTTCAGGCGGCCGTCCTCGCGGAGCAGCCCCGTCGCATCCACGATCGTCGACCCGGTTCCCCGGTCGGCGGTGTAGTCGGCGCCGGCATCCCCGCCGTCGAGGTAGACCTCGACGCTCTCGTCGAGCATCGCCATCGCCTCCTGCGCCGTGGTCGCCGCCGGCCGGCCGGTCAGGTTCGCGGACGACACGGCGAGCGGCCCGGTCTCGGAGAGCAGCTCGAGGGCGATGCGGTTGTTCGGCATCCGGAGGGCGACGGTGCCGCCGGTCTCCCCCAGATCCCAGTTCAGGGAGGGCTGGGCGGGCAGGATGACGGTGAGACCACCCGGCCAGAAGGCCGCGACCAGAGCACGCACCTCCTGCGGGACGGTCTCCGCCAGGGCGTCGAGGGTGGGGATGCCCGGCACGAGCACGGGCGGAGGCGACTGGCGGGTGCGGCCCTTCGCGTCGAGCAGCCGCTGCACCGCCTCGGGGCTGAAGGCGTCCGCGGCGAGGCCGTAGACGGTGTCCGTGGGCAGCACGACGAGCTCGCCCCGGCCGATGGCGACCCTGGCGAGCCGCATGCCGGTGAGGAGCCCGGCCTGGTCCGAGCAGTCGTAGATCGTCGCCATATCGGTAGCCATCCTAGCTTCGTGCCCTCGGCTTCCCCGGGACGACCCGGGGACGGCGGGGAATGCCCGGACGCACAGGAGGCTTTGGAATACTGATAGCGGCGTTGGGAGCCCAGTGGACCTCTACCTATTCGATTTCGACAAGACCCTCTACGCATACGACAACCGCAAGAGGTTGCCCGCGCTCTCCAGGAGCACCGGCGTGAGCGAGTACCACCTCGCCAAGACCTGGTGGGTGGGCGGCTTCGAGACGCGGGCGGAGGCCGGGGAATGGCCGAGCTCAGAGGAGTATCTCGCCCAGTTCCAGCGGGTGACGGGGGCGAAGCTCAGCCTCGAGCAGTGGCAGGCGGCACGGGCCCTCGCCAGCACCCGGATCCCGGAGAGCGTTCGGGCGCTCGAGCGGGCATCGGGACTCGGGACGGTCTCGCTGCTCTCCAACAACCCGGCGCCGTTTGCGGAGTCCCTCCCGGTGCTCGCGCCGGATGTCACCGCGATCGTCGGGGACAATCGCCTGGTGAGCTGCCAGCTCGGCGTCCGCAAGCCGGACGAGAGGGCCTTCCGACTCGCCCTCGAACGATACGGGGCGACGGCGGAGAACACCTTCTTCACCGACGACTCCGCGGAGAACATCGCGGGTGCGGTGGCGGTGGGGATCCACGGCCACCATCTGCGCTACGTCGACGGGGTCCCCCAGGTGGGTGAGATGCGCGAGGCGATCGAGGCATTCGCGAACAGGACGGCCTGATGCTGCTCTTCATCTTCGACATGGACGACGTGCTCTACGACTACGACTGGCGGGTGCGGATGGCCGGGCTGACCGAGCTCACCGGCCTCTCCGTGCCCGAGCTGCGTGAGCGCTGGTGGCACGACGACGGCGAGTGGATGGCGGAGGCCGGCGGCTTCGCGGACGCCGACGAATACCTGGCCGCGTTCAACGCCGCCCTCGATCGGCAGGTCAGCGAGGCCGACTGGGTGCGGATCCGGGGATCGGCGATGACGCCGTGGCCGGAGTCGATAGCCGCGGTAGAGCGGGCCGCGCAGCTCGGCCGGGTGACCCTGCTCACCAACAACGGCCCCATGACGGCCAGACACCTCGCGCTCCTCGCGCCGGAGCTGGTTCCCGTGTTCGGCGATCACCTGTTCACCTCCTCCGACTACGGCGCGAGAAAGCCCGACGCCGAGGTGTTCCTCGCCGTGCTCGAGCGCTACGGGGTCGAGGCCGAGGACGCGTTCTTCGCCGACGACCTCGACATCAACGTGGACGGCGCCAGGTCCGTCGGCATCACCTCCCACCTGTTCGTCGACCCGGCCGGCCTGCTCGCGGCCATCGAGGAGTTCGCGGCGTCGAGGACGGCGGCCTGACCATGCTCGACCAGGAGACCATCGACCGCCTGTGGGTCCAGGACGACCCCGCGGAGTCGGAGCGGCGCTTCCGCACCGAGCTCGAGCTGGGCGGCCCGTGGGATGCGACGGAGCGCGCGGAGCTGACCACCCAGCTCGCGCGGGTCATCGACCTTCAGGGGCGATTCGACGAGGCGGCGGAGCTGCTCATCGAGGTCGAGGCGGAATCGGCGCCGGTCGTGGCGGTGCGGGTGTTCCTCGAATCGGGACGCCTCATGACCGGCTCGGGCCACCCGGACTCCGCGGTCGGCCTCTTCCGCCAGGCCGCGGAGATCGCCGCCCGCATCGGGGAGGAGTTCCTGCTGATCGACGCCATGCACATGCTCGCCGCGGTGGACGCCGACGGCGCGGCCGACTGGACCTCGCGGGCCGCCGAGATCGCCGAGGGCTCGGCGACCCCCCGCACCCGGCGCTGGCTCGTCTCGCTGCACGGCGACCACGGCTGGCGCCTGCTCGATGCCGATCGCCCGGACGAGGCGCTCGAGGAGTTCTCCGAGGCGGCGCGCTGGGCGGACCTGGTCGGCACCGACGATGAGCGGCGCTGGGCCCAGGCGGCGCTCGAGGAGTGTCGCGCGGCGATCGACGCGCGCTGACGCCCCGACGGATCAGCGAAGCGCCGTCGTCGCCCTGTCCCGGCCGAGGAGGTCGGGATGCGTCGCGATGGCTCGCCAGCCGTCGGCGGCGAGCAGGTCCGCGATCACTCCGCCCTGCAGTTCGCCGTGCTCGAGGACGAGCGTGCCTCCGGCGTGGAGCAGGCGTCTGGCGGTCAGCGACACCCGACGCACGACATCCAGGCCGTCCGCTCCCCCGTAGAGCGCGTGCTCCGGGTCGAAGAGACGCACCTCCGGGTCCCTCGGGATGGCGCCCGCGGGGATGTACGGCGGGTTGGAGATGACGACGGAGACCGTGCCGTCGAGCTCGGGCAGGGCGTCGGCGAGGTCGATGAAGACCGGCCTCGCGTTGACCGCACCGCTCTCGCGGAAGTTCTGCCTGGTCCAGATGAAGGCCTGGGGAGAGTTCTCGACGCCGAACACCCTGGCGTGCGGAACCTCGACGGCCATCGCGAGGGCGATCGCCCCGCTTCCCGTACCGAGGTCGACGCCGATCGGCTCGGGCGTCGCGGCGGACCTCAGTGCGTCGATGGCGAACTGCGCGACGAGCTCCGTCTCCGGCCTCGGCACGAACACGCCGGGACCGACGGCCAGGTCGAGCGACCGGAACGGGGCGTGCCCGGTGATGTGCTGCAACGGCTCCCGGGCGGCGCGGCGCTCGATCAGGTCCGCGATCGCCCGGCCCTGCGCATCCGTGAGGGCGGATCCCATAACCGATTTCGCCTGGACCTCGCCCCGGCTCGCGCCGATCACGTGCCCGATGAGCAGCTCGGCGTCGACGTCGGGGCTCTCGATGCCCGCCGCGGCGAGGATCGAGATGGCCGACTCGCGAACCGAGGTGACGGTCACGTTAGCGCGGGTCCCCCAGCGCCTCGAGTCGCGCTTCCTCGTCGGCCTCGATGCAGCTCTGGATGACCGGCTCGAGCGCGCCGTTCATCACCGCGTCGAGGTTGTACGCCTTGTACCCGGTGCGGTGATCCGCGATGCGGTTCTCCGGGAAGTTGTAGGTGCGGATGCGCTCGGAGCGATCCATGGTGCGGATCTGGCTCTTGCGCACGGCGGAGGCGGCCTCATCGATCTCCTCCTGCTGCCTGGCGAGCACCCTGGCGCGCAGCACGCGCATCCCGGCCTCGCGGTTCTGCAGCTGGCTCTTCTCGTTCTGCATCGCCACGACGATCCCGGTAGGGAGGTGGGTGATGCGCACGGCGGAGTCGGTGGTGTTCACCGACTGGCCGCCGGGGCCGCTGGAACGATAGACGTCGATCTTGAGGTCGCCCGGATTGATCTCGACCTCCTCCGGCTCGTCCACCTCGGGGAAGACGAGCACACCCGCGGCGGAGGTGTGGATGCGTCCCTGCGACTCCGTCGCCGGGACCCGCTGCACACGATGCACGCCGCCCTCGTACTTGAGGTGGGCCCACACGCCCTCCGCCGGGTCGGTGGAGTTGCCCTTGATGGCGAGCTGGACATCCTTGTAGCCGCCCAGATCGCTCTGGGTCTGCTCGAGGATCTCGGTCTTCCACTTCTTGGACTCCGCGTAGTGCAGGTACATCCGGAGCAGGTCGGCGGCGAACAGGGCCGATTCCGCCCCACCCTCGCCCATCTTGATCTCCATGATGACGTCCCGGCCGTCGTTCTCGTCGCGCGGGATGAGCAGCCGGCGAAGGCGCTCCTCCATCACATCGAGCTCCGCCTGGATTGTGGGCAGCTCCTCCGCGAAGGAGGCGTCCTCCGAGGCCATCTCCGTCGCGGCGGCGAGGTCGTCGGTCAGCGCCATCCAGCGATGGTAGGCGTCGACGATCCGGCTGAGCTCGGCGTAACGCCGGTTGACCTTCTTCGACCTGGCCGGGTTGGAGTGGAGTTCGGGATCGGCGAGCTGATTCTGAAGTTCCTCGTGCTCGGCCAGTAAGGTCTTTACCGACTCGAACACCGCTAGTCCTCTTTGGTGCCGGAAGAGCTCGGGAGCGACTTCTGGATCTTCATGAGGAACTCGACGTTGCTCGAGGTGTCCTTCAGCTGGGTGAGCACAAGCTCGAGCGCCTGCTGGGTCTCCAGTCCCGCAAGGGCACGACGGAGCTTCCAGTTGACCTTCGTCTCGTCGACGCCCATGAGCATCTCCTCGCGGCGGGTCCCGGAGGCGTTGACGTCGACGGCGGGGAAGATCCGCTTGTCGGCGAGCTGACGCGAGAGGCGGAGCTCCATGTTGCCGGTGCCCTTGAACTCCTCGAAGATGACCTCGTCCATCTTGGAACCGGTCTCGACGAGCGCTGTCGCGAGGATGGTGAGCGATCCACCGTCCTCGATGTTGCGCGCGGCGCCGAAGAAGCGCTTCGGCGGGTAGAGCGCGGACGAGTCGACGCCGCCGGAGAGGATGCGCCCGGAGGCCGGGGCCGCGAGGTTGTATGCGCGACCGAGGCGGGTGATCGAGTCGAGCAGCACAACGACGTCGTGACCGAGCTCCACGAGGCGCTTGGCACGCTCGATGGCGAGCTCCGCGACGGTGGTGTGATCCTCGGCCGGACGGTCGAAGGTCGAGGCGATGACCTCGCCCTTCACCGTGCGCTGCATGTCGGTGACCTCTTCCGGCCGCTCGTCGACGAGCACGACCATGAGGTGGACCTCTGGGTTGTTCTTGGCGATCGCGTTGGCGATGGCCTGCAGCACGAGGGTCTTGCCCGCCTTGGGCGGCGAGACGATGAGGCCGCGCTGGCCCTTGCCGATCGGGGAGACGAGGTCGATGATGCGGGTGGTCAGCTTGCCGGCCTCCGTCTCGAGGCGCAGGCGCTCGGAGGGGTAGAGGGGGGTGAGCTTTCCGAACTCCACGCGGTCGGCCGCCTGGTCGACCGGGAGGCCGTTGATGGAGTCGACCTTGACGATCGCGTTGTACTTCTGGCGACCGTTGTTGTCGTTCTCGCGCGGCTGGCGGATCGCTCCGACGACGGCGTCGCCCTTGCGCAGGTTGTACTTCTTGACCTGGCCGAGCGAGACGTAGACGTCGTTGTTGCCCGGCAGGTACCCGCTCGTGCGGACGAAGGCGTAGTTGTCGAGCACGTCGAGGATTCCCGCGACGGGGATGAGCACGTCGTCCTCGGTGATCTCCGGCTCGAAGTCGTCTCCGCCGCCCGGGCCACGACGCTTGCGGTCGCGGTACCGGTTGCGGCCGCCGCGCTCCTCGTCGTCGGGGAGCTGCTGGCGGTCGTTGCGGTTCTGGTTGCGGTCGCCGCGGTCGTTCTGGTTCTGGTTGCGGTCGCCGCGGTCATTCTGGTTCTGGTTGCGATCCCCGCGGTCGTTCTGGTTGCGGTCGCCCTGGTTGCGGTTGTTCCCGTTCCTGGCGCCTCGCGGCTGATCGCCGTTCTGACCCTGCGGCGCGTTCTGCTCGCCGTTCTGGGCGGCGCCGTTCTGCTGATCGCCGTTCTGCTGGGCACCGCGCTCGGCGCCCTGCTGACGGTCGCCGCGATTGCGGCCACGCCCACGAGGGGTGCGGGCCGGCTGCGCGTCATCCGCCTGCGCCTCCGCCTCGGCCTCCTGGCCGGGGACGCGATCGAGGCCGGTCGCGGTGGGCTCGGCGTCGGCCTGGGCGACACGCTCCGCCTCCTGGCC
>NZ_DASWPB010000069.1:0-16434 GCF_036404185.1 Lacisediminihabitans sp. | reverse complement strand
CAGCCGGCCGAGATCCTCCGTGTCGACCGCCTCGAAGGGCATCCAGTGGTCCTCGAACCGGGAGAAGATCCGGTTGCCCGCGCGCGCCCATTCTTCGCGATCCGCCGGCGCGACGTAGGCGTAACCACCGGAGAACCCGGGTGCAAGCAGGTTGGAGAGCTCGATCGACGCCGCCACGACCTGATCGCGGTGGGAGCCGCTCGGCCGCGTCATCATTCCCCGGAGGACCATTCCCTCACGATAGCGGCGAAGGATTTCTCCGTCGAGCGGTGGCGCTTTCGACCGGAAGGCGGCGCCCGCGCCGGACCGCGACGGTCCTGACCACGGGGATCCTGGTGATATACCTGAACCATGCACGATTGTGATGACCGCGGCCTCGGACGGTTCGGTCGTTCTCGAACATCCGACGCGCATCCCGGCCGCCTCCTCCGGCATCGAGGCATCGAATCGCTTCCCGGAACGGACGCCGCCTTCGCCCGCGGATTCCGCCGCCCGCTTCCCGCATGAGGGCGACCCCCGCGGCACCATTCCCGCACCATCCCGACCGGAACGAGAACCGGTGTAGGCAGGCCCATTCCGAGACGGCGACCCCGCACGGCGCTCGACGACCGATGTCGGCGCGAGCGGGGGACGAAGCCTGCGGAAGACCATCGACCGGCGGAACGGCTGTCAGCGAACCGCCGTCCCGTGCAGTGCCCATGAACAGGAGAGACAGATGAGGATAGGAATTCCCCGCGAGGTTCGCGATGGGGAACGGCTCGTCGCCGCGACGCCGAAGACGACCGGTCAGCTGATCAAGCTGGGCTATGAGGTCGTCGTCGAGTCCGGAGCCGGCCTCGAGGCCAACTTCCCCGATGCCGCCTTCGCCGAGGCGGGCGCGAGCATCGGGGACTCCGCGGCGGTCTGGTCGAGTGACGTCGTCGCGATGGTGAACGCCCCCGTCGACGAGGAGATCGCCGCGATGAAGCCGGGAACCGTCGTCGCCTCGACGATGACCCCCGGCTCGCATCCCGAGCTGCTGGAGAAGCTCTCCGCACGAGGCCTCACCGCACTCGCGCTGGACGCGGTGCCCCGGATCTCCCGCGCGCAGTCGTTGGACGTGCTCAGCACGATGTCGAACGTCAGCGGATATCGGGCCGTGATCGAGGCGGCCGAGGAGTACGGCGGGATGTTCGCCGGGCAGGTGACCGCGGCGGGGAAGACCTATCCCGCGAACGTGTTCATCATCGGCGCCGGCGTGGCCGGTCTCGCGGCGATCGGGGCCGCGGGCAGCCTCGGCGCCCAGGTCCGCGCCTTCGACGTGCGTCCAGAGGTCGGCGAGCAGATCGAGTCGATGGGCGCGCAGTTCGTCCAGGCCGAGACCGCGCAGCAGCAGGTGAGCGCGGACGGCTATGCCAGCGACCTCACCGAGGAGCAGGAGCTCCTCACCATGCGGATGTACGCCGAGGAGACGGCGAAGGCCGACATCGTCATCACCACCGCACTCGTCCGGGGCAAGGCACCGCGCACGATCACCGCCGAGATGGTCGCCGCGATGCGGCCGGGCAGCGTGATCGTCGACCTCGCCGCCTCGGGAGGCGGCAACTGCGAACTCACGGTGCCCGGACAGAAGATCGTCACCGACAACGGTGTCATCATCATCGGCTACACGGACCTCACCAGCCGCATGCCCCAGCACACTTCGCAGCTGTTCGGCACCAACATCGTCAACCTCATGAAGCTGCTCACACCCGCCAAGGACGGGCAGCTCGTCCTCGACCTCGACGACGTCGTGCAGCGCGGCATGACTGTCGTGCACAGCGGCGAGATCCTCTGGCCGCCGCCACCCGTGCAGGTCTCCGCCGCGCAGCCAGCGGCGGCCGCTCAGAAGGCCAAGCCGCTGACGCCGGATGAGCTGGCCGCCCAGGCGCGGGCGGCGAAGCGCAAGTCCCTCCGCCGCGGCATCCTCTACGGCCTCGCGGCCGTGCTCGTTGCGCTGGCGATCACCTTCTCCCCCGGATCGTTCACCGGATACTTCACGGTGTTTATCCTCGCGGTCTTCGTCGGGTACTACGTCATCTCGAATGTCAGCCACTCGCTGCACACGCCGCTGATGGCCCAGACGAACGCGATCTCCGGCATCATCCTGGTCGGCGCGCTGCTCCAAATCGGCAATGACAACTGGGTCGTGTCGACCATCGCGTTTGTGGCCGCGGCGGTCGCGAGCGTCAACATCTTCGGTGGCTTCCTCGTCGCATACCGCATGCTCGGCATGTTCCGAAAGGGGAACTGAACCAAATGCTGACCCAACTCGTCCAGGCCGTGTATGTCATCGCGGCCGTCCTGTTCGTCCTCAGCCTCGCCGGGCTGTCGAAGCAGGAGACCGCCCGCCGCGGGAACATCCTCGGCATGTCCGGCATGGCGCTCGCGCTGCTGGCCACGATCGCGCTCGCGCTCCAGGAGAGCGAGCGCGCGGTCTGGGTCACGCTGCTGCTCATCGCGCTGGCGCTGATCATCGGCCTGATCGTCGGCATGCTGCGTGCCCGCACCATCGAGATGACGCAGATGCCGGAGCTCATCGCGATGCTCCACAGTTTCGTCGGCCTCGCCGCCGTGCTCGTCGGCTTCAACTCGTATCTGACGGAGCCGGTCGCCGCCGTCCACCTCGTCGAGGTGTTCCTCGGTGTGCTCATCGGCGCGGTGACCTTCACCGGGTCGATCGTCGCCTACCTGAAGCTGTCTGGACGCACCAAGTCGACCCCGCTCATGCTGCCCGGCCGCAACTGGCTGAACCTCGCGGCGATCGTCGTCTCGCTCGGGCTCCTGGCGTGGTTCCTCGTCGTGCCCACCCTGCTGCCGCTCATCCTGATGACCGTCGTCGCGCTGCTGCTCGGCTGGCATCTGGTCGCCTCCATCGGCGGCGGGGACATGCCGGTGGTCGTCTCGATGCTCAACTCGTACTCCGGATGGGCGGCGGCCGCGGCCGGGTTCATGCTCGGCAACAACCTGCTGATCATCACCGGTGCGCTGGTCGGGTCCTCCGGTGCGATTCTGTCGTACATCATGTGCAAGGCGATGAACCGCTCGTTCATCAGCGTCATCCTCGGCGGTTTCGGTGCGGAGGGCGGAACGGTCGCCGCATCGGACAAGGACTACGGCGACTACCACGAGATCAAGGCCGACGAGGCCGCCGACATGCTCAAGAACGCCCGCTCGGTGGTCATCACCCCCGGGTACGGCATGGCCGTCGCCAAGGCGCAGTATCCCGTCGCCGATCTGACCCAGAGCCTGAGGAAGATGGGCATCCAGGTGCGCTTCGGCGTGCATCCGGTCGCCGGACGCCTCCCCGGGCACATGAATGTCCTGCTCGCCGAGGCCAAGGTCCCCTACGACATCGTCCTGGAGATGGATGAGATCAACGAGGACTTCGAGGACACGGACGTCGTGCTCGTCATCGGCGCAAACGACACGGTCAACCCCGCCGCCATCGACGACCCGACCTCCCCGATCGCTGGCATGCCCGTGCTCGAGGTGTGGAAGGCCGGTCAGGTCATCGTCTTCAAGCGGTCGATGGCCACCGGGTATGCCGGCGTTCAGAACCCGCTGTTCTTCAAGGACAACACCGCCATGCTGTTCGGCGATGCCAAGGAACAGGTGGAGAACATCATCAAGGCGCTGTGAGACCGACGGGGATTCAGCGGCGGCGCGGATGAATCCCTGCGATCTCAGTTGTTGGACCGGAACCGCCCCGGCCTCCTAGGTTAATGACCATGACGAATCCCGTTCCCCAGCTCAGGCTCAACTCCGGCGCGACCATCCCCCAGCTCGGCTTCGGGGTGTTCCTGGTCTCCCCGGAGGAGACGCAGCGGGTGGTCGAGGATGCGCTCGAGGTCGGCTATCGTCACATCGACACCGCCACCGGCTACAACAACGAGACGGAGGTCGGGGCGGCGATCCGGGCATCCGGGATCCCGCGTGAGGAGATCTTCCTCACCACGAAGCTCCGCAACGACCACCACAAGGCCGGCGAGGCCGCAGGCGCCTTCGATCGCAGCCTTCGGATGCTCGGCGTCGACTACGTCGATCTGTACCTGATCCACTGGCCGATGCCCGCGAACGACCGGTACGTGGAGACCTGGCGAACCTTCGGGACCTTCGCCGCCGACGGACGGGCCAGGTCCATCGGCGTCAGCAACTTCCTCGTGCCGCACCTGGAGAGGCTCCTCGCCGAGACCGGGACCATCCCCGCGGTGAACCAGGTCGAGCTCCACCCGATCTTCCAGCAGCGCGAGCTGAGGCGATTCCAGATGGAGCACGGCATCCGCACCGAGGCGTGGGGGCCGCTCGGTCAGGGCAAATACGACCTGTTCGGGCTTCCCGCAATCCAGGACGCCGCGAAGGCCCACGACGTGCAGCCCGCCCAGGTGGTGCTGCGCTGGCACCTGCAGACGGGCACCATCGTCATCCCGAAGTCCACGTCGCGCGAGCGCATGACCCAGAACCTGGATGTCTTCGGCTTTGAGCTCGACGCGGACGAGATGGCCGCCATCGACGCGCTCGACGAGAACCGCCGCGTCGGCGGCGATCCGAACGAGGTCAACTGAACCGCCCGCTCAGCCCTTCACCGCGCCGCCCAGCCCGGCGCTGCGCAGGAACATGCCCTGGAAGATGAGGAACAGCGCGATCGGGATGAGCGTCGAGATGGCCAGGGCCGCGAGGTAGACGTCCAGCTGGATCGCCTGCTGCAGCGACGGCAGTCGAACCGACAGCGGTTGGACGGCCGGATCGCGCAGCACCAGGAGCGGCCAGAGGTAGTCCTTCCAGGCGTTGATGATCGCGAAGACCGAGATGACCCCGAGGATCGGTTTGGACATCGGGAGCACGATCGACCAGAAGAGACGGAACGGGCCAGCCCCCTCCGTCCTCGCGGCCTCGAAGACCTCCCGCGGAAGGTTGTTGAAGAACCGCGTGACGAGCAGGATGTTGAACGCGTTCGCCCCGGCAGGCAGCCAGACCGCCCAGTAGGTGTTGATCAGCGAGTGGTGGATCAACGGCGGATCGAGAATGGTCAGGTAGAGCGGCACCAGCAGGACCACCGCCGGCACGAAGAGCGTGCCGAGCACGAGGGCGTTGATGACCTTCGCATACCTGGGCCGGAGAACCGCGAGCGCATAGCCCCCGGTGGTCGCGACGAGCAGCTGCAGGAACCAGGATCCCACCGCGATCCAGAGCGTGTTGACGAACTGGACGCCGATCCCGACGGTGTTCCACGCGGTGGACAGCGTCGACCAGTCCACTCCGTGCGGGAAGATCGCCATGGGGCTCTGCAGGGTGTCCTGGGTCGGGGTGATCGCCGACTTGGCCAGCCAGAGCAGCGGTCCGAGGCCGGCGACGATGAGCAGCACGAGAAGGATCATGTGACTCGTGCGCCATCCCCGTCTGACCGACTTCCTGCGCCAATCCGTCGCGGAGACGATGCCGCGATCGACGGAGTCCTGCTCCGTCCTGTCCTTCCGTCCGCGCCTGGTCCGCGCCTGCGTCACGGGTGCAACGGGGACCTCGACGAGCTCCGAGGCCCCGGACATGGTGGTCGTCAACTGTCGCTCCAATTCTTGGTCACGCGGAAATAGACGAAGGAGAGCACCGCGAGGAAGACGGCGAGCAGGATGCTCAGCGCCGTCGCGGCGCCGTAGTCGCCTCCGAGGCTGTTCTGGAAGGCGTACCGGTAGATGAGCTGAAGGATGGTGACCGTCGAGTTGGCCGGACCGCCGTCGGTGAAGAGGAAGGGCTCGAGGAACACCTGGGTGGTGCCGATGATCTGCAGGATGAGCGTGACCAGGAGGATGCCCCGCAGCTGCGGCAGAGTCACGTGCCAGATCTTCTTCCAGATGGATGCGCCGTCCACCTCGGCCGCGTCGTACAGCTCCGAGGCCACCCCGGTGAGCGCGGCGAGGTAGATGATGATGGTGCCTCCCGCCCCCGCCCAGGTCGCCTCGAGGACTAGCGATGGCATGGCGCTGGCCGCGCTCTGGATCCATGGCTGGGCCGGGATCCCCACCCAGCCGAGGATCGTGTTGAACACCCCGGTCGGACTCGCGTCGTAGAAGAACTTCCACAGCAGCACGGCGACGACGGGCGGGACGACGACAGGCAGGTAGGCCAGGGCGCTGAACAGCCCCTTCGCCCGGCGCACCTCGCTCATGAGCACGGCGACGATGAGCGGCAGCGGGTAGCCGAAGACGAGGGCGAGCAGCGCGAAGTATCCCGTGTTCCTGACCGCCGTCCAGAACAGCGGGTCCCTGAACACCTGGGCGAAGTTGTCCCAGCCGACGAAGGTCGCCGCGGTGACGAGGTTGGTCTTCTGAACGCTCATCACGATCGCCTCGACGATCGGCGTCCAGGAGAACACGCCGAAGATGATGAGCAGCGGCAGGAGGAAGATCAGGTTGGTGAGGCCGCCGCCGCGGAACCAGGTCGCTGGAGTTCGCCGGCGGGGCACGGTCGTGACCGGCCGTTCGAGAGTGGTCATGTCGCTTGTCTCTTCTCTGAGGGAGGCTGGTCTGTGGGGAGGCCGGCCTGTGAGGAGGCCGGCGGGGAGTCCCCTCCCCGCCAGCCCGAGGATTCTCGATCAGTTCCCGGCGTCGACCAGGGCCTGGATCTGAGTGTCGACACCCTTCAGGAGTGTGTCGATGTTCGCGTTCTTGTCGGTGAGCACCGCCTGGACCACGGCGTCGAGGGCGCCGTAGAGCTGCTGGGTGTTCTTGCTCGGCTCGGGGACGATCGGCTGCGAGAAGATCGTCGAGGTGAACGGCGCCACGTTCGACAGCGGGATGTTCACCTGCGGCTTGATCCAGGACTGCTGCTGGTCGTACGTCGCCTGGTCGAAGACCGGGAGCGTCGGGACGCCGACCGGCTGGTTGCTGGCGGCGAGGACCTTGGCGGCGTCCACCGTCTGCTTCTTGTTGACGAGCTGCTGCATGTAGTAGAAGTCGATCCACTTCACCGCCGCGGCCTTCTCGGCGGCCGAGGACTTCACGCTCACGGCCGCCACGTTGCCGCCGCTGAGCACGCCGGCGTTCTTCCCCGACAGGGGAAGCGAGGTCAGCCCGTAGTCCTTCGGATCGACGTTGTCCTGCTGGACCAGCGAGGTGAGCACGTCGGAGCCGCTGGGGTACATGGCGATCTGGCCGGCCCCGAAGGCCTGGTTGATGCCGCTCCAGTCGAGCAGGAAGTTGCTGCCGGCCGAGTTGTCGACCCAGCGAAGGTCATGCAGATACTGCAGCGCCGCCTTGGTCTGGGCGTTGTCGGTCTTGACGGTCGTCTTGCCGGAGGAGTCGGTCGTCTCGACCCGCCCGCCTCTTGCGTAGGTCGCGGTCACGAGCTCCCATCCGCCGTTGTTGCCGGAGGTCATCTGGATGTAGCCGGCCACCCCGGGGACCTTCTCCGAGATGGTCTTCGCGTCCGCACGCACCTCGTCCCAGGTCGTCGGAGGCTTGTCCGGGTCGAGCCCGGCCTTGGTGAAGATCGCCCGGTTGTAGGACAGGCCCATCGCGTACGGGCCGTAGGGAACCCCGAAGATCTTGCCCGACGAGTCCTGTGCGACGTCGAGAACGTTCTTGTTGAACTTGTCCGCGTAGGGAAGGGCCTTCACCTGTGAGGTGATGTCGGCCAGCTGGCCCTTCTCGATGAGGGTCTTGGAGTCGGTGAACGGCACGTTGAACACGTCCGGCAGGGTGCCCCCGGCCAGCTGCGTGGAGAAGCTCGGCCCCGTCCACTGGTACTCCTCCGATGTGACGGAGATCTTCGGGTTGGCCTTCTCGAACGCCGCGACCCGGTCATTGAAGGCCTTGAAGGCGGCCTTGCTGCTGCCGGGGATGAGGCTGGCGACGGTGATGTGGACCTTGCCGTTGTCGCTCGCCGGGGAGGACGAGGAGGAGCATCCGGCCAGCGTGATTGCCGTCGCGAGCACGGCGATGCCGGCGATGAGGACCTTGCCTGGTGACTTCATTGTCTTGCCTTTCTGTTGGATGGTGGTGCTGTGATCCGCCGTGTGGCGTCACGTTCCCTCGCGGCCGGCTAGATCCGCAGCCACGCTGTGGAGTCGGAGGGAAGCCGGCCGGAATCGAGTGGGGCCGAGCTCAGGATGACCTCGTGGTGCGAGGGAAGGTCGATGGGCGATGTGGACGCGTTCGTCACGCTGACGAACCGGTCGCCCCTGGCGAAGGTGAGGACATCCGCCGGGGAGTCCAGCCAGGAGAATCCGCCCCGGAGCAGCGCGGCGGAGGCATGCCGGATGCGCAGCGCGTCCCGATAGAGCCGGAGCATCGATGCCGGATCGCGCTCCTGCCTCTCCACGGTGAGGCTCGCCCACTGCTCCGGCTGCGGGAGCCAGGGAGCCGCAGACCCCGTCGGTCCGAAACCGAGGCCGGGGGCCGTTCCCCGCCACGGCAGCGGGACACGGCATCCGTCCCTGCCAGGATCCGTCCCCTGCGAGCGGAAGTACATCGGGTCCTGGATGAGCTCAAGCGGAATGTCCTCGACCTCCGGCAGGCCCAGTTCGTCCCCCTGATAGATGTAGAGAGAGCCGGGCAGGGCGGCCGTGAGCAGGGCGGCCGCGCGTGCCCTCCTCGTTCCCCGCTGCAGATCGGTCGGTGTGCCGAACCGTTTGGCGGTGAAGGCGAACGAGGAGTCCTCCCTGCCGTACCTGGTCACCGGACGGGTCACGTCGTGGTTGGACAGCACCCAGGTCGACGGGGCGCCGACCGGCGCATGAGCGGCGAGGGTCGAGTCGATCGACGAGCGCAGGCTCTCGGCATCCCATGGCCTCGCCAGGAAATCGAAGTTGAACGCCGTATGCAGCTCGTCCGGCCGCAGGTAGTTGGCGAACCGGTCGATGTCCGGCAGCCAGATCTCCCCCACGAGGCTCCTGGCGCCCGGATAGGAGTCGGCGACGGCGCGCCAGTTCCGGTAGATGGTGTGCAGCTCGTCGCGATCGACCGTCGGATGCTGACCGGGCAGGGGGTTGTCGGGGACCTCTGGGAGGGCGGGATCCTTGACCAGGAGCGCCGCCGAGTCGATCCGGATGCCGGCCACCCCCCTGTCGAACCAGAAGCGGAGCACATCCTCGAACTCGCGGACGACGTCGGGGTGGTTCCAGTTGAGATCGGGTTGCTCGGGGGTGAACAGGTGCAGGTACCACTCCCCCGGTGTGCCGTCCGCATCGGTCGTGCGGGTCCAGGTGCTCCCCTGGAAGTCGGAGATCCAGTGGGTCGGCATCTCGTCGCCCAGCGGGCCTCCGCCCCGCCGGAACCAGAATCGCTCCCGCTCCGGAGAGCCGGGGCCGGCCGCGAGAGCCGCCTGGAACCAGGGATGCCGGTCGGAGACGTGGTTCGGGACGACGTCGACGATGGTCCGGATGCCCATCTCCAGCGCCTCGCGGATGAGCGCCTCCGCGCCGGCGAGGTCGCCGAAGGCGGGGTTGATGGCCCGGTAGTCGGCCACGTCGTATCCGCCGTCCGCCAGCGGCGAGTCGTACCAGGGCGTGAGCCAGATGGCGTCGACGCCGAGGTCACGAAGGTATCCCAGCCGCGAGCGGACGCCGGCGATGTCACCCGTCCCGTCTCCGTCGCCGTCGGCGAAGCTGCGGATGTAGATCTCATAGACGACGGCGGTCCGCCACCAGTCGGGATCGTCGCTCGACGGCGAGATGATCCTCGGCTCGCCGAGCGGCGGTCTCGTGGCAAGCGGGGTGGGGAGCGACTCCACGCGGAACTCATTTCTCGGGGTCAACAACGGTGTTGGCTTCGCGCCCAGAGGCGCTCCAGGAAATGTAGCTTTAACAACAGATTAACGCAAGAACTGAACAGAAAGTAAGAAAATTACCCTAGCTTGCGCGAGTTTGCGGGGAGCGCACCGGCCCGGTCGAGCCGCGCACCACCAGTTCCGGCTCGAAAAGGAACTCGTCGGTCCCCACGCCGGTTCCCGCGATCTGGGCGACGAGCAGCTCGATGACCATGCGGCCCATGGGCTCGACGGGCTGACGGACCGTCGTCAGCGGCGGATCGATCGCGTTCATGAGCGGCGAGTCGTCGAAGCCGATGACGGAGACGTCCCGAGGCACATCCAGACCCGCACGGCGCACGGCCCTGATGGCGCCGAGCGCGAGCGGATCGCTCGCGCACAGGATGGCGGTGACACCCGACCGCAGCAGCCGGGAGGCACCGGCCTGGCCCGCCTCGAGGGAGTAGAGCGACTGCACGATCTGGTCCTCGCCGATGGTCAGCCCGAGAGCGGCGGCCACCCGCCGTGCTGCGGCGAGTTTCCGCAGGGAGGGGACATGATCGCTCGGCCCCAGGAGCAGTCCGATCCTGGTGTGCCCCAGCTGGTGGAGATGGGCGAGCGCCTGCTCCGCGGCGACGGCGTCGTCCGTGGAGACCGTGGCGAAGCCGAGGCCGTCGATCGGCGCGTTGACCAGGACCGTCGGAAGGTTGAGCTCGGTGAGGCGGGCGTAGTGCTCGTGCGAGGCGTCCCGCTGGGTGTACTGGCCGCCGACAAAGACCACCCCGGAGACCTGCTGCTCCAGGAGCAGGTCGACGTAGTCCGCCTCGGAGATCCCGCCGGCGCTCTGGGTGCACAGTACCGGCGTGTAGCCGTTCTGCGCCAGGGCGCCGCCGACCACCTCTCCGAAGACCGGGAAGATCGGGTTGTGCAGTTCCGGCAGGAAGAGCCCGACGAGCCTCGCGCGCTCGCCGCGCAGCTTCGTCGGACGCTCGTAGCCGAGCACGTCGAGGGCGGTGAGCACCGTCTGCCTCGTCGCCTCGGAGACCCCTGGCTTCTCGTTCAGCACCCGGCTGACGGTCGCCTCGCTCACGCCGACCTTCTTCGCCACTTCCGCCAGCCGCTTGGTCATGCCGCCAGTATACGCAAGGAAGACGCAAATTCACGCAAGTCTTGCAAGACTCTTACGGAGGAAGGCCGCCCGCGGACTCGCGCCGGCTTTTCTGCACGATGGACGGCCTGTCCCACAAGGATCGTGCCGGTGCGGTTCGGTCTTGCTATAGTGGTGCCCGAGACGCCATGAGAGCGCTCTCACAGTTGATCCGGCGCAGTATCTTCGGTGGAATCGGAATGGCCCGAAACCACACGGCCTTCCGTCGCCGTCCATCGCGGAAGGGCATAACCATGAAGTACGGTCACTTCGACGACGAGGCCAGGGAATACGTCATCACGACCCCGCTGACCCCCTATCCCTGGATCAACTATCTGGGCAGCGAGGACTTCTTCTCGCTGATCTCGCACACCGCGGGCGGTTACAGCTTCTACAAGGACGCGAAGATGCGCCGTCTGACCAGGTATCGCTACAACGACATCCCCACCGACTCCGGCGGACGGTACTTCTTCATCAACGACGGCGGGGACGTCTGGACCCCGACCTGGCTGCCGATGAAGAAGGAGCTCGACCACTTCGAGACCCGGCACGGCATGGGCTACACCCGGGTCACCGGCGAGCGGGGCGGTCTCAGCGTCTCCACCCTGTATTTCGTCCCCCTCGGCGAGACGGCGGAGGTGCAGAAGGTGACCATCACCAACACCTCGGATGGGGTCAAGTCGTTCTCCCTGTTCTCCTACCTCGAGTTCTGCCTCTGGAACGCCCAGGACGACCAGACCAACTATCAGCGCAATCTCTCCCTGGCCGAGGTCGAGGTCGTCGGAAGCACGATCTACCACAAGACCGAATACCGCGAGCGCCGTGACCACTACGCCGTCTACTCCGTGAACGCGGAGATCGCCGGCTTCGACACCGACCGGGAGACCTTCGTCGGGCTCTATGAGACGCTCGGCGAGGCGAAGGTGCCGCATGCCGGCAAGGCCCAGAACTCGATCGCCTCCGGCTGGTATCCCATCGGCTCGCACCAGATCGACCTGAGCCTCGAGCCCGGCGAGAGCCGCGACCTCGTCTTCGTGCTCGGCTACGTCGAGAATGGCGACGACAAGTGGGCGGACGATGCCAAGCAGATCGTCAACAAGGCCCGCGCGGAGGCGCTGCTGGCTCGGCTGGGCACGACCGAGGCGGCCGACGCCGCCTTCGAGGCGCTTGGCGACTACTGGACCAGCCTGCTGTCCACCTACACCGTCGACTCTCCCGACGACAAGCTCAACCGCATGGTGAACATCTGGAACCAGTACCAGTGCATGGTCACCTTCAACATGTCACGCTCGGCCTCCTACTTCGAGACCGGCATCGGACGGGGCATGGGCTTCCGCGACTCGGCCCAGGACCTGCTCGGCTTCGTGCACCTGATCCCCGACCGCGCCCGCGAGCGCATCCTCGACATCGCGGCCACCCAGCGCCCGGACGGCTCGGCCTACCACCAGTATCAGCCGCTGACCAAGCGCGGAAACAACGAGCTCGGTTCCGGCTTCAACGACGATCCCGCCTGGCTGATCGTGGGAGTGGATGCCTACCTCAAGGAGACCGGTGACTTCAGCATCCTCGACGAGAGGGTCGCCTTCGACAACGACGACGAACTCGCCGACACCCTGTACACGCACCTCACCCGCTCGTTCGAGTTCACGCTGAACAACCTCGGCCCGCACGGCCTGCCGCTGATCGGGCGCGCCGACTGGAACGACTGCCTCAACCTCAACTGCTTCTCCACCACCCCAGGCGAGTCCTTCCAGACCACCGAGAACCAGGCCGGCGGTGTCGCGGAGTCGACCTTCATCGCCGCCCAGTTCGTCCTGGCCGCGGGCGAGTACGCGGCCATCGCGAGGCACAGGGGCGACACCGCAGAGAGCGCCCGTGCCGTCGCCGCGGCCGCCGACATGAGCGAGGCGCTGCTCAGCCACGGCTGGGACGGCGAATGGTTCCTGCGGGCGTACGACTTCTACGGCAACAAGGTCGGCACCCACGAGGACACCGAGGGACAGATCTGGATCGAGCCTCAGGGCTTCGCCGTCCTCGCCGGAGTCGGCGTCGAGCACGAGGCGGACGGCACCCCGTCCCCCACCAGTCCCGCCTTCCGGGCGCTCGACTCCGTCGACAGGCTGCTCGGCTCGGAGCACGGGCTCGTGCTGCAGTACCCGGCATACAAGAGCTACCGGATCGAGCTCGGCGAGGTCTCGACCTACCCGCCGGGATACAAGGAGAACGGCGGCATCTTCTGCCACAACAACCCCTGGGTCATCATCGGTGAGACGGTGCTCGGGCGCGGGGGCAAGGCCTTCGACCACTATCGGAAGATCGCCCCCGCCTACCGGGAGGACATCTCAGAGGTGCACCGGCTCGAGCCGTACGTGTACGCGCAGATGATCGCCGGCAAGGAGGCGCAGCGGCACGGAGAGGCCAAGAACTCGTGGCTCACCGGCACCGCGGCCTGGAACTTCGTGACCGTCTCCCAGTACCTGCTCGGGGTGCGTACCGACTACGACGGCCTCGTGGTCGACCCCCAGATCGGGCCGGACATCCCGGAGTTCACCGTCACCAGGCAGGCCCGCGGGGCGACCTATGTCATCACCGTGACCAACTCGGGCAGGGACGGCGTCCGGGCCACTCTCGAGGTGGACGGCACGCCCATCTCTGGCCGGACCATCCCCTACGCGCCGGCGGGGACGACCGTACACGTGCGGGCGAGCCTCTAGGAGCGTCTTTCCGCACCACGAACTCGCGGGAGTGCCCGGCCGCCATCGGGCACTCCCGCGAGGCGCTCGCGGCTCAGGCGTGCGACTCTGTCTTGTCGAGCTGTCGCTGCAGGTCCTCGGGCGACAGGTCGGCGGACTGGAAGTCGCTCGTCAGCGGCAGGCGCAGCTGGAGATCGGTCCCGAGGCACAGCTCCACCTCGCCGTGGCGCAGCTCGAAGTCGAGCACGTGACCGCCACGGGTGCGGTCGTCGTCGATGAAGTGCACGTGGCAGCCGGGCACGGAGATCCCCTGCTCGTAGAGCGGCGTGCGGAACCCGACGATCGTCCCGCGCACGTCGTCGACCTCGCGGATCTCGTCGTCGTCCGTCGCCTCCACCATCGGCCGGTACGGCTTCTCCTGCTTGACCACCGTTCTCGTGCGCACGGAGGAGAACTCCCCGGTGATGCGCAGGGCATACATGTAGTTCTGGCTCGGCAGCAGCGTGTCGATGAAGACGGATGCCTGCGTCCGCGTCACGTCCGCGGGGAACTCGGCGTGGATGTGCGGCACGAAGTTGGTCACGACGGAATACGGTGTGCGCTCGTCCAGCGCGGCCCTGGTGACGGTGCCGTCCCCGCGGAGCTGGTAGGCGACGCCGCCGAGGACAAGCAGTTCGCCGTCGAGGGCGTTGAAGGTGCCGATCCCGAAGCCGCCGTGGCCGAGCAGCTCTCCGATCGTCATCTCGTCCTCATAGACCCCGTCGAGCAGTGCGCTCATGAGACTGGTCTGGAAGACTTCGTGCCTGGTGACCACTCCGGTGGTGCTCATCGTCTTTCCCCTCGCCGCGGCCGGTGTTGTGCCTGCCGGATTCGTCGCCGTGATCACTGCAGTTCGTCCCCGCGCAGCTCGGTCGCGAGCTCCGCCAGGTTGTTCGAGTAGTCGACGCGGACGTCGATGATGCTCGGGCCCTGCTCCGCCATCGAGGTGCGCAGCGCCAGCTCGAACTCCTCGAGGGTGGTCGCACGATGCCCGTGCGCCCCGAAGGCCTCGGCGTAGCGCACCACGTCGTAGTCGCCGAGCTGCACACCGCTCACCCGTCCATACTTCTGCACCTGCTGGAAGGCGACCATGTCGTAGGTCCCGTCGTTGAAGACGATGTGGGTGAAGGTCGAGCCGAGCCGCACGGCCGTCTCGAGCTCCATCGCCGAGAACAGGAAACCGCCGTCGCCGGAGACCGACACGACGGGCTGTCCCGGCCTGGCAAGAGTCGCCGCGATCGCCCACGGCATGGCGACTCCGAGCGTCTGCTGCCCGTTCGAGAACAGGAGCGTGCGCGGCCGGTAGGTGCGGAAATGCCGCGCCATGAAGATGTAGTGCGATCCGACGTCGCAGGCGACGGTCGTCTCATCGGGCAGCAGCTCGCGCATCCGGAGGATCAGGTCGACCGGATGCACGCCGTGGCTGTCGTCGTGCGGCTGCCCAGCGGGTGCGGTGAGCCTGCCCCGCTCCATGTCGACGACGGCACGCGCATCCTCGTCGAGGGAGAGGCCGACCAGACGCGCTGTCAGCTCGTCGATGGTCGAGGGGATGTCCCCCCGCAGCTCGACGGTGGGGCGGTAGTAGTCGTCGATGTCGGCGGCCAGCTCGTCCAGGTGGATGATCGTCCGTTCGCGATCGGTGTTCCAGTTCGACGGTCCGTATTCCACGAAGTCGTAGCCGATGGTCAGGATGACGTCGGCGCGATGCAGGAGGACGTCACCCGGCTGGTTGCGGAACTGGCCGACGCGGCCGAGGTAGTGGTCCTCGAGCTCGCGGGAGATCACGCCGGCGGCCTGGAAGGTCTCGACGACGGGCAGCTCGGTCTGACGCAGCAGCCGATGGAGCGCGGCGACCACCGCGTCGGCACCGGAACGGGCACCGGCAAGGATCACCGGGAACGAGGCGGTGCGCAGCAGCTCCACGGCGCGATCGATGGCGGCTGGGGCGGCGGCCCCGAGGGGGACGGCGGGCATGGGCGTCGTGATGCTCACGGCGGTGAGCTCCGCGGACACGTCGGAGGGGAGGATGACGGCGGTCGCCCCGCGCGGCTCGGTCGCGGCCAGGCGGAAGGCGTTCGCGATCGCCTCGGGGACGTTGTCCGCGGAGACCACCTCGTCCGCGCTCTTCGTGACGACGGAGAGCAGGGATTCGGCGTTCATCGACTGATGGGTGCGCTTGAGCCGGTCGGTACGCGGCACCGCGCCGCAGATGGCGACCATCGGGTCGCCCTCCGTCGTGGCGGTGATGAGGCCGGTGACGAGATTGCTGGTGCCCGGACCGCTCGTGACGAGTGCGACGCCGGGGATGCCGGTCAGGCGGCCGATCGCCGCGGCCATGAAGGCGGCGTTCTGCTCGTGCCTCGTGATGATGAGCTGAGGGCCGCCGTCCGCCAGGGCGTCGTAGACCGGATCGATCTTGGCGCCGGGGATGCCGAAGATCCACTTCACGCCGCAGGCCTCCAGGGTCTCGACGACCCGATCGGCCGCGCGCCGGAAGGCGGGGGCGGGGGTGGATACGGGGGCGGGAGTGGGAATGGTCACTGTCATGCTGGGTCCTTCCTCGTGACACTCTCAGTGTGCTCTCCCCATCCCATCCGAACAAGCGCAGAAAAGTGAAGGAACAGATCTGTTTCTGCGATAATTCGAGGATGGACGTGCGACAGCTCGAGGTGTTCTGGACGGTCGCGCGCGAGCTGAGCTTCACCAGGGCGGCCGAGCGGCTGCTCACCGCCCAGTCGGCCGTCTCCGCCCAGGTGCGATCGCTGGAGCGCGAGCTCGGGGTCGAGCTGTTCGACC
>NZ_DASWPB010000068.1:0-22023 GCF_036404185.1 Lacisediminihabitans sp. | reverse complement strand
AACGGCATCGTGCACGTGTCCGCCAAGGACAAGGGCACCGGCAAGGAGCAGTCGATGACGATCACGGGAGGCTCGAGCCTGTCGAAGGACGACATCGAGCGCATGGTCCGCGAGGCAGAGGAGCATGCCGCGGAGGACAAGGCCCGTCGTGAGGCGGCCGAGACCCGCAACATCGCGGAGCAGCTCGCCTACTCGACCGACAAGCTCATCAAGGACAACGCCGACAAGCTGCCGGAGGACGTCAAGTCCGAGGTCCAGGCCGATGTCGACGCCCTGAAGAGCGCGTTGGCCGGCGACGACGACGCGGCCGTCAAGACCGCGTTCGACACGCTGACCGAGAGCCAGCAGAAGCTGGGTCAGGCCATCTACTCGCAGGAGCAGGCGGCGTCGGCCTCCGCCGAGACCGCGGACGGTGCGCAGCCGGAGGCCCCGGCCGACGACGAGGACATCGTCGACGCCGAGGTCGTGGACGACGACGAAGACAAGAAGTAAGAGATGACCGACGACAAGACCCCAATCGGGGACGAGGGCGAACCCGAGGAGGAGCTGGTCTCCGCCGAGGGCCCGGACGTCGAGACGTCGTTCAGTGACGAGGACCTGGCCTTCCTGGCCGGGGGCGAGTCCGGGGACGCGACGGCGGACGACGCTTCCGACAGCACCGTCGACCCGGCGGTCGAGATCCTCGGGGATCTCAAGCGCGTGCAGGCCGAGTTCGCCAACTACCGCAAGCGCGTCGAGCGCGACCGGGAGGCCAACCGCGAGCTGAACATCGCCGAGGTCGTCAAGGCGCTGCTGCCGGTACTGGATGACCTCGCCCTGGCGGAGGCGCACGGCGACCTTGCCGAAGGACCGATGTCGGTGATCGCCCAGAAGCTGCGGGCGAGCCTGGAGAAGTTCGGGCTGACCCCCATCGGGGCGAAGGGGGATGTCTTCGATCCCCACCTGCACGAGGCGCTCGTGCAGCTGCCGACCCCCGACGTGACGGTGAACACCGTCGCCGACGTGGTCGCCCCTGGCTATCTGCTGGGGGAGCGGCTGCTCCGCCCCGCCAAGGTCGCCGTCTCCGTGCCGGCGGAATAGCCAGGAACCTCAGAATAGGCAGACGGACACCGTGCCGGTCGGACTCGTCCCCCCGAGTCCGACCGGCACGTGAGTTTCAGGACGATTGACAAAGAGAGAAAGGAGGCGCCTGTGGCCAGTCAGGACTGGTTCGACAAGGACTTCTACGCCGTGCTCGGTGTTTCCAAGGACGTCTCACAGGCCGACCTCAAGAAGACCTACCGCAAGCTCGCCCGCACGTATCACCCGGACTCCAATCCGGGGGACGCCGCCGCCGAGGCCAAGTTCAAGGAGATCAGCGAGGCCAACGCGGTGCTCTCCGACCCGGAGCAGCGCAAGGAGTACGACCAGATGCGGGCTATGGGTCCCGGCCGTGCCCGGTTCACCGCAGGCGGTCCCGGCCAGGCGGGTGGCTTCGACGACGTCTTCGGCGGGATGTTCGGCCAGGGCAACCAGCGCGGCTATTCGACCGGCGGCAACGCCGGTTTCGAGGACATCTTCGGCGGCCTCTTCGGCGGGGGCGGCTTCGGCCAGTCCAGCGGCGGCTTCCGCGGCGCGGGCGGCCCGACCAAGGGCCGCGATCTGACCGCGACCACCACCCTCGACTTCCTCACCGCCATCCAGGGCGACACGGTCAGGCTGCAGCCGGCCGACGGCAAGCCGATCAGCGTCAAGATCCCCGCGGGTGTCAAGGACGGGCAGAAGATCCGCCTCAAGGGCAAGGGAGAGCCGAGCCCGGACGGCGGGGCGCCAGGCGACCTGACGTTGACGGTGTCGGTGCGCAAGCATCCGGTGTTCGACCGCGACGGGCTCAACCTCCGGGTGGACGTCCCGGTCACCTTCACGGAGGCGACCCTCGGCGCGACGATCGAGGTTCCGACCCTCGGCGGCGAGCCGGTCAAGCTGAAGGTCGCGCCCGGCACGCCGAGCGGCCGGGTGCTGCGGGTCAAGGGGCGCGGGGTGACGACGTCCAAGGGCGTCGGCGATCTGCTCGCCACCGTGCAGGTGGCGGTCCCCGCCCATCTCAGCGCGGACGCGCGTGCGGCGCTGGAGAAGTTCGCCGCCCTGCAGCCGGACGAGAACCCCAGAGCCGAGCTGCTGGCCAAGGCGAGGGGATGACCGTGGAGCCGACGGATCCGGTTTTCGCGATCGCGATCGCGGCCGAGCTGACGGGAATGCACCCGCAGACCCTGCGCCAGTACGACCGCCTCGAGCTGGTGAGTCCGAAGCGCACCGCGGGGCAGTCCAGGCGGTACTCGATGCGCGACATCGAGCAGCTGCGGGAGATCTCCCGGCTGAGCGCCGAGGGGGTCAGCCTCGAGGGCATCCGCCGGGTCCTCCAGCTGGAGAACCAGGTGGCCGAGCTGGTCTCCCGCGTCCGCGAGCTCGAACACGCGCTCGCCGACGAGCTGGTGGCCCGGCCGGGCCGCCGGGTGTTCGCGGCCGACGAGGCCGGCGACGTCGTCTCGATCAAGGCGGGCACCCGCGTCCGCCGCAACACCCAGGTCGTCGTGTGGCGGCCGTTCTCCGGTGGCTGACCTCGATCTCTCCCGCCTGCGCCGTCGCCCCGACGTCGAGGCGGACAACCTCTTCGCCGTGGACGCGAGCGATCGGCTGATCCTCGACGAGGCCGCGGCGGACATCGCCGCCTCGTCGCCCGGTCGCCTCGTTGTGCTCGGCGACCGTTATGGCGCGCTCACGCTGGGGGCGGCCCGGCTCGGCGCATCCGGTGTCCGCACCTTTCAGGACTCGCTGCTGGGGGAGCTGGCGCTGTCGGCGAACGCGGCCGGGACCCCGGTGACCAGCCTGCCGCTGGGGGAGGCGGTGCTCGCCGGCGCCACGGTGGTGCTCATGCAGCTGTCGCGCAGCCTCGCCGAACTCGACGAATGGGCGGGGGCGATCGCGCGTTTCGCCGATCCGTCCGTCGTCGTCTACGCGGGTGGTCGCATCAAGCACCTCAGCCCCGCGATGAACGACGTGCTCCGCCGGTCGTTCGCCGGCCTCGAGGTCTCGCTCGCCCGGCAGAAGTCCCGCGTGTTCGTCGCTCGTACGCCCCTTGCCCGCGACCGGGCCTATCCGGTTCGCGAGTACAACGAGGAGCTCGGCCTCTGGGTCGTCGCCCACGGAGCCGTCTTCGCGGGCGGCAGGCTCGACATCGGCACCCGGCTGCTGCTCTCGGTGCTCGGCGGAGCCAGGGTGGATGCCGCATCCATCGTCGATCTCGGCTGCGGAACGGGCATCCTCGCGGCCGCCCTCGCAACGGCCAGGCCGGCGGCCTCGGTGATCGCGAGCGACGTGTCCTGGGCGGCCGTCGCATCCGCCACCGCCACCATGGCGGCGAACGGGCTGAGCGACCGGGTCGCGGTGGTGCGGGATGCCGGGCTGAGCGCGCAGCCGGCCGGCACGGCGGATCTGATCGTGCTCAACCCTCCCTTCCACGTCGGGTCGACGGTCCACTCCGGGATCGCGGAGGGGCTGTTCGCCGAGGCGGCGAGGGTGCTGCGCCCCGGTGGCGAGCTGTGGACCGTCTACAACTCGCACCTCGGCTACCGGAGCGCGCTGCACCGGATCGTCGGGGAGACCCGCGAGGTGACCCGCAACACCAAGTTCACCGTCACCGCGTCCCGTCGTTCGCCCTGAGCGAGCCGACCTCGATGGACTCACGTCGGCACGCGTTGTAAACTTGAGTTGGGTCGACTCAAGTTTGAGACCCAGGTTTGTGGAGGAAAGGAACTCGAATGGCCAATCTGCAGGGGGCGCCCGCCACCGATGAGGAGCAGAAGTCTGCCCTCGAGAAGTACGGGGTCGATCTCACGGCGATCGCCCGCACCGGCAAGCTCGACCCCGTCATCGGGCGCGATGCGGAGATCCGCCGGATCAGCCAGGTGCTGACCCGTCGCACGAAGAACAACCCTGTGCTCATCGGTGAGCCGGGTGTCGGCAAGACCGCTGTCGTCGAGGGACTGGCGCAGCGCATCGTCGCGGGGGACGTCGCGGATTCGCTCAAGAACAAGCGACTGGTCTCGCTCGATCTCGCGGCGCTCGTCGCCGGAGCCAAGTACCGCGGTGAGTTCGAGGAACGCCTCAAGGCCGTGCTGGGGGAGATCAACGACTCGAACGGCGAGGTGATCACCTTCATCGACGAGCTGCACACCCTCATGGGCGCCGGCGGCGGGGAGGGATCCGTCGCGGCATCCAACATGCTCAAGCCCATGCTCGCCCGGGGCGAGCTGCGCCTCATCGGCGCGACCACCCTCGACGAGTACCGCGAGTACATCGAGAAGGATGCCGCGCTCGAGCGGCGCTTCCAGCAGGTCTTCGTCGGCGAGCCGAGCGTCGAGGACACCGTCGCCATCCTGCGCGGTCTCAAGGAGCGGTACGAGGCCCACCACAAGGTGGCCATCGCCGACACCGCGCTCGTGGCGGCGGCGAGCCTGAGCAACCGGTACATCACCGGCAGGCAGCTGCCGGACAAGGCGATCGACCTCATCGACGAGGCGGCCTCCCGGCTGCGGATGGAGATCGACTCCGCCCCGGTCGAGATCGACGAGCTCCGGCGGAGCGTCGACCGGCTCAAGCTCGAGGAGCTGGCCCTCAAGAAGGAGAAGGACGACGCGAGCAAGCAGCGACTGGAGAAGCTCCGCGCCGACCTGACCGCGAAGAGCGAGGAGCTCGCCGGGCTCCAGGCGCGCTGGGAGAAGGAGCGTTCGGCGCTCAACCGGGTCGGCGAGCTGAAGGAGAAGCTCGACGCGTTGCGGATGCAGGCGGAGCGCGCCCAGCGAGAGGGCAACCTCGAGCGCGCCTCCCGGCTGCTGTACGGCGAGATCCCGGTGATCGAACGCGAGCTGGCCGAGGCCGAGAAGACCGAGGCGGACACCCCGATGATGGTCAACGATCAGGTGACCGCCGAGGACATCGCCGCGGTCATCGCGATGTGGACGGGCATCCCCCTCGGCCGCCTCATGCAGGGCGAGACCGAGAAACTGCTGGCCCTCGAGGCCGAGCTCGGCAAGCGGCTCGTCGGGCAGAAGCGGGCCGTGCACGCCGTCGCCGACGCCGTGCGCCGTTCGCGGGCCGGGATCGCCGACGCGGACCGGCCGACCGGCTCCTTCCTCTTCCTCGGGCCGACCGGCGTGGGGAAGACGGAGCTGGCCAAGGCGCTCGCCGAGTTCCTCTTCGACGACGAGAAGGCCATGATCCGCATCGACATGAGCGAGTACGGGGAGCGCCATTCCGTCGCCAGGCTGCTCGGGGCGCCTCCCGGGTACATCGGGTACGAGCAGGGCGGTCAGCTCACCGAGGCCGTCCGCCGACGCCCGTACTCCGTGGTGCTGCTCGACGAGGTGGAGAAGGCGCATTCCGACGTCTTCGACGTGCTGCTCCAGGTGCTCGACGATGGCCGGCTCACGGATGGACAGGGCCGGACCGTCGACTTCCGCAACGTCATCCTCATCCTCACCTCGAATCTCGGCAGTCAGTACCTCGTCGACCCCGCCCTCAGCCAGGACGCGAAGGAGGAGGCCGTGAACCTCATGGTGCGGCAGGCGTTCAAGCCGGAGTTCATCAACCGGCTCGACGACATCGTCATCTTCTCGGCGCTGTCCACCGACGACCTCGCTCAGATCGTGGAGCTCTACATCGACCGGCTGGCCAGGCGGCTCGAGGACCGGCGGCTGGAGCTTGCGGTGACGCCGGATGCCCGCAGCTGGCTGGCCGAGCGCGGATACGACCCGATCTACGGCGCCCGCCCGCTCCGCCGCCTCATGCAGCACGAGATCGACGACAGGCTCGCCATGGCCCTCCTGCGCGGAGACATCCGCGACGGTGACACCGTGATGGTCGATCTCGACCCTGAGGGCGACGGGCTGAGCATCCGGCGCGGCTGACGAGAGGCGGTACTTAAGTCCCTGGGCGGCCGCATCGCGGCAACTAGCGTTGACGGGTGCTTTCCCTCACCGAAACGATGCATGTCCAGGCCGACGCCGCTCAGCATAAGATCCACGGCGCCCACCAGCCCCTGAGGTTCACGGTCTCGGCCATGCTCGCCGGCGCCTTCGTGGGGGTGGCCGTGGTGCTCATGGTCTCCACCGCCGGCCCGATGCTCGCCGTCGGCTCCCCGTGGGTGAAGCTGGTCAGCGGCCTGGTGTTTGGCGTCGCGCTGACGCTCGTGGTCTTCGCGGGGGGCGAGCTGTCGACCTCGTCGATGATGACCCTGACCCAGGGGGTCGCCCTGCGCGCGGTTCGGCTGTGGCCGGCATTCGGCACGCTGGTCTTCACCTTCGTGGCGAACATTCTCGGTGCCATGCTGTTCGGCTGGCTCGTCTCGATGTCCGGCGTTCTCGAGTCCAACGCTCCCGCGGGCGCGATGCTCACGAGCATGCTGAAGTCCAAGTCCATCGAGACGCCCACGGAGATGTTCTTCCGGGCGGTGCTCTGTAACTTCCTCGTCTGCCTGGCCATCTGGATGTGCGCACGGCTGACCGCGGACGGCCCGAAGCTCGCGGTGATCTTCTGGGCGCTGCTGGCGTTCATCGCGTCCGGCTTCGAGCACGTGGTCGCGAACATGACCACCTACTCGATCGGCCTGTTCTCCGGCTACGACGGTGCGACCTGGGCGCTCTTCGGGCGCAACCTGCTCTGGGTCGGCCTCGGCAACCTCGTCGGCGGCGCTCTGCTCGCCGGCCTCGGTTACTGGTTCGTCGCCGGCTCTCCGCGGCTCGACCGGGCGGAGAAGCTCGTCGCCGCGACGACGGCCGCTGAGCTCAGCTGAGTTCCTCGGTGATCACGGCGACGAAGCGGTCGACGTCGTCCTCCGTCGTGTCGAAGGCGGTCATCCAGCGCACCTCGCCGGTCTGCCGGCTCCAGTCGTAGAAGCGGACCCGCTCCCGGATGCGATCGGCGGCCGCGTTGTCCAGGGCGGCGAAGACCGCGTTGGACTGAGTGGGTTGGCTGAAACGCAGCCCGGAGATCTTTCCGGATTCGATCTGCCGCTCGAGCGCGGTCCGTAGCCGGGCCGCCATGGCGTTCGAGTGCCTGGCGGAGACGAGCCACAGGTCGTCACTGAGCAGGGCGATGAGCTGGGCGCTGACGAATCGCATTTTACTTGCGAGCTGCATGCTCAGCTTGCGCAGATAGGGCAGGCCCTCGGCCGCCGCGGGGTCGAGCACGACGACCGCCTCGCCGTAGAGCAGGCCGTTCTTGGTACCGCCGAAGCTCAGGATGTCGACCCCCGCATCCGTCGTGAACTCCCGCAGTCCGCTCCCGAGCGCCGCCGCAGCGTTGGAGATGCGCGCTCCGTCCATGTGCACCCTCATGCCGAGGGAGTGCGCGTGGTCGGAGATGGCCCGGATCTCCTCGGCGGAGTACAGGGTGCCGAGCTCGGTGGTCTGGGTGATGCTGACGGCGAGCGGCTGCACACGATGCGCGTCCCCCCACCCCCAGGCCTCTCGGTCGATGAGCTCAGGGGTCAGCTTCCCGTCCGGGGTCGGGACCGTCAGGAGTTTGAGTCCGCTGACGCGTTCCGGGGCACCGCCCTCGTCGGTGTTGATGTGAGCGGTGTTCGCCGTGATCACGGCGCCCCACCGCGGCATCAGCGCGGTCAACGCGGTGACGTTCGCCCCGGTGCCGTTGAACACGGGAAAGGCCTCGGCCGCCTCGCCGAAGTGCTGCTTGACGACCTCCTGCAGCCTGCTCGTGTACGCATCCGCCCCGTAGGCGGCCTGGTGGCCGCCGTTGGCCTCGGCGATCGCGGCAAGGACCTCCGGATGCGCACCGGAGTAGTTGTCGGAGGCGAAGCTACGGTACTCGGGATCGTGCAGTCGTGTCATCCCACCAGTTTCGCGCATCCGCGGACCCGTTCGTCTCCGGTGTCCGCGGCGGCCGGCAAACCTCGGCAGAGAACAGGAGGGAAGTGAGCGGCGGACCGGCCCTTCGGGTAGACCGGTCCGCTTTTTCGCCCGGGTGAGAGGCGAATGCTCGGGTATGAACATACCGGTATATCGGTCCTCATAAAAGGGGACACCTGTCCCCTCTTCGGGGCTAGTGCTCCGAGCGCTCGATGGGGACCTCGAGGCGACTGAGCCGGCGGAGGGCGCCGAGACCCGCGGCGCTGTCGCGATCGCGGACGGCCGCGAGGAGCAGTGCCTGCGATTCGGCGAGGGTCGCGAAGTCGATGTAGTCGGGCAGATGCAGGCTGCCGAGCCGGATGAGGTGCACCACGGAGGTGATGGCCCGCTGCAGGGTGGGATTCGTGGACAGCCGCACCAGATGGTCGAAGAACTCTGCGTTGGCCGTCGCGACGCCCTGCATGTTCAGCCGGCCGACCTGCTCGAGGAAGTTGTGGTGGTCGGCGCTCATCGCGGTGGCCACGTCCGCGGGCGCCGTGGCCACGACTTCCCTCACGAGGGCCTCGTACAGGGCGAGCCAGACGACCATGGCATTGGCGGTCTGTCGAGGGCTGATGATCGCGACGCGCGTGAATCGATTGGGCGAGGCCTCGACGAGCCCGATCTCGCGCAGGCGCTGCAGCGCCTCCCGCACCGGGGTCCGCGAGACGCCCAGCTGGGCGGCCAGCTCCGAGTCGCTGATGCGCTCGCCGGGAAGGAGGGTTCCTTGATGGATCTCGCGGAGGATCTGCTCGAAGACGGTGGTGACGACAACGCTCGACGCGGGAGTGTCCGGCTGAGCGGGGGTCGTCTTGCCCGGGCTCGGCCCGGCGTCGACTGGCTCGTCATCCGGCGAGAAGTCATCGTGCGCTTGCGCGTCGCTCATCCGCTCGATTTTAGTCGGCGCGGGCGGTCGTCATCGGACCGCCAGGTCGGGTCAGAAGATCATCGGCCTGTCATCGTCCATGCCGGTGTCGACATCGAGGTCGACGAGCACGGGCACGTGGTCGCTCGGTCCGTCGCCCTTGCGCTCCTCGCGGTGGATGCTGGCATCCGTCACCAGCGAGGCGAAGGCCGGGGATCCCATGATGAAGTCGATCCGCATCCCCTCGTTGCGGGGGAACCGCAGCTGCTGATAGTCCCAGAAGGTGAAGCCCTCCGGGATCCGCTCGCGGACGACGTCCGTGAGGCCGATCGCCTCGAACCGCGCGAAGGCCGCCCGTTCCGGTGTGGAGGTGTGGGTGCTCGTGCCGAAGGGCCAGGTCGGCCAGACGTCGCTGTCCAGCGGGGCGATGTTCCAGTCCCCCATGAGGGCGAGGGGCTGCGCGAGGTGCTCCCGCAGCCATCCTTCCGTGTCATTCGCGAGGCCGGCCAGCCACTCCAGCTTGTAGACGTAATGGGGATCGTCGAGCATCCGTCCGTTCGGCACGTAGAGGCTCCACAACCGCACCTCGTTCACCGTGACGGCCATCGCCCGCGCCTCGAGGGGGAGGATGCCGTCCGCGCCCGCCTTGCCGAAGCCGGGGGCGGAGGGGAAGCCGGTGGTCACCTCGTCCATCGGCAGCCGGCTGGCGAAGGCCACGCCGTTCCACTGGTTCAGGCCGTGTAGCTGTACCTCGTAGCCGGCCTCCTCGAAGGGCCCGTAGGGGAACTGGCTCTCGGTGCACTTGATCTCCTGCATGGCCAGCACGTCGACGTCTTCGCGGACGAGCCAGTCGACGACCCGTCCGACTCTCGTGCGGATGGAGTTCACGTTCCAGGTCGCGATGCGCATGTCACAACGCTAATAGCTGCCTCCGGGATTCTGCGCCCGGCGCCGCCCGCGGCGTCCGGTTGCCCGCGCCGCTAAAGTGAGACCCGTGACCGACGTGCGCCAGCAACTCATCGACGACATCTCCTCAGGGGCCGTGTTCCACGGCGACTTCACGCTGACCAGCGGCAGGAAGGCGAGCTACTACGTCGACCTGCGGAAGGTGAGCCTCGACCATCGGGTCGCCCCCCGTATCGGTCAGGTGATGCTCGACCTCATCGCCGGCGTGCCGGACGTGAGCGCCGTCGGTGGGATGACCATGGGCGCGGACCCGATCGCCGCGGCCATCCTGCACCAGGGTGCCGCTCGCGGCCTCGCCTACGACGCCTTCGTCGTGCGCAAGGAGCCGAAGGACCACGGTCGCGGGCGTCAGGTCGAGGGCCCCGACCTCGCCGGCAAGCGGGTCATCGTGCTGGAGGACACCTCCACCACGGGTGGCTCGCCGCTCGCCGCGATCGCGGCGCTGGAGAAGGTGGGCGCGGAGATCGCGGCGGTCGCCGTCGTCGTCGACCGGGACACGGGCGCGCGTGAGGCGATCGAGGCCGCCGGCTACCCGTATTTCGCGGCCATCGGTCTGGCCGATCTCGGGCTGTCGCGATGACGGACGGCACCGACGACAGGGACGACAGGGACGTCGATCCCAGCGAGTGGCTGGCGAGGCAGTTCCAGGATGCCGACAAGGCCGAGGATGCCGACGGCGTCGTCGAGCCGGAATCCGAGGAGCCTCGGGAGCCACGGCCGCCGATCGTGCCGAAGCTCACCAATCCGCTGGTCTCGTTCTTCGACGACATCGCCCGCAGGAGCGCGGCTCGCGCCGAGCCATCCGTGCCGGAGCCTTCGGTGCCGGAGCCTTCTGTGCCGGAGACTTCCGCCGCCGAACCGCCCGCCCCCCTGTCCGAACCGTCGGCCCCGCTCCCCGTCGCGCCGGTTCCGCCGTCTGCCGAGCAGCCGGTCCCGCCGTCACCCGTCGAGCAGCCGGCTTCGCCGCCACCCGTGGAACCGCCTCCCGTCGAGCCGATCCCGCCGGCCGCCACGACTCCAGCCTCCGCCGGCTTCGTCTGGGGGCTGAGACCCACCGGATCCCCGTCGGAGCCTCCGACCCCGAAACCCGCGGCCACACCGGCCCCGGAACCCGCGGCCACACCGGCCCCGGTCGACGCCCTTCCGGAACCGTCCGTTCCCGACCCGTTCGTTCCCGACCCATCCATTCCGGAACCGCCCGTTCCCGACCCATTCATTCCTGAACCATCCGTTCCCGAACCGCCGGTTCCCGACCTGCCGGAGACCGTGGCCATGCCGGCGGTCTCGGCCGCCGCGCCGGAGCTTCCCGTCGCGCCGGAGCCCCCTACGGCCGCGTGGCCGTTCGCGCCAGAGGCCTCAGCCGCTCCGGCGGCGCCCGTCGTTCCCTCCCGGCCGCCCGCTCCCGCCGAGCCCGCCGCCGACTCCGCCATCGAGTCGCTGTTCTTCGCGCCCCTTGCCGGGGAGGCCGCCGAGCGGGCCGAGTGGCCCGATTCCGGCGGGAAAAACGGCGGGAGCGACCGTGAACCCCCTCGTGAGCGCTCCCGCCGCGAAACGGGTACTCCTCTGCCGAGGAATCAGCGGGTGCTGCTCTGGGTGGCGGGCGTCGTCGTCGGTGTGCTCGCCCTCGCCGTGCTCTTCCTCGTGGGGACGAAGCTTGCCGGGCCGTCCGACTCGTCCCCGGTCGTCGCGGTCTCGACGACTCCAGCCGCATCCGCGACACCGACCCCCACGCCGTCGCAGACTCCCGTGACGGCCGGACCGGCCGCGGTCGGGCAGCACGCCTGGGGGGACCTGCGCGGCGGCGAATGTCTCGACCCGTACCAGTCGCCGTGGGCGGAAAAGTTCACCGTCGTGGACTGCGCGGCCGCGCATCCGGCCCAGATGGTGTTCCGTGGGACCTTCCCCGACAGCACGGGGGCCACCGCCTACCCCGGCGTCGAGGCCCTGCAGACTCAGATCAACCTGCTCTGCAGCGCGCCGTCGGTGATCGACTTCTCCGCCGCGGGGGCCTACAGCGACATCCAGTTCCAGGCCGCCTACGCGGCCACGGAGAAGGAGTGGGCCTCCGGATATCACGACTACTTCTGTTTCGTGAGCCGGTCATCGGGGCAGCCGATCACGGGCAGCGTCGCGGCGGCGCATCCCGCGGGCTAGCGTCCGCCGGTCGTTCGGAGGGCCCATTCGCGCCGAGAGCCGATTCGATCAGATGTCGGGCTCGGTCAGATGTCGGGCTCGGTCAGACGTCGGACTCGGTCAGACGTCGGACTCGATCGGCTCCGTCTCGAGCAGTTCGTAGACGCCCTTGAGGATCTCGTCGGGACGGAATGGGTACTTGTTGATCTCCGCCTGATCGCTGATGCCGGTCAGTACGAGGATGGTGTGCAGGCCGGCCTCGATGCCCGCGACGATGTCGGTGTCCATACGGTCGCCGATCATCCCGGTGTTCTCCGAGTGGGCGCCGATCTTGTTCATCGCCGAGCGGAACATCATCGGGTTCGGCTTGCCGACGATGTACGGCTCCCTGCCGGTCGCCTTGCTGATGAGGGCGGCGATCGCTCCGGTGGCGGGCAGCGGGCCGTCCGCGCTCGGCCCGGTCGCGTCCGGGTTGGTCACGATGAACCTGGCGCCGTCGCCGATCAGGCGGATCGCCTTGGTGATGGCGTCGAATGAGTAGTTGCGCGTCTCGCCGACGACGACATAGTCGGGGTTGGTCTCGGTCATGACGAAACCGGCCTCGTGCAGCGCCGTGGTGATGCCCGCCTCGCCGATCACGAAGGCGGAGCCGCCCGGCATCTGCGACTTGAGGAAGTCCGCGGTGGCCAGGGCGGAGGTCCAGAGGAACTCCTCCGGGACCTCGAGCCCGGAGGCCCGGAGCCGCGCGCTCAGATCCCGCGGGGTGAAGATCGAGTTGTTGGTGAGCACCAGGTACGGTTTTCCCTGGTCGCGCCACTGCTGCAAAAGCTCGGCGGCACCGGGCAGCGGGCGGTTCTCGTGCACGAGAACGCCGTCCATGTCGGTCAGCCAGCACTCGATTTCGCTGCGATTATCCATGTGGCCATCGTAGCGAGGCTCGGCTGGTCGCCGCGGGCTACGGGGATGGGCGGATGCGGCCGGCCGGCTCGGTGCGGTAGCTGCGCCCGCTCGGCGACACCCATTCCAGGACCCCGCCCCCGACCTGAGTGACCGCCCAGCCGGTGTGGTGCTTCTGATTGTGATGTTTCTCGCAGAGGAACGCCAGATTGTCGTAGGCGGTGCCTCCCCCGTACTGCCAGTCGACGGTGTGATCGATGTCGCATCCGCTGGCCGGGCGAGAGCAGCCCACCGCGCGACAGGTCTCGTCGCGCAGCCGTAACCAATCGCGCAGGTCCTGCGGAACCCGATAGCGATCGCGCCCCACCGAGAGCACCGCGCCCGTTTCCGGGTGGGTCAGAATGCGTGTGAGGCTCGGCGCGCCCGCGGTCAGCCTGCGGGCGGTGTCGATGTCGATCGGTCCGTGGCCCTCGAGCGTCGCCGGCTCGTCGCTCTGGCCGAGAAGCCGCAGCACCGGAACGGTGATCAGCACCCGCGCCCGGATGCCCCGGGCGTGCGCGGCCGGATGGCTGCGGCCGACGGGATGCGTGCGATCGGTGGGATGCCCGGGATCGACGGGCGGTGCATCGTCCACCACCTCCTCCGGCTCGTCGACGACGCCGTTGATGAGCAGATCGGAGAGGACGTCGGTGCGGAGCTGGGTGAGCGTCCGCGGTTCGCCCTGGCCGCGCAGGCCCAGCGCGACCTCCGTCAGCCGGGCGACGATCGCGTGGGCCTCGACGGCGGGGAGGTAGGCGTTCAACCAGGCCATGCCGTCGCGGGCCGACTGCACGGTGACCTCGCGGTCCTCCAGGGAGGCGGCGTGCCGTTGCTCGATCGTCTCGGGATGCGCACGCTCGCGCAACAGCCGTGCCTTGCGGTCGAACTTCGCGGCCGTGAGCGTGCGAGCGAAGGGGAGAGCGGCCCGTTCGAACGAGGAACGGGCCTCCTCCGGAAGGGAATCGGCGTGGTCGATCACGATCCGCGCGTGCCGATAACCGATCTCACCGTCGGAGAGCGCGGAGTAGGTCGCGGGCAGATCGTGGAGCAGGGCCCTGCTTTCGGCGATGAGATTCTCGGTCGTGCGCTCGGGCAGCCGCAAGGCGCAGGCGAGCTCGGTGACGAGCTCTCGCCGCGCGACGGTCGCCGGATCCCAGCCGACCCTGGAAGAGGACCGCGGCTCGGCGACGGCGGCCCGGAATTCGCTCCACTCCCTCGCGCGGTCGATGAGCCGGGCACGGACCGCCGCCATCGCGGCCATGGAACGATCGACCGAGGCCACGGTGTCGACGAGGTCGCCGATGCTGTCGGCGAGCACGGCATAGCCGGTTCTCGAATCGCCCGAGAGCTGCGTCGTGGTGAGGTCCTCCATGAGCCGACTCAACACCCAGCCACCGACATCGGGCTAGCCTCGACACGTGCCGGATGACAAGACCAACGACAGCCACGAGCTCACCACCCATGGCCTCGGCCCGTGGCAGGGCGAGCCGCCGACCGAGGACTTCTACGACCCGGAGCTGCTCGAGCACGGTGACACCCGCAACGTGATCGACCGGTACCGGTACTGGCGCATGGACGCGATCGTCGCCGATCTCGACCGGCGCAGGCATCCGTTCCACGTCGCGATCGAGAACTGGCAGCACGACATGAACATCGGCTCGATCGTGCGTTCCGCGAACGCCTTCGCGGCCGACACCGTGCACATCATCGGGCGCAAGCGCTGGAACAAGCGCGGCGCCATGGTCACCGACCGCTATCAGCACGTGATGTATCACCCCGACGTGGCGGAGTTCACCGCCTGGGCCGGGCAGGCGGCACTCCCCATCATCGCGATCGACAACGTCCCCGGGTCGGTGATCATCGAGACCTTCGACTTCCCCGAGCGCTGTGTGCTCCTGTTCGGCCAGGAGGGCCCCGGCCTCAGTCCCGAGGCGCTCGCGGCCGCGGACTCCGTCGTCGAGATCAGTCAGTTCGGGAGCACCCGGAGCATCAACGCCTCCGCCGCCGCGGCGGTGGCGATGCACGCCTGGATCCGCCAGCACGCCCGGTTCTGAACCGAGCCCCTGGCACCCGGCGGACCGGCTACGCCCCAATCGGCGACGGCCGCAGCTCGCGCAGGGTGCGGAACCGCCCCTGTCTGAGCGCGCCGAGCACGGCGACCAGCAGCGACCCGACCAGCCAGGCGAGCAGTGGCCAGATGGCCGACCACACGCCGGCGCTCAGGCCGCCGTACATGAGCTGACGGATGCCGTCGACCGCGTGACTCATCGGCAGGATCCGGTGCACGACCGCGAGCGCGCCCGGCAGCGTCTGCCAGGGGAACGTTCCGCCCGCCGTGACGAGCTGGATGACCATGAAGATGAGCGCGAGGAACTGGCCGACGCTGCCGAGGATCACGTTGAGGGCGAGCACGATGGCGGCGAAGGTGACCGCGACGAAGGCCAGGAAGAAGAGCAGCCCGACGGGATTGGCGACGCTCATGTGCAGGGCGAGCGTGACGATGGCGAAGAGCGCGATCATCTGCACGATGCCGAGCACGGCGGGGGTGAACCAGCCGGCGAGGGTGGTGCGGATGGGCTTGCGCACCGCGGTGAGGGCCCGCCGCGACAGCGGCCGCACCAGGAGGAACAGCGCGTAGATGCCGATCCACGAGGCGAGGCTCATGAAGAACGGCGCGAGCCCCGCTCCGTAGTTCTGCGCCTCGGTGATCGCCGTGTGGTCGACGGAGAGCGGATTCGCGATGAGGTTCGCGGCCGTCTTGCGTTCGCCCGCCGAGGTCTTCGGCAGCTGCTTGACCGCGTCGCCGAGGGAGTCGCCGAGGGTCTTCGATCCGGAGGCGAGCTGGTCGACCCCGGCGGAGAGATCGGATGCCCCGCTCGCCGCCTGGGAGGCCCCGGCCTCGAGCGACGCGGCTCCCGTCGCGGCCGAGTGCACCGCGGAGGCGAGCGCCGGTGCGGAGGAGTTGAGGGTGGATGCGCCGGCGGCGAGTTGGGAGGCCCCCGCGGCCGCGGCGCTGAGACCGGGTGCGACGGTGCCGGTGACCGAGGACGAGACGCCGCTCGTCAGGGCCGCCAGGCCCGCCAGCTGCTGCTGCAGCAGGGGATCGGGATAGGCGGCGAGCTCGGCCTTCACGGCCGCGGCGAGTTGCGCGGCCTGTCCGGTGGACGTGACTAGGGCGGGCGTCTGGTTCGACGCCGTTGCGAGCTTGCTCGCCAGCGTCGACGCCCCGGAGCTCAGCTGTGCCGCGCTCGACGGCAGGGCCTTGGTCTGCGCATCCAGCTTGGCCAGCCCGCTCGCGAGGCTTGTGGCCCCGGAGGAGAGCGTCGTCGTGCCCGCGGCCAGCGAGCTCGCGCCGGTGGCGGCGGTCGCCGCACCGTCGGCCAGCTTCCCGGCGCCGTCCTGCGCGGTGATGAGCCCGCCACGGATCGAGCTCACGGCGTCCAGGAGCCTGATCGACGCGGTGGCCCCGACCTCCTTGGCGATCTCGACCCGCACCGATTCCGCGGCCTTCTCGGCGATCGTGGTGCTGAGGTAGCTGTTGGTGTCGTCGGTGGTCAGTTTGAGTCTGGCCGCGGAGGGGTCGTCGCCGGATGCCGACGCGAGCCGGGTGGAGAAGTCGGCGGGGAAGCTCAGCGCGAAGTCGTAGTCGCCGTTCTTGACGCCCTTGGCCGCCGTGGCGGCGGACACCTCGGTCCATTCGAAGTCGTCGCCCTTGAGCAGGGTCTTGGCCGCATCGCGGCCGTAGTTGACGGTCTTGCCGTCGACGGCCGCTCCGGTGTCGGAGACGACGAGGGCGGCCGGGATCTTGTCGAGCTTGCTGTACGGGTCCTGGTTGCCCCACAGGTAGAGCCCGCCGTAGAAGAGCGGCACCGTCATGAGGGCGATGAGGGAGATCAGTCCCATGCGGCTGGAGGTGAGTCGCGCGAACTCGGCGCGGACGAGGGGGATGACGGTCATGACGTTCAGCCTTCGATGGGGGAGCTGGAGGCGGCGGAGTCGCCGGCGGCGACGGTGTCTGCCGCGAGGGGAGGGAGGGCGCCGAGGGCGAGCAGCGCGCGTGCGGTGGCCACGTTGGTGACGATGGCGACCGTCAGGCCGCGGTTCGCGATCGCCGCGAGCGACCCGTACCAATCGGAGGGCGAGCCGCCGTGGCGCTCGGGCGCCGTGACGACGATGCCCTCCACGCCGGGCCGCAGGACGGCCAGCTCGCTGAACAGCTCGATGCGCTTGACCGGGGGCAGGGCGCGCAACGGCAGGTTCGTGTAGTCCTTCAGCTGGTGCTGGGCGAGGAATCTGCGCACGAAACGGGTGGCGGTCGGCATCGAGGCGAAGGCGAACTCCTCCGCCACGATGACCCGCAGTGCAGTGCCGGCGTTCGCCTCGGAGACGAAGGGGGTGTCGACGAGCGCGGTCCTGCGCCGCAGCTCGTCGAGGTCCTCGCGTCCGTCGACCAGGATGCGGCCGGCGTCGGGATGGATGCGCCCGCCGAGCATCATGGAGACCAGCAGCGGCCGTTCATCCGTCTCGACCGCGATCGCCACGGGGACACCGCTCTCGATCGTCATGGTGAGCGGAGGGACCTCCGCCTCGAGGCCGTGCCCGATGGCCGCCTCCTCGAATGAGATCTGCATCATTCGCCGTCCTTCCATTGCAGTTCCGGTTGTCCGGTGATGAATCGTTCCGCGTCGTGCCAGCCGAGTCCGACGGCGCCGAGGGCCATGAGCATGACCAGCTGGTGACCCTCGCGGACGCCGAGCGGATGTCCGGCGGACTCCTCGAGCACCCCGAGGGCGGAGTGCTCGACCAGCCGGGCGAGCCGTTCGGCCGAGATGTCCTGCCGCATGGTGCCGCCGGCCTGCCCGTCGCGGATCGCCTCGCGGACGCTCATCCGGATGGGATCGAGCGCCGCGGCGGTATGGGCGGCGAGCGGTCCCCGGATGGCGACGACCGCCATGACCCGCACGCTCTCGACCTCACGCCAGAGGTTCGTCGCGATGAGCGCAAGCCTGGTCAGCGGGTCGGGATGGGTCACCCGGGCCAGCGCGTCGGCGATGCGCCGGGTGCCGGACATCACGAGCTCGAGCAGCAGGTCGTCTCTCGTAGCGAAATGGCCGTAGACCGAGCGGCGGCTGAGGCCCGCCTCGGCCGCGATGGCCTCGAGCGGGGCGGACGGGTCCCGGTTGAGGACTACCTTCGCCGCGGAGAGCAACGCGGCACGATTCTCGGCGGCGTCGCGCCGCGGGGCACGCGATGGGGAGGTCGTAGTCACGTGACCCCATCCTAATATCTTGCACAGCATTGTGCAAGATACCGGGTCACTCGCCCCCGGTTCGGCGGAGATCTCGGTAGGATGGGGTGTAATCCCCACCCACTTCGAAGGGATAAGCCATGCCTGCAATCGTGTTGATCGGTGCCCAATGGGGCGACGAGGGTAAGGGCAAGGCGACCGATCTGCTCGGCAGTCGTGTCGACTACGTCGTCAAGTTCAACGGCGGCAACAACGCCGGTCACACGGTGGTGATCGGCAGCGAGAAGTACGCCCTGCACCTGCTGCCCTCCGGCATCCTGACCGACGGCGTGGTGCCCGTGATCGCCAACGGGGTCGTCGTCGATATCGAGGTGCTCTTCGACGAGCTCGAGGCGCTCACCGCGCGAGGAGTCGACGTCTCGAACCTGCTGGTGAGCGCCAACGCGCACATCATCACCCAGTACCACCGCACCGTCGACCGGGTCACCGAGCGCTTTCTCGGTAAGCGGCAGATCGGCACCACCGGACGCGGAATCGGCCCGGCGTACGCCGACAAGATCAACCGGGTGGGCATCCGCATCCAGGACATCTTCGACGAGAACATCCTCCGGCAGAAGGTGGAGGGCGCCCTCGAGCAGAAGAACCACCTGCTGGTGAAGGTCTACAACCGCAGGGCGATCGGCGTCGAGGAGATCGTGAGCGACCTGCTGTCGTATGCGGAGCGCCTCCGGCCCATGGTCGCCGACACCGGCCTGGTGCTCAACAAGGCGCTCGAGGCGGGGAAGACCGTGCTCTTCGAGGGTGGTCAGGCGACCATGCTCGACGTCGACCACGGCACCTATCCCTTCGTCACCTCGTCCAACGCCACGAGCGGCGGGGCCGCGACCGGGTCCGGGGTCGCCCCGAACCGCATCGAGCGGGTCATCGCCGTGGTCAAGGCGTACACGACGAGGGTCGGCGCCGGGCCGTTCCCGACCGAGCTGTTCGACGACTCCGGCGAGTACCTGCGCTCGAAGGGCTTCGAATTCGGCACCACCACCGGTCGGCCGCGTCGCACCGGCTGGTACGACGCGCCCGTCGCGCGCTACTCCGCGAGGGTCAACGGCGTCACCGACTTCGTGCTGACCAAGCTCGACGTACTCACGGGGCTCACGACGATCCCGGTCTGCGTCGCCTACGAGGTCGACGGCGTCCGCGTCGAAGAGGTGCCGGTCTCCCAGTCCGACTTTCACCATGCCGTGCCCGTCTACGAGGAGTTCCCCGGCTGGTCCGAGGACATCACCGGAGCGCGCACCTTCGAGGACCTGCCGAAGAACGCCCGCGACTACGTGCTCGCCCTCGAGGCGCTGAGCGGGTCCCGGATCTCCGCGATCGGCGTCGGCCCCGGTCGGGAGGCCATCGTGGTCAGGCACGACCTGCTCGGCTGACCGCGACCGGCGGCCCGAACCGTCGAGCCCCGAGCTGCCAGAGCCCCGCACTGCCAGACTGGGGGGATGACCGCGTCCCGTCCCGTTCCCGGCTCGATCGAGGGATCCTTCGTCCGCCTCGAACCGCTTCGTCGCGACCTGCTGCCCGCCCTGTTCGCGGCCATCGGGCATCCGATCGTCTTCGCGGGCGGCTACGGCGGTGGGCCTGCCGGCTACACCGACACCGAGGCGGGGTTCGCGGCCTTCGCCGAGAGGTATTACCCGTGGGAGAGCGGCAACCCCTACGCGGTCTTCCTCCGCGGCGGCCCGCACGACGGGCAGTTGGTGGGGACATCCACGCTCGCCGAGTTCGAGCCGCAGCACGAGGCGGCGCACCTGGGCTGGACCGCCTATGATCCCCGGGTGTGGGGGACGGCGGTGAACCCCGAGACCAAGCTGCTGATGTTGGGGCTCGCCTTCGAGCATGGCTTCGGTCGGATCCGGATCCAGGCGGATGCGGCGAACGCGCGCTCGCGGGCGGCCATCGCGGGCATCGGGGCGGAGTTCGAGGGAATCCTGCGGCGGGACCGGCTCCGCGCCGACGGGACCTGGCGGGACACGGCGGTCTTCTCGGTCATCGTCGACGACTGGCCGCGGGTGAAGGCGGGGCTCGAGGAACGACTGCTGCGCTTCCGGGACAGGCCGGTGCTGTTCCGCTCGCGGGGCTGACCGGCGTCGAATCCGATCCGTCTCGAGCGGCCCAGCACGGCTCCGCGCGTTGAGCAAACGTTCAGCCTGTGGTGGTCGGCTGAGCTAATGGAAACCATCTACACCGCAATCGCCCACGCAACCGGAGGCGGTCGCGATGGCCACGTCCGCTCAGAGGATGACCGTCTCGACTTCGACACCCGACCGCCCAAGGAGATGGGCGGGTCCGGCGAGGGCACCAACCCGGAGCAGCTCTTCGCGGCCGGTTATGCCGCCTGCTTCCTCAGCGCCATCCACGCCGTCGGCAAATCGCTCGGCGTCGACACGAAGGACTCGCAGGTGTCCTCGAGCGTGAGCATCGGCCCGAACGGTCAGGGCGGCTACGGCCTCGCCGTGGAGCTCGACATCTACACGCCCAATGCTCCCGCGGAACGTCGTCAGGAACTCGCGGACGCCGCCCATCAGGTCTGCCCGTACTCCAACGCGACCCGTGGCAACATCGAGGTCACCCTCACGCTCGTCGACTGACCCCGGTAACCTCGGTCGCTCGATCACGTGGGTGCGGTCCTTCGGGCCGCACCCACGCTAGCCTCGTCCTATGGCAGACGACGCAGACCCCACGGCCAGGCTCCTCGCCCTCCGACAGAGCATCGACAACGTCGATGCCGCGCTGGTGCACCTGCTCGCGGAGAGGTTCAAGTTCACTCAGAAGGTGGGGCGGCTCAAGGCCGCCAGCGGCCTTCCGCCTGCGGATCCGGCCCGCGAACGCGAGCAGATCGCGCGGCTGAGGGCGCTAGCCACAGAGTCCCATCTCGATCCGGCGTTCGGCGAGAAGTTCCTGAACTTCATCATCGCCGAGGTCATCCACCAGCACGAGCAGATCGCGAACACCGGCACCATCGAGACGCAGCTCTGATGGGCTGGGATCCTCGCCGTCTTCCCGACCAGACGGGCAAGACCTTCGTCGTCACCGGCGGCAACGCGGGCATCGGTTACTTCATCAGCGAGCAACTCGCCGCGGCGGGCGGGACCGTCGTCATCGCGGCCCGCACCCCCAGGAAGGCGGATGCCGCGATCGCGTCGATCTGCACCGTGGTTCCCGGCGCGAGCATCACCTCGGCGACGCTCGATCTGTCATCCTACGAGACCGTGCGCGCGGGCGCCGCCGAGCTCGGTTCCCTCGGTCGCATCGACGCCCTCATCGAGAATGCCGGAGCCGTGATGCCGAGCAGGGAGAGGCAGGAGACGGTCGACGGCAACGAGCTCATGTTCGGCACCAACCACCTCGGGCACTTCCTGCTGACCGCGCTGCTCTATCCGCTGCTGCGGAACACCCCGGGCAGCAGGGTGGTCACCATGGGCAGCGCCGCCACGAGGCTGCGCCCGATCGACCTCGACGACCTGCAGAGCACGCGCAAATACTCCGGCTTCTCCGCGTATGCGCAGTCCAAGCACGCGACGCAGGCGTTCGGCTTCGAGCTCGATCGCCGGCTGCGCGCCTCCGCGAGCTCCGTGACCGCGCTCGTCGCGCATCCGGGTGGCGCCCAGGACGGTAACAGCCCCGCGCGTCCGGGAGTCATCGAGCCCACCGTCGCGGAGCGTGCCCGCGCCAAACTGCTGTTCGTGGTCGGCGGTGGCAAGGACAAGGGCGCCTGGCCGGCCGTGCGCGCCGCGCTGGACCCGGATGCCCAGGGCGGCCAGTACTGGGGCCCGCGCTGGAGCATCGGCGGCCCGCCCGTGGTGCAGAAGCCGGTCTCCTCGAGCCATTCCGAGGAGCTCGGCCGGGCGCTCTGGGGCATCTCCGAGCGCCTGGTCGGC
>NZ_DASWPB010000067.1:0-3716 GCF_036404185.1 Lacisediminihabitans sp. | reverse complement strand
GCCGCCCTCGGCATCCTCGAAAAGATCCTGCCCTCCTTCGAGCTGCCGGTCGCACCCCGCGATCTCAAGTACTACTGGAGCACGCTCGGCAGCTACCGCGGCAACGAGGCGATGATCGGACGAACCGGGTACACCGGTGAGGACGGCTTCGAGATCTATGTCCGCAATCTCATCGCGGTGACGCTCTGGGAGGAGCTGATGGCCGCGGGCGTCGGCCGGGGACTCGTCCCCGCCGGCCTCGCCAGCCGCGACACCCTCCGCCTGGAGGCGGGGATGCCCCTGTACGGCCACGAGCTCTCCCTCGACGTCTTCCCGGTGCAGGCCGGTCTTGGCCGGGTGGTCAACCTCGCCAAGGAGGGCGACTTCGTCGGCCGTGAGGCGACCCTGGCCGGCCCCCCGGAGGGCGCCAGGGTGCTCGTCGGCCTTCGATCGGAGGGCAGGCGCGCCGGCCGGGCCGAGTATCCCGTATACGACACCACCGGCCGCGAGGTCGGGATCGTCACCAGCGGGGCGCTCAGCCCGACCCTCGGCTTTCCCGTGGCGATGGCCTACGTGAAACCCGACCTGAGCGCCGTCGGAACCGAGCTCCTCCTCGACGTGCGCGGGACCGGCGTGCCGGCATCCGTCGTCCCACTCCCCTTCTACAAGAGAGAGGTCACCAAGTGACTGACCAGAGCACACTCCTCTACACCGCAGAGCACGAATGGGTGCTCGTCGACGGCGACATCGCGACCGTCGGCATCACCGCCTACGCCGCGGACAAGCTGGGCGACGTCGTCTTCGTCGACCTTCCCACCGTCGGCTCCGATGTCGTCAGCGGCAAGGTCGTCGGCGAGATCGAGTCCACCAAGTCGGTCGGCGAGCTGTTCGCCCCCGTCGACGGCACCGTCGCGGAGATCAACGACGCCGTCGTCGACAGCCCGGAGCTCGTCAACAGCGACCCCTTCGGCGCTGGCTGGCTGGTCAAGGTGCGCTTCTCCGAGCTGCCTCCGCTGCTCGGGTACGTCGAGTACGCGGCCCTGATCGGAGACTGATGACCGACACCGAGCCCGTCATCGGCGGCTTCGCCGAGCGTCATATCGGCACCGATCCGGATGCCCAGGCCGTCATGCTCGAGACGATCGGCTACGACAGCGTCGAGGCCCTTGTCGGGGCCGCTGTTCCCGCCTCGATCCACGTGGACGCGTTCCGCGCGGCGGCCGAGACGGCGCTCCCTCCCGCCGCCACCGAGCGGGAGGCGCTCGCGGAGCTGCGCCTGCTCGCGAGCAAGAACACCGTCAACCGGTCCATGATCGGCCTCGGCTACGACGACACGATCACCCCTGCCGTCATCAAGCGCAACGTGCTGGAGAACCCGAGCTGGTACACGGCGTACACGCCGTACCAGCCGGAGATCTCCCAGGGCCGGCTCGAGGCGCTCATCAACTTCCAGACCATGATCGCCGACCTCACCGGCCTCGCGACCGCGAACGCCTCCATGCTCGACGAGGGGACCGCCGTCGTCGAGGGCATGATGCTGGCTCGTCGTGCCTCCAAGTCGGAGTCCGCCGTCTTCGTGGTCGACGCCGACACCTTCCCGCAGACCCTGGCCCTGCTGCAGAACCGTGCGTCTGCGGTCGGCATCCGGCTGGTCGAGCTGGAGCTCTCCGAGATCCGGCCCTCCGAGCTTCCCGAGGCCTTCGGTCTCTTCGTGCAGTACCCGAGCGCCTCCGGCCGGATCTGGGACCCGAGCGAGATCATCGCCGCCGCCAAGGCCAAGGGCGCGCTCGCCGTGGTGGCCGCCGACCTGCTCGCCCTCACCCTCATCGCCTCTCCTGGCGAGCTCGGGGCCGACGTCGCCGTCGGCACCAGCCAACGATTCGGCGTCCCGATGGGCTTCGGCGGCCCGCACGCCGGCTACCTGTCGGTGCGGTCCGGCCTCGAGCGCCAGCTGCCTGGGCGCCTGGTCGGGGTCTCGCAGGACGCGGCCGGCCACCCCGCCTACCGGCTGTCTCTCCAGGTGCGCGAGCAGCACATCCGCAGGGACAAGGCGACCTCCAACATCTGCACGGCCCAGGTTCTGCTCGCCGTCATGGCGTCCATGTACGCGGTCTACCACGGCCCCCAGGGGCTCAAGCAGATCGCGACGCGCACCACCCGATACGCGAGGATGCTCGCCCGCGCGGCCAGCGAGGCCGGCCACACCGTCGTCTCCGCCAACTATTTCGACACCCTCACGCTGCACACGAAGACGGATGCGGCACGCCTCGTCGCCCGCGCCCACGAGGCCGGCTATCTGTTCTTCCTCGCCGACGAGGACCACATCAGGATCTCCGTGGACGAGACGACGACCCTCGAGGACATCCGCGCGGTGGCGAGGATCCTCGGCGAGGACCTCGCCGACGAGACCGTCTCGAGACAGATCGACGGCTGGATCCCGGCCGGTCTGCTGCGCACCAGCGAGTACCTCACGCATCCGGTCTTCAACACGCATCGGTCGGAGACCTCGATGATGCGCTATCTCAAGCACCTCGCCGACTACGACTACGCGCTCGACCGGGGCATGATCCCGCTCGGCTCCTGCACGATGAAGCTCAATGCCGCCACCGAGATGGAGGCGGTGAGCTGGCCGGAGTTCGCGGGCCTGCACCCCTTCGCTCCGGAGTCCGATGTCGAGGGGTATCTCGAGCTTATCGAGCAGCTGCAGTCCTGGCTCGCCGATGTGACCGGATACGACTCCGTCTCGCTCCAGCCCAACGCGGGCAGTCAGGGCGAGCTCTCTGGCCTCCTCGCCATCCGCGGTTACCACCTGTCCAGGGGCGACTCGCAGCGCACCGTCTGCCTGATCCCGTCCAGCGCGCACGGCACGAACGCCGCCAGCGCCGTGCTCGCGGGGCTCAAGGTGGTGGTGGTCGCCACGAACGAGCTGGGAAACGTCGACCTCGACGACCTGCGCGCCAAGATCGCCGAGCATGCGGACGAGCTCGCCGCGCTCATGATCACCTACCCGTCGACCCACGGCGTCTACGAGCAGGAGGTCGGTCGGATCTGCAAGGCGGTGCACGACGCCGGGGGCCAGGTCTACGTCGACGGTGCGAACCTCAACGCCCTGCTCGGCTTTGCCCGGTTCGGCGACTTCGGTGGGGACGTCTCGCACCTCAACCTGCACAAGACCTTCTGCATCCCGCACGGCGGCGGCGGCCCCGGCGTCGGCCCCGTTGCGGCCAAGGCGCACCTCGCCGCCTTCCTGCCTGGGCATCCGCTCGCACAGCGGGACACGGTCGCCCACCGCGACCGCTCGAGTCTGCCCGTCCACGAGCGCATCGTCAGCGCTGCGCCGTTCGGCTCCCCGAGCATCCTGCCGATCAGCTGGGCCTACGTGCGCATGATGGGCGCCGACGGTCTCAAGCGCGCGACGGGGGCCGCCGTGCTCGCGGCGAACTACGTCGCCGCGCGTCTGCGCGAGCACTTCCCCGTGCTCTACGCCGGGGAGAACGGGCTGGTCGCCCACGAGTGCATCCTCGACCTGCGGCCGCTCACCGAGGCGACGGGCATCACCGTCGACGACGTGGCCAAGCGGCTCATCGACTACGGGTTCCATGCGCCGACGATGTCGTTCCCGGTCGCAGGCACCCTCATGGTCGAGCCGACGGAGAGCGAGGACCTCGGTGAGATCGATCGTTTCGTCGAGGCCATGATCGCGATCAAGGCGGAGGCGGATGCCGTCGCCGCCGGCA
>NZ_DASWPB010000066.1:0-4952 GCF_036404185.1 Lacisediminihabitans sp. | reverse complement strand
TCGGGGTCGCACGTCACGCCCGGTCAGCAGACCGGGCGTTGTCGGTTCGGCCACTTAGCTCAGCTGGTAGAGCGTTCGACTGAAAATCGAAAGGTCGGCAGTTCGACCCTGCCAGTGGCCACACCCGAAGCCCCGTCCGCGCCAGCGGTGCGGGGCTTCGTCGCACTCTCGGCCAGGTCGAGCAGCTCGGGGACCGACATGTCCAGGGCGGCCGCGATCGCGAAGAGGTCATCCACCCCGAGCTGCGTGCGACCGGACAGTCGCCGGGACAGGTACATCTCCGTCCAGCCAATCTTGTTGGCCAACTTCATGCGGCGAAGCATCAGCTAGGTCTCGATGCTCACGACGATGAGCTCCATCGGAGACAAGGGCTGGCACAGCCGTGGTGTACCCGTGACGGCTGAGAACCGGCCATGTGCCGACGCGGTCAGGGTCGGCGCTGCTGGTGACCGCCCCGCTCGTCGCTTACCTGTACGCCCGGCCGGCCGTGTCAGGCGACTCCAGCGCCGCCGACGACCTCGCCGGTTGCGAGGTTCAGTGCGAAGTCGCGGGGCTCGTCCTCGTCGGGGTCAGCCACCCCCCTCACCCATCCATCTCCCGCCTCATCGACACGCAGGCCGTCGATAGCGATGCGGTCCGTCGACCACCGAAGCCCCTGCCGATCAAGAGCCGTGATCGCCCACGGCGTCAGCAGGAGCAGCATGCCAACCCCGACGAGTTCCTCTGCGGCGACCACCGGTCCAGTCTTGATGACGCTGAAGGCATCAGGCGCCAGTACATCACCGACGAAGGCAGTCCCCCGCTCGATGACGCAAAGACCGGTCGAGCTCGGCGTGCCGAGGATCGCGCTCAACGCCCGTACACCGGGATCGGGTGCCGCGAACGAGGCCGTCCAAGCCGACTCACCCCACGGCTCTACCTCTATCAAAACCGCCCGAGCCCCGGCACCCGGAGCAACGAAGACATGATCCGGCACGCCGCCCGAGTACTCCACGACCGCGACGTCGAACTCAGAGGCGAAATGGTCGCCCGTGATCATCAGCGGTCCCGGCGGAAGAAACGGTGCGTGATCAACTCTGTCCGCCGAATGCCCTGTGTGTTGATCTTGAACCCATTGGCCACGGTCTGCTCCTTCGTCAAGCGTCTGCAACAAGGCTCTCATGCAGTGCCGACGTCCTTGGCGTTTCGCCGGCAGACGTCACGCTGGAGTGTCGGTGGTGGTCAGCGTTTGGGCGATGGAGGACTGGGTGGTTTCCAGTGGTCATCGCAACACTGGGTGGTGAAGAGCACGGCTGGCGGACGGTGTCCCAGGACGGCTCGGGGTCGGGCGTTGAGCTCGTCAGCGACGGCCTGCAGGTCGGCCGGGGTGTGGACCGACAGGTCGGTTCCCTTAGGGAAGTACTGACGCAGCAGACCGTTCGTATTCTCGTTGCTACCGCGCTGCCAGGGCGAGTGCGCGTCCGCGAAGTGGACCTTCGTGCCGAGTGCCTGGGTGATCTCCGCGTGCCGGGACATCTCCGTTCCCTGGTCCCAGGTGATTGAGGTGCGCATATGTGGCGGCAAGGCAGCGAGGTCCTCGATGAGGGCGTCGCGCAGTGCCCTGGAGTCCTGGCCGGGCAGGTGGATGAGCTTGACGAAGCGGGTCTGTCGTTCGACCAGCGTGCCGATCGCGGACCGATGTCCCGGTCCAACGATCAGGTCCCCTTCCCATGCACCGGCGTGCGTGCGGTCATCGGGTGCGAAGGGTCGCTCGTGGATGCTCAGTCCGGGTGCGGGTGAATCGGTGCCGGCGTCGCTCGTGCCGGCGGTGCGCGCGTCGGTGGTCGCGTCCGGTGCGTAGCGGAGAGCGTTGCGGCGGCCGGACTGCTCTCCTGGTCAGCGGACTTCCAGGGGCGTAGACAGCCTGGTAGATCGACTCCGGGCACAACCACATCGCGGGGTCGTCGGCGAACCGCAGGCGCAGCTCGCGGGCGACCTGCTGAGGGCTCCACCGCTGGCGCAGGTGCTCGATCAAGAACTCCTGGAGGACGGGCGTCGTCGACCAGCGTCTGGGGCGGGGACGCCGGCGGCGCATCGCCGCTCGGTGGTGGGCTTCGAACGGTCGGTACTGGCCGTCCTTGCGTCCGTTGCGCCGCAGCTCACGGCTGACGGTCGACGCGGACCGGCCCAGCTGCGCGGCGATCGCACGCGCGCTCAGGCCGGCTCTGCGCAGGTCGGCGATCTCGATCCGCTCTTGCTGGGACAAGAACCGTGGGCTGATCGGTGAGACCGTCAGGAGATCCAACGGCGGGACGACCCTGACCACAACGCCGTCGCGGTAGACCTTGTACCCGCGCCGCCAGTTCGCTGCCCAGAACGGCTGACCCCGACCTCACGTCGGGCGGCAGCCGGCGTCCATCCCCGCGCCAGCAGCTGCATGAACAACGCCCGCTTCGCGGACTGAGGACGACGGCCAGGACCCTGGGCGACACGACGCGACGACGACAACACGAACCCCGATTCTCAGGCACGTGTTGCGACGACGACTGGAAACCACCCCGACGCCACAGGGTCCGATTTCAGCCGCCGTTGACACCAGTTTGAAGATGGGGCGCAGGAAAAAAATGCGGTTCGCCCCGAGGGCATCGTCAGCCCGAGCTCCTTGCCGCTACCCCTCACGGGATATACCTCATGAAGATCCTCCCCTCGTCGATTGCGTCCTGTAGAGGTTGAGTAATTCTCATGTCCCTTCTGATGTACAGGTCGAACCGCCGACTGGTTTCCTGGGCATAGGCCAAACTATCCCGGAGTTGCTGGGTGAGCGACTGACGCGCCACGTTCTTCATCTCCGAAATACATGCATAGGCTAATCGACGGGGTCTTGGGGAGGCCGGGCGAAGTGGGCATCCCGCGGCAGCGAGGCCCAACGGCTGATGATCGCTGGCTAGGTGCGCCTGGGTGACGGTCATGCCGACAGATGGAGCCCCGGCGCTGACGCCGATCCTCAGCAGGCGGTCGCCTACGGCACCAAGCCCTGCCGGGCATGCCGGCTGGCCGAGATCACGCTGGACGAGGCCGCGATCCCGTACTCGAAACTCAGCCTGGGTGACCTCGACCCCATGAACGTGACCAGATCATGGCGGGGCACAAGACGGCTCCTCTGGTGATGATGCCCGACGGCAAGACATGGCCGGGATACCGCCACGACCGCATCCAGCAACTCCACAGACCCGGGCTGCCTCAGCGGGCCCGGGCTGTGACAGGGCCGGTGATGACTGTCTGCGCCGCGAACCCGAGCACCTCCACACGCAATGCGCTCGCTCTCGCGCAGCCACGACTCACGGCGTTCCCGCCGCCCCCGGCCTCCCGTGCCCTCTAGAGCTTCAGTCCGCCTATAGCGTTTTCCGTAGTCGCATCAGTTGGGCAATCGGGCCAGCGATGCCCCCGCGGCCGTCCATAGGCGCTCTGCCGCATCCAGGGCATCCGCCTCACCGCCGAGAATCACGTGGAATGGCACCGGCGGACGATCCCACCACTCGCCGAGCTCGATGGGCGCGGCCCACACCTTCGACGCACGAGTCAACGCCGAAACCAGCCAAGGCAAGATCCCGAATTCGATTCGATCTGGTTCGGATATCACAATGGCGATTCCCGCGTTCGGGAAGAGGTACGGCAGGTCGGTGATGCAATCATTGAATGCATCCCCGTTCTCACCGAAGTACAGAGGAAACTGCAATGCTGCTGCGAATTCATCGAAAAGACCGTGAATGTCGCTCATCTTCCGGCCGCGAACGAGCCTAGCCGCCACTCCTAGGTCGAGCCAGCCGTACAGAGCGGTGCCCAGTCCGGTGACACTTGCCTCAAGCAGAAGTGGTTCGAATTGGGATTGAGCGACCAGCAATGGTGGTTCCTCGATCACTTGAACGCGCCCCTCATCGTTGTGAAAGTGAAGTAGCGCTCCTAGTGTAGTACGCCGACCCATTGCTACCCGTCACAATCCGTTCAACGTCTCGTGGAACTCCCACAACCTAGATCCTCAAGTCCCACTCGCGGTAGACGATCGCTTCCCCCGACTCCTCGAGCTCCGGGAAAACTCCATTGAAATCTTCGTATTCACTTCCACCTTGCATCGGTAGTGAAGCCGATCGAGTCGTGGCTGATGGAACCGTCCTCGGTCCTGACGCCGTAGGGGTCGTAGGAGTACTGGGTTGTGAGCTGCCCGTCGGGTGCGCCAAGAGCCACGGGTGACCCGAGTGCGTCGGTGAGGTAGCTGACGGTCGACCCGCTGGTCGTGCGCGCGGACCACTCGTCTGTGCCGCCTGAGAGCAGTGTGGAGCTTGTCGCGGTGTTGTCGGTCTCCTTTGCGAGGTTGGCGCCTACGGAGACGAGTGCGGTGGCGGCTCCGTCGATGGTCTTGTCGATGCGCCGCCCGAACGTGTCGTAGCGGAAGTCGGCGGTGGTGGTCCCCACGATCGATTGCAGCTCGCCGCATGCGTTCCACGAGAGCTCGCTCGTCGCGGCGTCACGCGTCTGCTCGACGAGATATCCGTCCTGGTCGTAGGTGAACCCGTCGAGGCCGCAGGCCACGCCGCGACGACCCCGCTCGCACCGCAGTCAGGCGCGCCGCGCTCTCTCAGCCACGAGCAGCCGTTGTCTCTTAGTCATGAGACGCCCACCGAACGACGGTCGTCGCAGCGGTCGTGCTCGCACCCTCCCCGAGCGACCGCCAGGCGACCATGTCACCCGAGCAGTAGGCGCCGCCGAAGCTGCGGTCCACAGAGATCTGGTAGAGCGCCGCGCTCTTCACGCTCATCATGTATTGCGGCCGATAGGGCGGGGCGCCGGAACCATCCGCCGTCGACCATGACAGGAGATCACCGCACATCGCTAGCCGCGCCGATCGCGATGCCTGGTCCATGACCACTCGCGTCACCTGCCGCGTCTGAGTGTCAACCAGGTAGATCGACCCGCTG
>NZ_DASWPB010000065.1:0-24010 GCF_036404185.1 Lacisediminihabitans sp. | reverse complement strand
GATGCAGCGAGGTCGCGGCATACCCCGCGGTGGTGAATTCGGCGAGCGCGATCGCGCGCAGGTCTTCGGATGACGTCGACATGCTTCGACCGTAACTGACCGATCGGTCAGAAACTGTCCGATCGGTCAGTTTGACAGTTTCTTGGCAGGATTCGCTCAGCTTGTGGTTCCCAACGCCTCTTGCCTTCTCGCAGCGGAGCGGTTTCGGCATCCGATCGCCGTCGGCGAACGGGTGTGCCCGCCCGGTTCGACGGGGTAGCGTGGAAACCCACGACCCTGGAGGATCCGTTGCGCAAATACATCTTCAATGGCAGCCTGATCAGCGCCGTCTTCGGCGGATGGAGCGTGCTGAGGACACAGCGGAAGGGGCCGCGCGACTGGCGGCTGGTGCTCATGTGGGTCAGCTGGGGCGCATCCGTGGCGATCGCCGTCGGCAACGTGATCAAGGCGTCTCAGGACGCGCAGCGCGAAGAAGAGCTCGAAGCACTGGAGGACACCAAATGATGAACAACCCGCTGATTCCCGGCATGAACGGATTCGGCGCGGGAGTGCTCGGATTCGCCGGTCTCATCGTCTGGGCGTTCTTCTGCCTGCTTGCCCTCGCCGTGGTCATCGGGCTGATCTTCCTCCTCGTCCGCTTCCTGCTCGTGGGCACACACGCGGCACAGATCTACATCGCGAAGAACCAGCCGGCGACCCCCGTCGCACCGGTCCAGCCGCAGGGTCCGGTGACGCCGGCCCCTGCCGAGCCAGCGCCGCCGGCCGCGAGTTCCGTCGTTCCTCCCGCAGCCCCCGTGGCACCGTCGGAGACTCCCGCGGCGACAACGTCCCCCGCGCCGGCCGCGAGGACCACCAGGGCGCCGAGCAGGCCGCGCACGCCCCGCACTCCGAAGAACGGCACTGCCGCGGAGTGATCCGTCTCCCGCCGCGACACGGTTGATTCGACACCAGCCACGCGGGCTCAGGCCAGGAAACCGCGGAGCAGCGCGGCTGAGCCCTCCAGGTGTTCCCGCATGGCGATCGCGGCCCGGTCGGCGTCGCCGGTGAGGATCGCGATGACGATCGCCTCGTGCTGCTCGTTGGAGTGATCGATGTTCGGCTGGAGCAGCGGGATGGAGTCGAGCAGCTCGTTCAGCCGCATCCGGTTCTCCGCCAGCAGGGGAACGAGCGACGCGGAGCCGACGAGTTCGCCGATCGTCAGGTGCAGCCGGGAGTCCAGGCGGCGGTAGTCCTCGAACGAGGAGACCGCCGCCTCGCGGAGCCTGCTCCAGAGCAGTTCGCGATCGGTGGCGGACAGGCTCCTGGCCGCCGCCGCCCTTGCCGCGCCGATCTCGAGGATCTCCCGCAGCGTGAGCACGTCCTCCAGCTCCTCCTCGGCCACGGGAGCGAAGCCCTCGATCGCGGCGTCCCGCGAGGGGAGGGGCTCGACGACGAAGGTGCCGCCGTACCGACCGCGGCGGGGCACCAGGAAGCCGGCCTCCGCAAGCGCGCGGATGGCATCCCTCACGGTGTCCCGGCTCACGGTGAACCGCGCGGCGAGCTCGCGCTCCGCGGGCAGCGCCTCGCCGGGGGCGACGACGCCGAGGCGCACGGTCTGCAGCAGCCGGCTCACCGTCTCCTCGAAGGCGTTGCCGGCCCGGACCGGTCGGAAGAGCGCGTCGCCGGCGAGGCTGGGCCGCGCCTGGTGTTCACCCGCGGACATCAGAGGACCGGCATCAGAGCGGGGTGACGTAGGCGGCGCTGATGCCCCCGTCGACGAGGAACGTGGAGCCGGTGATGAAGGAGGCGTCGTCGCTCGCCAGGAAGGCGACCGCGGCGGCGAGCTCCTCCGGTTCCGCGAAGCGTCCCTTCGGGATGTGGACGAGGCGGCGCTGCGCCCGCTCCTGGTCCTTGGCGAAGAGCTCCTGCAGCAGTGGAGTGTTCACCGGGCCCGGACACAGCGCGTTCACCCGGATGCCCTGTCTGGCGAACTGCACACCGAGCTCCCGGCTCATCGCGAGCACCCCGCCCTTCGAGGCGGTGTAGGAGATCTGGCTGGTCGCCGAGCCGAGCACGGCCACGAACGACGCCGTGTTGATGATCGACCCCGACTGCTGGGCCACCATGTACCGGAGCGCCGCGCGGGAGCAGAGGTAGACGGACTTGAGGTTGACGTCCTGCACCCGCTGCCAGGCCGGCAGCTCCGTCGTCTCGATGGAGTCGTCGTCCGGAGGCGAGATGCCGGCGTTGTTGAAGGCGATGTCGACCGAGCCATAGGTCTCGTTCGCGGTCTCGAACAGTCGGTCGACCTGCTCCTCGTCGGCCACGTCCACCGGCACGAACAGTCCCTCGACCTCCAGGGCGGCCGCCTCACCGGCCACGGGGTCGAGATCGCCGATGACGACCCTGGCCCCCTCCGCGGCGAGTCGTCTCGCCGCCGCGAGACCGATCCCGCTCGCGCCGCCGGTGATCACCGCGACCTTGCCCGCAAGACGCTGGGTGAGATCGATCCTCGTTACTGCCATGTGGTGCTCCTGTTTCCGTACTGCAGATTAGTCGGTGCTGATGAAGACGTTTTTGGTCTCGGTGAAGGACGCTGCGGCATCCGGCCCGAGCTCCCGCCCGAGGCCGCTCTGCTTGAAGCCGCCGAACGGGGTCGAATAGCGCACCGAGGAATGCGAGTTCACCGACAGGTTGCCGCTCTCGATGCCGCGGGAGACACGGATGGCGCGGCCGACGTCGCGGGTCCAGATCGAGCCGGAGAGGCCGTACTCGCTGGCGTTCGCGAGAGCGATCGCATCGGCCTCGTCGTCGAAGGGCAGCACGGTCACGACCGGCCCGAAGATCTCGTCGGTCACGGTGCGATCGGTGCGGGAACCGGGCAGCAGCACGGTCGGAGGGAACCAGAATCCGGCCCCCTCCGGCGCGGTGCCGCGAAAGGCCACCTGGGAGTCGTCCGGCACGTACGATCGCACCTTGGCCAGGTGAGCCGCGGAGACGAGCGGCCCCATCTCGGTGGCCTCGTCCTCCGGGGAGCCGACCCTGACCCCCTTCACCGCCGGCTCCAGCAGCTCCAGGAACCTGTCCAGGACCCCGCGCTCGACGAGGATCCTCGAGCGCGCGCAGCAGTCCTGTCCGGCGTTCTCGAAGACCGCGTGCGGTGCCGTCGCCGCCGCCCTCTCGAGATCCGAGTCGGCGAAGACGACGTTCGCGCTCTTCCCGCCGAGTTCCAGGGTGACCGCCTTGACCTGCGCCGCGCATCCGGCCATCACCCTCTTGCCCGTCGCCGTCGATCCGGTGAAGACGACCTTGCGCACGTCCGGATGCGTGACGAACCGTGTGCCAACGACGTCGCCGCGGCCGGGAAGCACCTGGAACAGTCCCGCGGGCAGACCCGCCTCGATGGCGAGCTCGCCGAGCCGGATGGCGGTGAGCGGCGTCCACTCCGCCGGTTTGAGGAGCACGGCGTTGCCCGCGGCGAGCGCCGGGGCGAAACCCCAGCTCGCGATGGTCATGGGGAAGTTCCAGGGCACGATCACGCCGACCACACCGATCGGCTCGAGGAAGGTGACGTCGAGGCCGCCCGCCACCGGGATCTGCCTGCCGATCATCCGTTCGGGAGCCGCGGCGTAATAGGTCAGGACGTCGCGGACGTGGCCGGCCTCCCAGCGCGCCTGGCCGATCGGATGCCCGGAGTTGGCCACCTCGAGCCGCGCGAGGTTCTCAACATCCGCATCCACCGCGGCGGCGAAGCGCCGCAGGGCCTCCGCCCGTTCCGCCGGCGCGACCGCTGCCCAGCGTCTCTGGGCGGTGAGGGCGTCGGCGACCGCCTCGTCCACTCGATCGACGGTGGCGTGTTCCACCGTCTGCAGCTCGTCCTCCGTCGCCGGGTTGATGATCGTCGTCGAGGTCATTCCTTCGCCTTCCGTGCGGCGTCGACGAGACCCTCGAAGAGCCGCAGATCGTCGGGAACCTGCTCCGGGTGCCACTGCACCCCGACCCCGAATCGCACGGAGCCCACCTCGATCGCCTGCACCGTTCCGTCGTCGGAGCGGGCGGTCACCACGAGCCCGTCGCCGAGTCGATCGATGGCCTGGTGGTGATACGACTTGATCTCGAGGACCGGGGTGTCGGCCAGGAGCGTCGGCACGATCCCCCGCTCGCCGAGCTCGACCTCGTTCCGCGCGAAGACCCCCGCCTCTCCGCTGTAGCGCAGCGATCCGACCACCTCAGGCAGGTGCTGGTGCAGGCTGCCGCCGAGCGCGACATTGAGCACCTGCAGCCCCCGGCAGATGCCGAGGAAGGGCACGTCCCGGTCGATCGCCGCCGCGAAGAGCGCTGTCTCCCACGCGTCCCGGTCCGGGCGGGACTCGTCGGTGAGGGGATGACGCTCCTGGCCGTATCGTGCCGGGTCGACGTCCCTGCCGCCGGCGACGACCAGTCCGTCGATGCCGTCGATGACCCGTCCGGCGATCTCCGCCGTGACCGGCTGCGGGGGAAGCAGCACCGCGATGCCGCCCGCCGCGGTGACCGCGTCGAGGTAGACCTTCGGCAGGAACGATGCCGGCACATCCCACACCCCGCTCTGCGACCGTTCGAGATAGGTCGTCACCCCGATCAGGGGCGGCCTAGAGTCGCTCAAATCCCCGCACCCTCTCCCAGTCGGTGATCGCGGCGTCGAAGGCCTCGATCTCGATGCGGGCGTTGTTGAGATAGTGCTCGACGACGTCCGCCCCGAAGGCCTCCCTGGCGATCTCCGACCGTCCGAACAGCTCGGCGGCCTCGCGCAGGGTGGTCGGCACCCGTGGGGCATCGCTGCCGTACGCGTTGCCCTCGACCAGCGGCTCGAGCTCCAGTTCGTGCTCGATGCCGTACAGGCCGCCGGCGATGAGGGCGGCGACCGCGAGGTACTGGTTGACGTCGCCGCCGGGCACGCGATTCTCCACGCGCATCCCGAGCCCCCGGCCGACCACCCGCAGCGAGCAGGTGCGGTTGTCGAGGCCCCAGGCGACGGCGGTCGGCGCGAAGCTGCCGTCGACGTAGCGCTTGTACGAATTGATGTTGGGCGCGAAGAACAGGGTCAGCTCGCGCATCGTCCTCAGCTGACCGGCGATGAAGTGGCGGAACATCGCCGACATCCCGAGCTCGTCCTCCTCGTCGGCGAACACCGCGCCGCCGTCGGCGCCGCGAAGCGAGATGTGGATGTGACAGGAGTTGCCCTCGCGCTCGTTGAACTTCGCCATGAAGGTCAGCGCCTTGCCGTGACGGTCGGCGATCTCCTTCGCACCGTTCTTGTAGATCGAGTGGTTGTCACAGGTGGTCAGCGCGTCCTCGTAGCGGAAGGCGATCTCCTGCTGGCCGAGGTTGCACTCGCCCTTCGCCCCCTCGCAGTACATGCCGGCGCCCTCCATGCTCACCCGGATGTCCCGCAGCAGCGGCTCCATCCGCGTCGAGGCCAGCAGGGCGTAGTCGATGTTGTAGTCGCTCGCCGGTTTCAGATCCCGGTAGCCCTTGCCCCAGGCATCCCGGTAGCTCTCGTCGAAGACGAGGAACTCGAGCTCGGTGCCGACGTAGGGCACGAGCCCCTTCGCTGCGAGCCGGTCGCTCTGTCGTTTGAGGATCTCGCGGGGTGCGGGCGCCACCGGGGTCTCGTCCAGCCAGGTCAGGTCGGCCAGGACGAGCGCGGTCCCCGGAAGCCAGGGGACGAGGCGGAGCGTCGAGAGATCGGGGATCATGGCCATGTCCCCGTAGCCCCGCTCCCACGACGAGATGCGATAGCCGTCAACGGTGTTCATCTCGACGTCGACCGCGAGCAGGTAGTTGCAGCACTCGGCACCGTGACCGCTGATCTCCTCCTTGAACAGCCGCGCGGACGTGCGTTTGCCCACCAGCCGGCCCTGCATGTCGGTGAAGGCGACGATCACCGTGTCGATCTCCCCGACGTCGATGAGAGCGTTGAGTTCCTGCGTTGTCAGCATTCCGGTCCGAGCTGCCATGACGGTTCCCCTCGACGGCCAACGATCTTCTCGACCATTACACCATGTCGTCAGCGGGCGAAAACGGCCACTCTGTAACAAGCTGTTTACATCTAAAGGTAGATTTTTTTGACCAATAAACGCCATGCTCGTCCGATAGGCCTGGGCGGCCGCCCGGCAGCACTTCACCACCCGATGATCTCGTTCTGGAGGAATGCATGGCTGACCACAAGTCCCCTGACGGCGCCCGCGGCGGCGTGACCTATACGAAGGCGGCCGAAGGCTACTTCGAGAAGCGCAGCCTCAAACGAACCGCCGGTTTCTGGAGGATCTGGGGCATCGGCATCGCCGCGGTGATCTCCGGCGATTTCTCCGGATGGAATGTCGGGCTCGCGACGACGGGGTGGGGGGCCCTGCTCATCGCCACCGTGATCATCATCGTCATGTACTTCACGATGATCTTCTCGATCGGCGAGATGTCCGCGGCCATGCCGCACACCGGCGGCGCATACTCCTTCTCCCGGGCGGCGATGGGCCCGTGGGGCGGCTTCGTCACCGGGCTCGCCGAGACGATCGAATACGTCGTGACCACGGCTGTCGTCGTGCTGTTCTCCGCCTCGTACGCCGACCAGATCCTGAAGGACCTCACCGGCGCATCCCTTCCCGGCTGGCTCTGGTGGATCATCCTCTACGCGATCTTCATCGGGCTGAACTCGCTCGGTGCGTCAGTCGGATTCCGGTTCGCCCTCATCGTCGCCATCGTCTCGATGCTGGTCATCCTCGTCTTCGTCGTCCTCGCCCTGGCGAACGGCGCCGTGGACTTCTCGCGGCTGTTCGACATCGAGGCCGACGCCGGCCATTCGAACTTCCTGCCGTTCGGCGGGATCGGCATCCTGTTCGCGCTCCCGTTCGCCATCTGGTTCTTCCTCGGCATCGAGGAGCTGCCGCTCGCGGCCGAGGAGGCGACCGACCCGGCGAAGGACATCCCGAGGGCGGGCGTGTGGGGCATCGTCACGCTCGCGTTCTTCGGTCTGCTCGTCCTGTTCCTCAACCCCGCGGTCACCGGCTCGAAGGATCTCACCGTCTCGCCGGGCGACGGGGACGAACCGCTGCTCGCCGGCTTCCGGGCCTTCCTGCCGGACAACGTCGCCGCCATCCTCGCCCTCTTCGCGCTCATCGGGTTGCTCGCCTCGCTGCAGGGCATCATGTTCGCCTACGGGCGCAACATGTACTCGCTGTCCAGGGCCGGCTACTACCCGAAGTTCCTCTCCCTCACCGGCAAGAAGCACCAGACCCCGTGGGTCGCGCTGCTCGTCGGCGGCGCGATCGGCTTCGTGATCCTGCTCGTCGTCACCATCATCGGCCAGGCAGTGCCCTCGATCGCCGGGGCCGTCACCGGCGTCATCCTGTTCATCGCCGTCTTCGGCGCCGTCATCTCCTACATGATGCAGATGGTCTCCTTCATCGTGCTGCGCCGGAGGTTCCCGAACGCGAAGCGGCCGTATCTGAGCCCCACCGGGGTGGCCGGCGCCGTCGTCGCCGGGGTGATCGCCTTCGGCGCGTTCCTCGGGATCGTCATCGCGCCGACCTTCCAGCTCGCGGTCATCACCTTCCTCGTCATCTTCGTCATCGGCATCCTCGTCTTCGCGGTGGTCGGACGGAACCGGCTCGTGCTCTCGCCGGAGGAGGAATACGCGCTGAGCGGTGGGCTGCATGGCGATCCCCAGGTCGAGGGCTACGACGCAATGGAGGAGGAGGTCTTCGACACCAAGTAGCCCGTGCCTGTCCGCGGCCGTGCACGGCGTGTCGCCGGTCATCCACCCGGCGGATGACCGATACTGAGCACAATCATCCGCCTCAGCGTGAAGGGGGAACCGTGCGAGTCAGGTTACGGCGACACAGTCGTGGAGATTCGGCGGCCCAGGAGCCCGGCCAGGAGCCAGCCCCGCGCGACCCGGCACAGGTCGAGCGCGACCTCTACGAACTCGTCCGCGAGGGGATGCTGAAGACGCTCGGAGCCGGCGGCACCTGGACGGTCTCCTTCCGCAGGAGCGACAGCGACGCCTTCTTCTCGGAGACCGTCGCCGAGGCGATCGCCCGCGACATCACGGCACGCATCCTGGCCGCCGACGCGAAGGCGCCCGAGGTCGCTCTGGAGACCGCGCTCGCGGCGGAGGAGACTCCCGCCGCCGCGAACCCGCCCGCCGTGGAAGGGACCGCGCCGGCCCGGGCATCCGTCTCCCCCGAGCGCTGGCACATGGTGCAGCAGGCGGAGGAGACCGAGACCGATCCAGCGCGACTCGTCGCCTGATCGAGGCCCCGCTCGGCCCAGGGACGGCTGTCGCACCGGCACCACTCGGACCCCGCACGAAATTGGCGCGGACGGAAGGGACTTTCGGTCCTGTTCGGAACCCTTGTCGGTGGCACACTAAGGGTGTTGTACGAATCATTCAAAGGAGAAGGATCGTGACACGAAAAGCTGTTGTTGCCATCGACGGAGGAATCGCCTCGGAAGCCGCCCTGGGTTGGGCCATCGACGCGGCCGTCGCGCTGTCGCTCGACCTGGAGATCGTCTGCGTCCTGGACGTGGATCACGCCTCCCCGGATGAGCTGGAGCGGCTCGCGCCACGCCTGCACGGTGTCCTGGACGACGCCGTCGAGCGGGTCGCCCATGCCGCCCCGTCCGTCCATGCCGTCTCGGTGCTCCGTCGCGGCCGCCGTCGGGCCGAGCTCGTCAACGCCTCCGAGGACGCCGTCATGCTGATCGTCGGCTCCGACAAGCCGAAGGCGGCCGCCGGTCTCGTCCACGGCACACTCTCCCTGCAGCTCGCCGACTCCGTGCACAGTCCCCTGGTCATCGTGCCGAAGGGCTGGACGCATCACGGCGACGCCGTCGTCGTCGGGCAGGGGGACGAGACGGATGCCGACGCGCTGCTCTTCGCGGTGCGTCAGGCGGAGTCGTCGAAACAGCCCCTCCGCATCGCCCGGGCATGGCAGGTTTCGGCGATGATGGACCTGTACCTCCTCGGCCGGGGATACCTCCAGCCCGACACCGAGAAGTTCAATCGTCAACTGCTCAATGACAACGCCGCCACGATTCGCCGGGCCCATCCCCAGCTGACCGTCCAGCAGCGCCTCCACCGGGGCGACACCTCCTCCGTCATGGCCGAGGAGGCGAGCAAGGCCTCCCTGGTCGTCGTGGGAACGCACCGTCGCGGCCCGCTGTCCGGCTTCCTGCTCGGCTCGATCGGACACGACCTGCTCATGGAGCTGCCCTGCCCGATCGCGGTGGTCCCGCCGGGGACGCACCGCTGACCGTCGGCATACCCGAAGAACCTCAGCGTGGGGTCGGGCGTCCGACCGTGCTCTCCTTCACGAGAAGCTCCGGCTCGATCAGATCGAATGTGTGGTGATGCGCCCCGGCCTCCGTGAGCTCCGCGGTGAGGAGTTCGACACCGCTGACCCCCATCCTGTAGCCGTGAGGAACGATGGTGGTCATCGGAATCGGGCCGTCCCACGCCATCTGGTTGCCGTCGCATCCCATCACGGCAACATCCTCTGGCACGCGGACACCCTCGTCGAGAAGGCCGTCGATGATACCGGCGGCCAGGACATCGGTGAGACCGATGATGAAGTCAGGTCGGCGCCGTTTGTCGCGACGCCCAAGAGTCCTGCCGAGCTCTCTCGCCGAATCGCGGTCGCGCCACATCGGGACGATGTGCTCTTCGGCCTCGGCGACGGACGCCGAACCGAGAACCGCCCTGATGCCATCAAGACGTTCGATCAGCGATCGGATCGGGTCCGGCGAGGTCACCACGGCGATTCTCTCGCGCCCCAATGCAAGACCATGCTGTGCGCCGAGACGTCCTTCTTGCAGGTTGTCGGCGGCGACAGAACACCCATCCGCGGGGTCGCCGCGCACGTCGAGAGCAACGCTGGGGATCTTGCCCTCTGCGCCTAGCCGCCATTTGCTGTCCGCCCGAGGTTCGAGCAGGAGCCCGGCCATCTGCGCACCGACAAAGTAGTCGAGGTATCGGTTTTCGAGCACATCGTTGTTGTCGACGCTGGCGATCAGAAGCTCGAATCCCTTGTGGTGCGCCGCGTCCTGGGCCCCCTGAGCCAATTGCAAGGTCATGCCATGGTCGAGACCCGTCAAGATGAGGCCGAACGTGGGGTTAGGGCCGCCCGCGAGCGTCCGAGCGTTGTGATTGGGGACGAATCCCAGTTCGACGATCGCCTGCTCGACGCGTTTGCGCGTCACCTGTCGGACCTTATCAGGATGATTGAGCGCGTTCGAGACGGTGCCGATCGAGACACCCGCCCAGCGTGCGACTTCACTGATGGTCACGGCCGACACGAAGTCGATCTTAGACCCCCGACATTCCCTCAGCCGCTGCCAGGGACGGTGCAGGTTCCCATTCGTAGGAACGCTGATGACGGCCCCCTCGCAGGGTCTCCGAACGACCACCGACCTCGAGAACGGCGAGAGTGCCCGGTGGAACTGTCGCATCGAGACTCAGTAGCCCTGCCTGCCAACGCCAGGCTAGGCGTGCTCGCCCGGAGGGCGTCTCGTGCGCCACCTCTGCGTGGTCGATCCCGGCGCCAGGCTGCGGAGCGATCCGGAATACCTTCCACCCGGGTTCGATCGGACTCAGTCCGCCGACGACCTCGTGGAGCCATTCGGCCACGGAACCGAGTGCATAGTGGTTGAACGACGTCATGTCGCCCGGATTCACCGACCCGTCGGGCAGCAGGGAGTCCCAGCGTTCCCACGTGGTCGTCGCACCCATGGAGACCTGATACAGCCACGAGGGACAGTCCTTCGACAGCAGCAGGGCGTAGGCATCCTCCAGGTGTCCGGTCGATGACAGAGCCGGGAGAACGTACGGAGTCCCTGCGAAGCCGGTGGCGACCGTATACCCCTGCTGGCGCACCAGTTCAGCCAGCCTCACGCCGGCCGAGCGCTCCGCGTCGGGAACGCCGACCAGCAGGCCGAAAACAATGGCGAGGGCGTACGCGCATTGGGTGTCAGAGGTCATCGTGCCGTCCGAGCGATGGAAGCGTTCGACAAAACCCTCCCGAACGTGACCGGCGAGGTCCCGATAGCGTTTGGCATCAGCCGGCTTCCCAATGGCCTCGGCCATGCGGGAGAGGAGGCCGCAGGATCGGGCGAAGAAGGCCGTCGCGACAAGCTCTTTCTCCGTCAACGCCAGGGCCGGATCCTCCGGAGGCGCACTCGGGTCCAGCCAGTCTCCGAGTTGCCCGCTGAACAGGTTCGGCCGGCGATCCCAGACGCCGTCATCCGAGAGATAACCGGTCACCTCGTCGACCCACGCCGCCGCCAGAGGATAGTGCTCCGCGAGCCTCTGGACATCGCCGCCGGCCAGGTAGAGCGACCAGGGGACGAAGACGGCGGCGTCGCCCCAGATCGCGATCGCCTCGGGGACACGCCACTCCCCCAGCGGGACGAAGGGGACGTAGTACGGGACCGTCCCCCAGCGCTCGGTCTCGGATGCGACATCGACGAGCCAGTTCGACAAGAAGTCCTGGGTGTCGTAGAGGAACGCGGCGGTCTCCGCGAAGACGGCAATGTCCCCCGTCCATCCGAAACGCTCGTCGCGCTGCGGACAATCGGTGGGCACGGAGACGAAGTTGGAACGCATCGACCAGAGCACGTTCGAGTGCAACTGAGTGATGTCGGGATCGGAACATTCGAACCATCCGGTCCGTTCCATGTCGGATCCATAGACGCAGGCCCAGACGTCGTCCGCGGTCATGGTGTCGGACCACCCCTCGATTTCGGCATAACGGAATCCATGCAGGGTGAACCGGGGCTCCCATTCCGCATCCTGACCATTGGAGGTGTAGGAATCGACTTGAACCGCTCGCCGAAGCGGGCGAGTCGCGAGCGATCCGTCCCGCTCGAGGACCTCTGCGTGGTGGACCGTCACCGTCGAACCCGCCTCGAACCCGGTCAGGCGCAGCCGCAGTCTCTGCGAACAGTTCTGTCCGAAGTCCAGGAGGAATCGCCCCTCGCCGAGGTCGGTGATGGCCACGGGACGATGTTCTCCGGTCTTGCGCACGGCGGCCGTTCTCGTCTCCTCGAGAACCATCACATCGAAGGGTAGTTCAGTGACCCGCTCCCACCCGATTCCCGTCTCGTCGAGGCGACCAGACGACCAACCCAGCTCTTCCAGCCGGGCGTCATAGCGTTCGCCCTCGACCAGGCCGCTGAAGGCAATCGGTCCCTTTCGGGCCTGCCATCGGCCGTCCCACGCGTTCGACGAGATCGTCTCGGTCGAACCATCGGCATAGGCGAGTTCAAGCTGAGCCCAGACCCCCAGCCGTGACCCGTAGGTGTCGACCGCTCCACCCTTGAACCCGATCCTGCCCCGATACCAGCCGTCTCCTAACCAGAATCCCATCCCGTTGCCGCCTGCCCGGAGCAGACCTGTCACGTCGAAGGTCGAGTAGGTCAGCCTGTCTCCGTAACTCGTCCAGCCGGGAGTCAGGATGTCCTCCCCGACCCTGCGACCGTTGACCTCACCCTCGACGAGGCCGTGAGCCGACAGATAGAGCCGCGCATGAACCGGCGCGGACGCGAGAACAAAAGTGGTCCGCACCTGGGGCGCGTGGCGGCAGTCGCTCCACGGCTCCGCCCAGGCCGGCCCGACCATGGCCGCCTTTCTGTCTCCCGGCAGCAGGAGGCCCACCTCTCCCGTGACTGGTCGCGACCACCCTTGATTCGCCCCAAGAGATCCGCGGGCCGAACCGGCGAATACCCTCGCTGAGAGGATTGCCTGCTCGCGTGACTTCAGCGGCTCGAACGGCCACGGGCACAGCGTGGACGATGCGATGGCGCGTTCCACGGTCTCCTCGGAGAGCAGAGCACCATCCGGAGATAAGCGACGGAGCCGGATCTCGACCACGGCGTCTTCGGGAAGCAGTTCGATCGATCCGCGGTATTTCCAGGAGAGCCGGGGCGATTCGCAGCCCATCCCCAGTACATCACCGGAGAAGTGCTCGATTCGGACCTCCTCGATACTGCAGGGGGTCGTGCGCGGCGAGGCGGCGGCGTCCACGTGTCATCTTCTTTCTGATCGCTAGTGGTTCTTGGAGATCCTTCACGCGTGTCCTACCGAACGGGCATGGCGTCCCCCATATCAGTGAAAGGCGCGTTCAGGGCCGGATCGGGAACATCGTTGTGCTTGATGAATCGAGTGATTCCGAGCGCCGCGACATAGGCGATGCAGAGGAATGCGACGAGCATCCAGAGCAGCAATGTGGGCGACTTGGCCATGATGGCCGGGGTGAGGAAGCCGAAAATCGCCGAGACGAAACGGACGAGCGCGTAGGTGAACCCCGTCGCCGTGGCTCGAGCGTTGACCGGATAGAGCTCCTGGCTCCAGATCTTGTAGAGCGGTTCCCCCTGCAGCATATTCGCCCCGCAGTAAACGAAATAGCAGATGGTGAAGATGAACCACGATCCGCCGAAGAACGCCGAGAACGCAAACGAGAGGATGCAGCAGATCAGACCGACGTGCATCATTGTGTAGCGGTGCTTGGTATCGCCGAACCGCATGTAGATCAGGAAGAGCACGAGAACGCCGAGGATGTTCGCGAAGAAGGCGGCTCCGGTGGAGAAGCCTTGTGAACGCCCACCCACGGTGACCAGGAAGTAGTTCAGGAACGTGCCCCAGGTGTTCGCCGGCAGGTTCCAGAACAGGTAGAAGAAGAACAGACCGATGAGAGGCGTGAGGTACCGGGGGTTCCGAAGGAGCTGGCCGAGGGGATAGGCCTTCTGCACGTCGACCACGTTGTCGTCGACCTGTTCCTGCGCGAATTCCGACGCCAGTTCGCTTTCAAGTTTGTGGAACCCGGGGCTGGCGATTCGAATCAGCCAGGTCACCACGGCGACCACGGCGATCAAGGCGAACAGGACGCGAATGCCCGTGGTGCCGATGCCAGCGACGACGAAACCAAGCCCTTGGGTGATGACGATGGCCGCCACCCAGAACACTTGAGTGAATGCAATGACCCTGCCCTGGGCCCGACGCGGGACGCGTTCGGAGATGACCGCGAGCGACGTCGGCAGATCTGCGCCGGAAGCCAGCCCGGCAACGATGAGGCCGACGACGAGAACCGTCAGGTTAGGCGCAAGCGCGATCAGTGCCGCTCCGATGGCGACGAACAGAATATCGATGTTGAACACTGCCGTCCTACCGAGACGATCGGAGATCCTCCCGCCGAAGAGCGCACCGGCCGCGACCGAGAGCGCCAGAATCGCTGTGACGGCGCCCGTCCACCAGACGTTGAGGTCGAACTCCTTCTGCCACAGGGCAAGCGCCACTCCCGCCGATACCAGTAGAGCGGCGTCGAGGTACGACGCGATGCCGGCGACCGATGCGAGCTTCCAATAACGGGGATCCAGCTTCTCTCTCCGCTGAGTCATCTTTGACTTCCTTCCAGATTCGCGATGACACCGCCCTCGGTGCCTCGCTGGGGATTGGTTATGAGGCGCTTCGCCCTTCGTGTCGGGCCGCATTGCCACGGCTTCCAGAAAAATGAAGCGCTTCAATTGGTAGAGTAGATGGCCCCGCCCGCGTTTGTCAAAGGGGGCATCGAGCGCGCCGGCCAAGCTCTCAACGACCGCGATCCGTGCGATCGGAGAGCTTCGCCCCTGGAGCACACCGGACGCCGTTCCCGCCGACCGGTTCGCCGGTCGTCGTGCCGTCGAGCGCGAACCGCCGCTCCACTGTGCTAGTCTCCATGCAGGCTTGTGACCGCGTCATGCGGGCAATACCGACGGCGCACCAATGATGGTGCGACCGACTCCGTATTTGCCCAGAGGTGCTCATGATCGTCCAGCGGATATTCAACAACAGCGTTGTCAGCGCCCAAGACGCCGATGGCAGCGAAGTCATCCTGCTCGGCAAGGGGATCGGATTCAACGCCCGCCACGGAGATGTCCTTCGCGACGAGTCGATCGAGAAGACGTTCCACCTGCGCGACAGCGCGATGAACGACCGGTTCCGTGATGTCGTCGCCACCATCTCCGCCGATGTCCTCCACGTCACCGACGACATCGTGCGCCTCGCCCGTGCCAGCCTGGACCGCACGCTGAGCGACAGCATCTACATCTCGCTCGCGGATCATCTCTCCTTCGCGCGGCAGCGCATGGAGACCGGAATGCTGTTGCGCAACCCGCTGACTGTGGAGGTACGTACCTTCTACCGGGACGAGTATGCGGTAGCCACCCAGGCGATGGGCCTGCTCAAGGAGCAGCTGGGCATCGACTTCCCCGAGGAGGAGACCACCAACGTCGCCCTCCACTTCGTCAACGCCGAGATCGGCGACAGCTTCTCCGATGTCGGCGCCATGATGGAGCTCACGCGCGGTGTGGCGAGCATCATCAAGTACCACTTCGCTCTCGAATACGACGAGGAGAGCATCCGCTACTTCCGTTTCATCACGCACGTGAAGTTCTTCTGCCAGCGTGTCGTGCTCGGTGAGACCACCGACAGAGACGATGAGTCGCTGTACGACTTCATCAAGGACAAGTATCCCGAGATCCTGCGGTGTATCGACAAAGTCGACCACTACGTGCAGAGGACCCACGGCTACTCGATGTCCCATTCCGAGCAGCTCTACCTCGCCCTGCACATCGAGCGGATGCTCTGACCCCTCCCCGTACCACCCGCCTTCGTTCCCGATAGTCGCGGCCGAAATCCGGCACGCCCTCAGAGAAGAGATGAATCACCATGAAGTACGAAAAGGACGCCCCCGAGATCGTCGCGGCGGTCGGAGGGATGGACAACATCCGCTCGGCCTACCATTGCGTCACCCGGATCCGGTTCGATCTCGTCGACAACAGCCTGGCGGACAAGACCGCCCTCGCGGCCATCGGTCCTGTGATGGGGACGAACATCCAGGGACGGCAGTTCCAGGTGATCGTCGGCAACGATGTCGCCCGTGTCTTTGAGGCCATGACGGCGAGATTTCCGGCCCTGAAGACGATGGTGCCGGGCGGCAGCGGTGCTCCCTCCGCCGCGGGCACGACGGCGACCGTCCCCGCGGAGCCGGAGAAGCGCAGCAACGTGTTCAGCCGTCTGCTCGACTTCATCGCCGGCGTCTTCGCGCCGATCCTTCCCGCCATCGCCGGCGCCGGCCTGCTCAAGGGCTTCCTCGCCCTCTTCGTCAGCCTCGGCTGGGTGAGCAACACCACCGACACCTACGCGATCCTGACCGCCATCTCCGACGGGGTCTTCTACTTCCTGCCGATGCTGGTGGCCGCGAGCGCGGCCCGCAAGTTCGGTGCGAACATGTTCGTCGCCCTCGGTGTCGCCAGCGCGCTGCTCTATCCGAACCTGGTGGCGCTGCTCGGAGCAGGCAAGGCGGTCGACTTCATCGGGGTGCCGGTGACGGCGGTCAGCTACGGATCGACCGTCATCCCGATCCTGCTGGCGATCTGGTTGATGTCCTGGGTGGAGCGAGGCATGAACCGCATCACGCCCGGTGCGATCAAGACGCTGGTGGTTCCTCTGGTGACGCTCATCGTCGTGGTACCGGTCACGCTCATCCTTCTCGGACCTCTCGGGAGCTTCGTCGGCGACGGGCTGTCCGGGGGCATCAACTGGCTGCTCGACAACGGTGGGGTCTTCGCCGGCATCATCCTCGGCGGCCTGCTCCCCCTCATCGTCATGACCGGAATGCACTACGCGTTGGTGCCGTTCATCATCACCAACCTGGCAACGCTCGGTTTCGACAAGTTCCTTCCGCTGACGTACGTCTCGAACATGGGCCAAGCCGGCGCGGCCTTCGGCGTCGCGCTGCGGACCAGGTCCAAGTCGCTCAAGTCGCTCGCGCTGTCCACCAGCTTCACCGCCCTCATGGGCGTCACGGAGCCTGCGATGTACGGCGTGAACCTGCGCTTCAAGAGGCCGTTCGTCGGAGGCATGATCGGTTCGGCCGCGGGAGGTGCCATCGCCATGGGCTTCGGCGTGAAGGCCTACGTGCTCGCCGCCAACGGCGGCATCCCCGGGCTGCCCGCGCTCGTCGGTGCGACCTTCGGCTGGGCGCTCGTCTCGCTCATCGTCGCTTTCGTCGTCGCGACCGTCGCCACCCTCCTCCTCGGCTTCACCGAGGACGCCGCCGTCGCCGCGGCCGATCTCGAGGCCGCGACCGCCCCCGTCTCGGTCTCGGAGGACGCGGCGTTCTCGCTGGTCGCCCCGCTGAACGGCGAATCCGTCGACCTTTCCAGTGTGAACGATGCCACCTTCGCCGGTGCGGTTCTCGGTCTCGGCGCCGCCATCGTCCCCAGCGACGGCGAGTTGGTCGCCCCGCTTTCCGGAACCGTCGCAACCATGTTCCCCACCGGTCATGCCGTCGCGATCCGCGGCGACAACGGCGCGGAGGTGCTCCTCCACATCGGCATCGACACCGTCAACCTCCAGGGTGCCGGGTTCACCGCCCTCGTGGCGACCGGCGACCATGTCACCGCCGGTCAGCCGCTGGTGAACTTCGACCTCGCCGCCGTGTCCGCCGATCACGACCCGGTCACCGTGATGATCGTCACCAACACTGACGACTATGCCGCGGTCGCGGTCACCGCGACTGGCGCCGTCCACCGCGGGGAAAGCATCCTCACCGTCACCGCCAAGCCAAAGGTCTCCGCATGAGCGCCCCCTCTTTTCCGGCGGGTTTCCTCTGGGGAGGCGCCTTCGCGGCCAGCCAGGCCGAGGGCGGCTTCGACGCGGGCGGCCGTGGGCTGTCGACCTCCGACATGACGCCATACCGCGCCAAGAAGGACTACGGCGACCTGGTCGACCTCATGCACGTCTCCCGGGAGACCATCGCGACGGCGATGGCCACGCCGGGCACGAAGGGCTACCCGAAGCGCTACGGCGTCGACTTCTTCTCCCGCTACAGGGAGGACATCGCCCTGTTCGCCGAGATGGGCTACACGACGCTGCGCCTGTCGATCGCCTGGTCGCGCATCTTCCCCAACGGGGATGATGCCGAGCCGAACGAGGCTGGGTTGGCCTTCTACGATGACGTGTTCGCGGAACTACGTAGGCATCACATCGAACCGCTGGTGACCCTCTCGCACTACGAGATGCCGATGACGCTGGTGCTGAAGTACGGCGGATGGGAGTCGCGCGCGGTCATCGACCTGTTCGCCCGCTACGCCGACACGGTGATGACCCGCTACCGCGACGTCGTCACCTACTGGCTGACCTTCAACGAGATCAACACCACCACCATCGAGCCGTTCACCGGCGCCGGGATCATCACCGATCGCGGAGAGGACTGGAAGCAGAGGGCCTACCAGGGCCTGCACCACCAGTTCCTGGCGAGCGCGATCGTCACCAGGCGCGCTCACGAGATCAACCCGCGGTTCAAGATCGGATGCATGCTCGCGCGGATGCTGCACTACCCGGCGACCTCCTCCCCCGACGACATGCTGCTCTCGCAGACGGACAACGACCTCAACCTCGCCTTCAGCGACGTCCAGGTGCGCGGCTCGTATCCGGGGCTGCTGAAGCGCTACTGGCGTGACCACGACATCGAGGTGAGGATGCGCGACGGCGATGAGCAGCTGCTCCGGGAGAACACCGTGGACTTCCTCTCGTTCAGCTACTACATGACACTGGTCTCGTCCACGACACCGGAGAAGTACGGTTCCACCGGCGGCAACCTGTTCAGCACGGTCAAGAACCCCCACCTGGCCGTGACGGAGTGGGGCTGGCAGCTGGACCCCTCCGGCCTGCGGTTCGCCCTGCGCGACATGTGGAACCGCTACCAGGTGCCGCTGTTCGTGGTGGAGAACGGGCTGGGTGCGCGGGACACCCTCACCGCCGACGGTCGTGTGCATGACGACTACCGCATCGCCTACACGCGCGACCACCTGCTGGCGGTGCGCGAGGCGATTCTCGACGGCGTCGATGTGATGGGATACACCACCTGGGGAGCGATGGACATCATCAGCGCCTCCACCTCCGAGATGTCCAAGCGCTACGGCTTCATCTACGTCGACCAGGACGACGAGGGAGACGGCACGCGCGACCGCTATCGCAAGGACTCCTTCTTCTGGTATCAGAAGGTCATTGCGAGCAATGGTGCAGACCTGAGCTGAATACCAGAGAATCACCCCGAAAACCACGACAAAGGACACCATGCCAGAACGCAACCTGACCATCACGACCGCCAACGGCCTGCACGCCCGGCCCGCCGCCCTCTTCGTAAAGGCCGCCGCGGCCCAGCCCGCGAAGATCACCATCGCCAAAAAGGGAGGGGTACCGGTGTCGGCGGCCAGCATCATCGGCATCCTCTCCTTGCAGATCCAGAACGGCGACGAGGTTACACTCGCCTCCGAGGATGCCGGCTCCGACACGAGCCTGGATACCCTTGTGGAGTACCTCGGCACCGATCTGGACGCCTGAGGGACGGCCGGAAGCGGTTCTCCGCCGCCTCCGGCCTGTCGGTCACACGGGGAAGCCTTGTGCACAATCCTGCGTGCAACTTCTCGACGATTACCCGGCCCAGGACGATTCGAGGCCCGTCCCCGCGTCTTCGACGGCGACCCGACCGGCAGGCCCGGCCGATGCGGCATCGCCACGGTGCTGCTCACCGCCGGCATCGGGCATCTGACACAACAACGGCAGGAGTTTCGCGCTCAGGTGCCGAACGGGGGCGGCGGATGCGGCGATCGACCGCCGCGGACGGGTCGCCAACGGCCCAGGTCGAGTTGCCGCCTCAAGGCCCCGCACACGGCGAGCTCGGCCTGTGCGCCAGCGCGCCAGTGCAAGAACCATTGGCGCCCGGACGTGGAATCGTTGGGCTTCATCAACCTCGTTGATGATGGAATCATCCGGGGCAAAGACCAAACAGTGGTGCACCCCCCGGGACTTGAACCCGGAACCCACTGATTAAGAGTCAGTTGCTCTGCCAATTGAGCTAGAGGTGCATGGCTGTCCGAGACGAACCCGGAACCGAAGGTCAACATTAGCATCGAGCATGCCACCCTCGCCAACCGGGCGCCCGAGCGACGAAACGGCCCGCTCTTTCCCTAGAATCGAACGCGCCCAGCGACCACGATCGAGGAGAACCGATGCCGACATCCACCAGGCTCGAGGCCGGAGACGCGACCCCCGCCTTCACCCTCGCCGACCAGGACGGAGCGCAGGTCTCCCTCGCCGACTACGCGGGCACGAAGGTGATCGTCTACTTCTATCCGGCCGCGAGCACACCCGGCTGCACGAAGGAGGCCTGCGACTTCCGCGACAACATCAACTCGCTGAAATCGGCCGGCTACCAGGTGCTCGGAATCTCGAAGGACGGCACGGATACCCTGAAACGGTTCCGCAAGGAGCAGGGGCTGAACTTCCCCCTCCTCAGCGACGCCGACCTCACGGTGCACAAGGCCTACGGCGCGTACGGCGAGAAGTCGTTGTACGGCAAGACGGTGACGGGCACGATCCGCTCCACCTTCGTGCTGGACGAGACCGGCCGCATCGTGCTGCCGCTCTACAACGTCAGGGCGACGGGACACGTCGCCATGCTCCGCAAGAGGCTCGGCCTCGACGCCTGAGCCCTCGCCGATCACGCCGGCAGGCACAAACGCGTCGGTGCGGTGCGCATAACTCCTGCAATTCGCGCCGGAATCGCCCGAGACGCCCGTGTTTCCGGTGCTCAGACCCGGGCGCGGGAAAATCTGCAGGAGTTATGCGCAGGGGGCGGGAGCTCTGCGCGGGAGGGGCGGCGAAAGCGGACTACCGGAGCCTAGATCCGCCTCGTCGCGGCGATCACGGGAGGTGTGAACAGCAGCACGAGCGCGAGGATGGCGGGCACGAGCAGCAGCCAGCCAACGTCGGGCCTGGCGAAAAGTCCCTGGAAGCTGCCGGCGGCGATCGCGATCTGGAGCACCTGCCAGACGACGGCCGCCCCCCTGATCCAGGGTCGCCCCAGCAGGGTGTGCACGGCCATGGTCCCGAGCCAGATGGCCGCCACGACAGCGAGCACGAGGATCGCGATTCCGCTCGCGGAGGAGTCCGGCGAGGCGACGAGCAGTTCGAACAGGAGGTAGACGCTGACCGCCACGAGCAGAGCGCATTCGAGGAACAGCAGCGCGGACAGCGCCACAAGAAGGAACGGTCTATGCGATGTTCGTGGTTCGTTCACAGCTACATCCCTCGACAAAACTATTGATTTGCTACAACCAATATGAGATTCTATGTGAGGTTGATTTGCGCTCACAGGGCGGTGAGCAGATCCCGAAACTCCTCATTCTCTACCCGAATCTTGGTCTTTCGACCTCTGCACAGGGCTCCATGGCCCTGCGTTCTGCAACAAAAGGAGCACCCTCAGATGGATTGGCGCGACAAAGCCGCTTGTCTCACGGCCGACCCCGAACTCTTCTTCCCTGTTGGGAACACCGGTCCGGCCGTCGACCAGATCGACAAGGCGAAGGCCGTCTGCGCCAGGTGCAGCGTGACCGAGATGTGCCTCCAGTACGCGCTCGAGACCAGCCAGGACTCCGGTGTCTGGGGCGGCCTCAGCGAGGACGAGCGCCGCGCCCTCAAGCGCCGCGCCGCCAGGGCACGCCGAGCCTCCTAGGCAGTCCGCCGGTCCGCCGGCTCACCACTTCCCCGCCCCTCGATCTCAGCTCCTGGTCAGCCAGGCCAGTGGAACCTCGATGGTCACTTCCGTCCCGTCCCCGACGAGCGTGTGCCAGTCGATGGTGCCGCCCAGCTCCCCCTGGATGAGGGTCCGCACGATCTGAGTGCCGAGTCCCGCGCCGACCTTGCCCTCCGGCAGCCCGCTGCCGTTGTCCCGCACCTGCACGCTGAGGGTCTCCTCGGTGCGCTCGGCGATGATCTCGACGTTCCCCTCGCGCCCCGCCAGCCCGTGCTCGACGGCGTTGGTGACCAGCTCCGTCAGGGCGAGCGACAGCGGCGTCGCGTACTCGCTCGGCAGCACGCCGAAACTGCCAGAGAGAGTCGGATGCGCCTTGGTGCCGTGTGTGGAGGCGACCTCCGCGATGAGCTTGAGCACGCGGTCGAACACCACGTCGAAGTCGACGTTCTGGTTGAGCCCCTCACTGAGGGTGTCGTGGACGACCGCGATCGCCGCCACCCGGCGCATGGCCTGGTTGAGCGACTCCCTGGCCTCGTCCGAATGCGAACGACGCGCCTGGATCCGCAGCAGGGACGCCACCGTCTGCAGGTTGTTCTTCACCCGGTGGTGGATCTCGCGGATCGTCGCATCCTTGGTGATGAGCTCGCGCTCCTGGTGCCGCAGCTCGGTCACGTCCCGGCAGAGCACGATGGCGCCGATCCGCTCGCCCCTGTCCCTGATCGGGATGGCCCGCAGCGACACCGTGACCCCCTTCGCCTCGATGTCCGTTCGCCACGGCGCCCTGCCCGTGACCACCAGCGGCAGCGACTCGTCGACGATGAGCTTCCCGGTGAGCAGCGAGGTGGTCACCTCGGCGAGCGACTCCCCCTCGAGCTCGCCGACGAATCCCATCCGGTTGAATGCCGAGAGCCCGTTGGGGCTCGCGAAGGTGACGACCCCGTCGACGTCCAGTCGCAGCAGACCGTCGGATGCGCGCGGTGCCCCCCGCCGCGGCCCCGTCGGCGCCCCGAGATCGGGGAAGTCGCCGGCGCAGATCATCGCGAAGAGATCGTTCGCGCACTCGTTGAAGGTGAGCTCCTGCCGGCTCGGCGTGCGCGCTTCGCTGAGGTTGGTGTGCCGGCTGATGACCGCGATCGGATGCGCCGTCGTCTCGGCCCCGCTGACCGACAGCCGACGCAGCACGGGAACGGCGCGCACCCTGGTCGGGGTCTCCTCGTACCAGTCCGGGGACGCCGAGTCGACGATCTGGCCGGACTCGAAGGCATCCGTCACCTGGCTCTTCCACTCCGGCTTGATGTCCTGACCGACGAAGTCGCGGTAGAAGAGGGTGGCAGAACTCGAGGGCCGCGCATGGGCGACCGCGACGAAGGTGCCGTCCTGGGTGGGCACCCAGAGCACGATGTCGGCGAAGGCGAGGTCGGCGAGCAACTGCCAGTCGCCGACGAGCAGATGGAGCCACTCGACATCCGCCTCGTCGGAGCGGCCCTGGGCGAGAACGAGGTCAGAGAGGGTCGACACAGGGCAAGTTTACGTGCGCGGCAGACGACGCCGGTCAGAACCAGGTCTCGGCGAAGTCGACCACCCGGGACGCGAGACCGTCGGAGTCCTCCGTCATCGGGATGAGCCGCCACTTGTCGAAGGCGCTGCACGGATGCGACAGCCCGAGCCGGAGCACCGACCCGACGGGGAGCACGGCGGGGTCGGCGACCGCGTCCGCGAGCCGGAGGAACCCGTGCTGGTCGTTGAGCGCGATCACCGTGCTGCCGTCGAGCAGACGACGGCTCTCGGCATCCGTCGCCCCGGCGACGAGCTGGGCACGGGGCAGGCCGTCGTCGTAGGGCAGGTCGCGTCTGCCGCCGTCGAAGATGGCGAGGCCCGGCTCCGGCCGGGACAGCACCCGCACCCAGGCGTGGATGGCCGCACGGAACGGCCGGTCGGTCTCCCGTTGAACGAACGGCGAGATGCCACGGTAGAAGCCGTCGTCGTGCGCCTGATACGCCCCGGAGCGCAGCAGCTTGACCGTCGGTCCCGAGACGGCGGAGAAGGCCAGCGCCACGAGGTCGAAAAAGGCGCTGCCGCCCGCCGTGATGATCGGCACGACGTCACCGTAGGAACCCGCGGCGGCGAGTTCCTCGTGCAGGGAGACGAGGGCATCCAGATAGGTCTTCATCGCCGCGAGAGCCTCGGGGCTCCGGTCGTGGGCGAGCGCACCCTCGTATCCCCCGACGCCGACGAGGCGGAGGTGGGGGCTCGCGACGATCTCCCGGGCGACGGCGCGGGCCGTGGCCAGGTCGCGGGCACCGGTTCGCCCGCCGACGGCGCCCAGCTCCACCAGGACATCGATCGGACGCCCGGCGCCGACGTCCTCCAGCACCGTCTCCATGACCCGGACGCTCTGGAGGCTGTCCGACCAGCAGGCG
>NZ_DASWPB010000064.1:0-4493 GCF_036404185.1 Lacisediminihabitans sp. | reverse complement strand
CCCTGCGACTTGTCGTAGTTGATGGTGACGCCGGTCGCCTGCGCCTTGAACGCCGCGGTCCATGCGGTCTCGGCGTTCGCCTGGGCGCTCGATCCGCCCGCGGTGATGGTGCCCGTGAGCGAGGGGTCGATCTTGAAGTTGACCGCGCTGCTGGTCGGCTTGGGGCTCGCTGAGCTGGCGGCCGGGGTGCTCGTGCTCGAGCAGCCGGCCAGGGCGATTGCTGCGGTGAGCGCTACCGCGCCGACTACTGCCGCATTCTTGAACTTCACTGTGTTCCCTTCAGGGGTGGTGATCACGGCGAGCGAGCGTCATGAGCTCAGCTGCCGCAGACCGGTGCTGGTCCAAGAGATGACCCTAGGAGCGGAGGTTAACCACGGTCGCGCCACAGAGTGAACGAGAGGTTAACAGACGACCAACAATGAGCTAATCGATTGCCGGCCCGTGGGTTTCTATGGCAACGAGCCCGTCCTCCGGATGCTCGACCGAGACGTGCAGAACGGTGAACCCGGAGGTCGGGAGCATGCCGGAGCGCCGCAGGGAGGCATCCACCTGGGCCCCGGTGGCGAGCGCCACCTCGTCGATGATCTCCGGGATGACCGGACCATGGCTGCACAACACGACCGACTGGGCCTTCTCGAGCCGTTTGCGGACGGTCTTGCGCACCTTGGCGGTGCCCTCCTCGTAGGCATCCTGGCTGAGTGAGACCGACTGCTTCACCGCCAGTCCGAGGGTGGAGGCGACCGGCTCGATGGTGGCGAGGCAGCGGACGGCCGTGCTGCTGACGAGGCGTTTCGGCGCCCAGGCGGCGATGGCGGGGGCGATGCCCCTCGCCTGTTCGAGCCCACGATGCAGGAGCGGGCGAGTGGAATCGGGGCCGTCCCAGCTCGAGGGGGGAACGGCCTTGCCGTGACGCAGCACGATCACCGCGAAGGTGCGGGCGGTTCCCGCCTTCACGCGCGCGGCGAACCGGTCGAGCACTTCGCGGTCGCGGTCATAGCTCATGGCTGCCCGTGCCGTCTTGATCGGCAGCCACTCGGTGGCGGCGATCTCGTCGTTCGGCACGAAGGTGGATGCCGCGACCATGTCCTCCGAGATCTCGGCCGCCCAGTAGTAGACGATCTTCTCCCGCCCGCCGGGCATCGTGTACTGGGTGGTGCCGAGGGCGGCCCCGAGCGCGACCGACAGGCCGGTCTCCTCGGCGACCTCGCGTACCGCGGTCTGCGGCGGCGTCTCGCCGGGATCGACCTTGCCCTTGGGCAGCGAGGTGTCGGCGCGGGCGGCGCGGTGCACGAGCAGCACCTCCGTCCTGCCGTTCACGATCCGCCAGCAGACCGCGCCGGCCGCGAGCGCCACGGAGGGACCAGCAAGGCCCGTCACCGGTTCGCCCCGCTCCGCTTCCTCTGACCGATCTGACGCATCAGGACGTTCTGCATGTCGTCGAGGGGCGAGCCGTCCTCCGCCAGGTGGTGGCGCATCCAGTTCCCCTCGGAATCGAGCCTCCACGACGCGGTCTTCTCCGACATCGCGAGATCGAAGATGCCCTCGATCTCGCGGAGGTGGTCGGGGCTGGTCAGTCGCACGAGAGCCTCGACCCGCCGGTCGAGGTTCCGGTGCATCATGTCGGCGCTGCCGATGTAGACCTGGGGATCGCCGCCGTTGACGAAGGAGAAGATCCGCGAGTGCTCGAGGTATCGCCCGAGGATCGAGCGCACCCGGATGTTCTCGCTCAGCCCCTCGACGCCCGGCTTGATGGCGCAGATGCCCCTGACGAGGAGCTCGATCGGCACCCCTGCCTGGCTCGCGCGGTACAGGGCGTCGATGATCGCCTCGTCCACGATCGAGTTGAGCTTGATCCTGATGCCGGAGGGCAGGCCGCGCTTCGCGTTCTCCGCCTCGGTGTGGATGCGCTTGAGCAGCCCCTTGCGCAGGTGCAGCGGCGCGACCAGCAGGCGCTTGAACTTCTTCTCGATGGCATAGCCGGAGAGCTCGTTGAACAGCCGGGTGAGATCCTTGCCGATCGTGTCGCTCGCCGTCAGCAGGCCGAGGTCCTCGTAGATGCGGCTGGTCTTCGGGTTGTAGTTGCCCGTTCCGATGTGGCTGTAGTGGCGCAGCTTGCTGCCCTCCTGGCGGATGACCAGGGCAAGCTTGCAGTGCGTCTTCAGCCCTACGAGCCCGTAGACGACGTGGACGCCCGCCTTCTCGAGCTTGCGGGCCCAGCTGATGTTGGCCGATTCGTCGAAGCGCGCCTTGATCTCGACGAGCGCGAGCACCTGTTTGCCCGCCTCCGCGGCGTGGATGAGGGCCTCGACGACCGGGCTGTCGCCCGAGGTGCGGTAGAGGGTCTGCTTGATGGCGAGCACGTTGGGATCGGCGGCCGCCTGCTCGAGGAAGGCCTGCACGCTCGTGGCGAAGGACTCGTAGGGGTGGTGGAGCAGTACGTCCTGCCTGGCGATCGACCGGAAGATGTCCGGGGCGGCGTTGGGCTCGGCCGGCATCAGGCTGACGCTCGTGGTCGGGACGTGCTTGCGGTATTTCAGCTGCGGGCGGTCGATCTTGGCGAGCTCGAACAGGCCGCCGAGGTCGAGCGGAGCCGGGAGCCGGTAGACCTCCTGCTCAGTGATGTCGAGCTCGCGCACGAGCAGGCTGAGGGTGAGCTCATCCATGTCGTCGGTGATCTCCAGCCGGATGGGAGGTCCGAACCGGCGGCGCAGCAGTTCGCGTTCGAGGGTCTGGATGAGGTTCTCCGACTCGTCCTCGTCGACCTCGACATCCTCGTTGCGGGTGACCCGGAACTCGTGGTGGTCGAGCACCTCCATGCCGGGGAACAGGTCGTTGAGGTGGTTGGAGATGAGGTCCTCGAGCGGGATGAAGCGCAGCAGGCCGCTGCCGTTGTCCGGCAGCTGCACGAAGCGCGGCAGCATCGGCGGCACCTTGAGCCTGGCGAACTCCTCCTTGCCGATCTTCGGGTTGCGCACCCGGATGGACAGGTTGAGCGAGAGGCCGGAGATGTAGGGGAAGGGATGCGCCGGGTCGACCGCGAGCGGCATGAGCACCGGGAAGATGCGGCTGGCGAAGACGTCGTCGAGGGCCTCGCGGTCGCTCGCGCCGAGATCCGCCCAGGTCTCGATGTGGATGCCCGCGTCGTCGAGCGCCGGCTTGACGAGGTCGCGGAAGGCCAGCGAGTGCCTCGCCTGCAGCTCGTGCGCCCGCTCCTGGATCACGGCGAGCGCCTCGGTGGGGGCGACGCCGATGTTCGTCGGCACGGCCAGGCCGGTGAGGATGCGCCGCTTCAGCCCCGCGATGCGCACCATGAAGAATTCGTCGAGGTTGCTGGAGAAGATGGCGAGGAAGTTCGCGCGCTCGAGGAGGGGGGTCGCCGGGTCCTCGGCCAGCTCGAGGACACGCGTGTTGAAGGCGAGCCAGCTCAGCTCCCGGTCGAGGTAGCGGCCGGCGGGAAGCGTCCCGTCGTCCACCCAGGCCGAGTCGTCGTAGTCGTCGTCCAGGCTGTCCGTGGCCAGCCCGGCATCATCGATGTAGGTATCGCTGTCCATTCCCTCATCATCCCACTCCGTCCTCCCGGAGCACGCGGATCGACGTGAACACGGGGTTAACTGCCCCGCCGTCCGCCCGCACCCGCCTTCCCCTTTCCGAAATGACGGAGTTTCGGCGGCGTAACGGCCCGTATCGTCGCGGTTCCGGGGTTTGCGTGCCGAAACTCCGTCATTTCGGAAAGGGGCAGGGCCGGCGGCGGAAGGGGGCGGTGCTACAGCTCGTACTGGATGTCGATGGAGTGCCGGGTGAACCCGAAGGAGCGGTAGAGCGCGAGCGCGGGGGCGTTGTCGGCCTCGACATAGAGGGAGGCGGTGCGGATGCCGCGGGCGGCCAGGCGGGCGAGGCCGGCCTGCACGAGACGCCTGCCGAGGCCCTCGCCCTGGCGCTCGGGAAGGACCCCCACCACGTAGAACTCACCGACAGTGCGGTCTTCGATCTTCAGCCAGCAGCATCCGATCATGGTGTCGCCGTCGCGCAGCACGAGGAAGTCCTCCGGGTCGAACCATGGTTCGCGCTTCAGCTCGTCCAGATCCGCCTGGCTCACCGAACCCTGCTCCGGATGGAACGAGAACGCCCTCGCGTTGAGCTCGAGCCACGCGGCATCGTCGAGACCCGGCCGGAAGGCCGTGAGACCGGTGGTCGCCGCGGCGATCGTGGTCGCCGTCGACGCGGGAACGGTCGCAGACACGGCGGGGACGGATGCCCGCAGCTGCAGCAGCTCCCGCACCGGGGTCAGCCCGTGGCTGGCCGCGAGCGCCCTCGCCGCCGGATGGTCCCCGTGCGCCCAGATCCTCAGCGCTCCGCCGGGACCGTCATGGTCCGCGACGATCCGCTCGAGCATGGCCGTGCCGTGGCCGCGGCCCCGCGCATCCGGCTCGACCACGAACTCCGCCTCGTGGTCCGCGACGATCGCCGCGGCGACACCGTCGGTGACGATCGCC
>NZ_DASWPB010000063.1:0-14056 GCF_036404185.1 Lacisediminihabitans sp. | reverse complement strand
AACGATGGCGGCGCGGATGCGTCGCCGGGGACGAACGGACTACAGGGCGTAGTCGACGACAACCGGGGCGTGGTCCGACCATCGCCCGTCGTAGGTGTTCGCCCTGTCGATCACGTAGTCCTTCACGGTCGCGGCAAGCGCCGGAGTGGCCATGTGATAGTCGATGCGCCAGCCGGTGTTGTTGTCGAAGGCCTGACCGCGCTGCGACCACCAGGTGTACGGCCCCTCGACCTCTCCTGCCCACCGGCGCCCGACATCCACCCAGCCGAGACCAGGCTCCGTGCTGCCGTCGACCCCCGTGACGGTCTCGCCCAGCGGGCCGAAGAACCGGTCGAAGTAGGCGCGCTCGCGGGGGAGGAAGCCGGCGCTCTTGCGGTTGCCGCGCCAGTTCTTGATGTCCAGCTCCCGGTGGCCGACGTTGAGGTCGCCGAGCACGACGGCCAGCTCGGAGTGGGCGGCGAGCTCCGGCAGGCGGGCGGTCATGGCGTCGAGGAACTTGTACTTCTCGATCATCTTCGGCTCGTCCTCGGCGACCCCGGAGTGCACGTAGGTGCTCACGACGGTGACGATCCTGCCATCGACCTCGTAGTCGGCCTCGAGCCAGCGGCCCGCACTGTCGAACTCGTCCTCGCCGAGGGCGACGCGGTGGATGGACGCCTTGTCGCGGCTGGCCAGCGCGACGCCGGCCCTGCCCTTCGCGGTGGCCGCGTCGTGCAGGATGTTCCACTCCGGCCCGAGCAGGTTCTCCAGGTCCTCCGTGGAGGCCCGCACCTCCTGGATGGCGAGGATGTCAATGCCACGGCCCTCCAGCCACGGGCCCATGCCCTTGCGGAATGCCGCACGCACTCCGTTGGTGTTCACCGTCGCTATCCGCAGTGGCTTCGTCATGTCAAAAGCTTATCGACCGCCACCGACCGGGCGGGCCCTGGGACGGAGCCGCCGGGGCGGCGGGGTGACGACGGACCTCCTCATCATGGCGGCCGCATCCTGCCCGTGATCGGTCATGTCCACCGCGATCCAGGTCGCGGACAGCAGGATGACCTGACAGACGAGCCCGAACCAGACCAGCAGGCCGAGGATGACGGCGAAGGAGGCGAGCAGCGGATTCCTGCCCGCGCCGCCAACGATGGTGGCCCCGAGCGCCTTCAAGACGCCGAGGCCGATGCCGCCGAGGAGGGAGCCGGTGATGAGCCGGCGCCACGGGATGCGCACGGCGGCCAGCACCCGGAACAACCCGGCGAGGATGGCCGTGTCGATGACCAGGACGATGATCAGCCCGATCGCGCGACCGACGACGACCGCGAACACCGAGTGGCGGTCGATCCCCACGAGGTCGAACAGGAAGCCGAGCGCGCTCGTGCTGAACACCGAGAGCACCGCGGAGAGGACGGTGACCAGGCCGAAGGCGGCGACGAAGCCGAGGTCCTTGAGCTTCAGCCAGAGGAAGAAGGTCGTATCGGGAGGCAGGTCGAACATCGCCCTCACCGCCGACCGCGCGGAGGCGAACCAGCTCAGCGCCGTCCCGAGCAACACCACGAGTGCCACGATGCTGCTCCAGCCCAGCAATCGGGAGCGGAACAGCTCGTCGAGGTCGATGATCCCTCCGCTCTCCGTCTTGATCAGGCCGGGAACGGAGGTCGAGAGCGTGGAGACGACGGCGTCCTTCAGCTGCGTGTCCGCGGCGATGAACAGACCGAAGACGGCAAAGCCGACATAGAGCGCCGCGAAAACGCTGTAGAGCGCGGTCAGACTCAGGCCGCCGGCGAGAATGGCCCCGTTCTTGCGGGAATAGAGGCCGAAGACCCTAGCGATCCGCAGTTGCTGCGCGCGGGCGAAGAGTCTCTTGATCTTCGTGAGCATCCGCACCCCTCCCGGTCAGACCAGCCTAATGAGGCAGCAGTAGAGTTGCCGAGGCAGCGAGCTCGAGGGAAGGAAACCCATGGATTTGCACGGTATCGGAGTAGGGCGAGGAGTGGCCACCGGCCCGATTTTGCGGATGCCCGACCCCCTGCCGGAGCCGGAGCAGACCGGCTTCTCCGGCGACGCCGCGGACGAGAAGAACCGCGTCGCCGAGGCGCTCACGGCGGTGGCCGCCGAGTACCAGGCCCGCGGGGCGAAGGCCGGTGGCGCGGCCCGCGACGTGCTCGAGGCCGCCGCTCTCATGGCGCAGGACCCGACCCTCGTCGATGACGTCAACGCCCGCATCGATTCCGGGACCAACGGCGAACGCGCCGTTTTCGAGGCCTTCGCCGGCTTCCAGCAGATGCTCATCGGCCTCGGCGGCCTCATGGCGGAACGCGCCACCGACCTCGGAGACGTCTCGCAGCGGGTCATCGCCCACCTGCGTGGGGTCGCGGCCCCCGGCGTCCCCGTCTCGGACGAGCCGTTCATCCTCGTCGCTCCCGACCTCGCCCCCGCCGACACGGCGCTGCTCGACCTCGAGAAGGTGCTCGGCCTGATCACCCGCGACGGCGGCCCGACCAGCCACACCGCCATCCTCGCCCGGTCGAAGTCCATCCCGGCGATCGTCGGTGTCACCGGCGCGCTCGACCTCGTCGACCACACGGTCGTGATCCTGGATGCCGCGGCGGGCACCGTGTACATCTCCCCGTCGGAGGACGAGATCGCCGAAGCCAAGAAGCGCATCGCGGACCGTGCCGCCGCGGCGAAGGCCCCGATCACGGACGGCGCGCTCGCGGACGGAACGCTCGTCCCGCTGCTGGCCAACCTGGGGTCGCCGAAGGACGCCGCCGCAGCGATCGAGCTGGGTGCAGAGGGCGTCGGCCTGTTCCGCACCGAGTTCCTCTTCCTCGAGGCGACGACCGCGCCGACCGTCGAGGAACAGCGCACGCAGTACACCGAGCTCCTGCGCCACTTCTCCGGCAGGAAGGTTGTGGTCCGTGCCCTGGACGCCGGTGCCGACAAGCCGCTTAGCTTCCTCAACGACGCCCACGAGGAGAACCCCGCGCTCGGCCTTCGCGGCCTGAGGGCGCTGCGGGCGAGCGAGCAGATCCTGCGCGATCAGCTCACGGCCCTCGCGCAGGCCGACGCGGAGACGGACGCCGACCTCTGGGTCATGGCACCCATGGTCTCCGACACCGAGGAGACCGAATACTTCGTGAGCCTCGGTAAGGAGCTCGGGCTGAAGACCGTCGGCGTGATGGCCGAGGTGCCCTCGCTCGCGGTCCTCGCCGATCAGGTGCTGCAGGTCGCGGACTTCGCGAGCATCGGCACCAACGACCTCACGCAGTACACGCTGGCGGCCGACAGGATGCTCGGCTCCGTCGCGCACTTCCAGGACCCGTGGCATCCGGCGGTCCTGCGTCTGATCAAGCTCATCGGCGACGCCGGTGCGGCAAACGGCAAGCCGGTGGGAATCTGCGGTGAGGCGGCCGCCGACCCGCAGCTGGCGGTCATCCTCGTCGGGCTCGGGGCGACCACCCTCAGCATGACCCCGGCCGCGTTCGCCGACGTGCGCGCGGAGCTGGCGAAGTACACGCTGGACCAGGCGCGCGAGCTGGCGGCCAAGGCCCTCCAGGCGCACACGGCCGCCGATGCGAGGAAGGTCGGCTCGACCCTCTGAGACCCAGAGACGGGCAAGACGCCCACGCCTGCTGCGCATAACTCCTGCAGTTCTCCGGCGGCGGCCTGATTCCGCCCGTTCTCTCGGCGCCTTCGACGGGCGCCGAGAAGAACTGCAGGAGTTATGCGCACTGCGGCCGGCGGCTCCGGGTGCTCGGCATCCGGCCGTTCGACTGTCGGTGCCGCGGCCTGGACCGCGCCGCGGCTGCGCATAACTCCTGCACGTTGTCGCATGACCCGGCCGCGACCGTCTTTTCCCCTGGCGGATCAGGCGCCGGAGGAAATTCTGCAGGAGTTATGCGCACGACGACGCGACGACGCGACGACGCGAAGGCGTGACGGGAAGCCCGCGACGGACCGGGCCGGACCCTACGGCTTGCCGCGGAGGACGGCCGCCTTGACCTCGGCGATGGCCTGGGTGACCTGGATGCCGCGGGGGCAGGCCTCGGTGCAGTTGAAGGTGGTGCGGCAGCGCCAGACCCCCTCCTTGTCGTTGAGGATGTCGAGGCGGACCGCGGCGCCCTCGTCGCGGGAGTCGAAGATGAAGCGGTGCGCGTTGACGATCGCGGCGGGGCCGAAGTACTGGCCGTCCGTCCAGAAGACCGGGCAGCTCGAGGTGCAGGCCGCGCAGAGGATGCACTTGGTCGTGTCGTCGAAGCGCGCGCGCTCGACCGGGCTCTGCAGGCGCTCCTTCTCTGGCTTGCTCGAGGCGATCAGGAAGGGCTGCACCGCCTTGAAGCTCTCAAAGAAGGGATCCATGTTGACGATGAGGTCCTTCTCGAGCGGCAGGCCCTTGATCGCCTCGACGTAGATCGGCTTGGACAGGTCGAGGTCCTTGAGCAGCGTCTTGCAAGCCAGCCGGTTGCGGCCGTTGATCCGCATCGCGTCGGAGCCGCACACGCCGTGCGCGCAGGAACGGCGGAAGGTCAGCGACGCATCCTGCTCCCACTTGATCTTGTGCAGGGCGTCGAGCACCCTGTCCGTCCCGCTCATGACGACCTCGAAGTCCTCCCAGTGCGGCTCCTCGTCCACCTCGGGATCGAAGCGGCGGATGGTGAGGTTAGCGGTGAAGGTGGGGACCTCCTCCGGCACGCTGGGACGGTTCTCGAGAACTGCGTTGCTCACTAGTACTTCCTCTCCATCGGCGGGTAGTTCGTGATCACGACGGGCTTCCAGTCGAGCCGGATGTGCTCGCCCGCCTCCGCGGACTCCGGGTCGCCGGTGAGGTACGCCATGGTGTGCACCAGGAAGTTCTCATCGTCCCGCGTCGGGTAGTCCTCGCGCATGTGGCCGCCGCGGCTCTCCTTGCGGGAGCGGGCGGAGTAGACGAGCACCTCGGCGAGATCGAGCAGGAAGCCGAGCTCGATCGCCTCGAGCAGGTCGGTGTTGAAGCGCTTGCCCTTGTCCTGCAGGGCGATGTTCTTGTACCTGGCGCGAAGCTGCTCGATGAGCTTCGTGACCTCCCCGAGGCTCTCCTCCGTGCGGAAGATCTGGGCGTTGCGGTCCATCGAGTCCTGCAGCTCCTTGCGGATGGCCGCGATGCGCTCCGTGCCGTTGCCGCTGCGGACCTGGTCGAGGATGCGCTGCACACCGGAGGCAGGATCCTCCGGCAGCGGAACCCACTCGGCCGTCTTGACGTACTCGACCGCGTTGTTGCCCGCGCGCTTGCCGAAGACGTTGATGTCGAGCAGCGAGTTGGTGCCGAGGCGGTTGGAGCCGTGGACGCTCACGCAGGCGCACTCACCGGCGGCGTAGAGCCCGGGGACCACCTCGGTGTTGCTGCGCAGCACCTCCGCCTTGACGTTGGTGGGGATGCCCCCCATCGCGTAGTGCGCGGTCGGGAGCACGGGAACCGGCTCGGTGTACGGCTCGACGCCGAGATAGGTGCGGGCGAACTCCGTGATGTCCGGCAGCTTCTCGTCGATGACGGCGGGCTCCAGGTGGGTGATGTCGAGGTAGAGGTAGTCCTTGTTCGGGCCGGCGCCCCTGCCCTCGCGGATCTCCGTCGCCATGGACCTGGCCACGATGTCGCGGGGAGCGAGGTCCTTGAGCGTCGGCGTGTAGCGCTCCATGAAGCGCTCGCCGCTCGCGTTGCGGAGGATGGCGCCCTCGCCCCGGGCCGCCTCGGAGAGCAGGATGCCCAGTCCCGCCAGCCCGGTCGGGTGGAACTGGAAGAACTCCATGTCCTCGAGCGGCAGGCCCTTGCGCCAGATGATGCCGACGCCGTCCCCGGTCAGGGTGTGGGCGTTGGAGGTGGTCTTGAAGATCTTGCCGAAACCGCCGGTGGCGAAGATGATCGCCTTCGCCTGGAAGACGTGCAGCTCGCCCGTCGCGAGCTCATAGGCGACGACGCCGGACGGCTTCTCACTGCGCGATCCGTCTTCGGCGTCCACCTCCGTCATGACCATGTCGAGCACGTAGAACTCGTTGAAGAAGTTGATGCCGAGGCGCACGCAGTTCTGGAACAGCGTCTGCAGGATCATGTGACCGGTGCGGTCGGCCGCGTAGCAGGCCCGGCGCACCGGTGCCTTGCCGTGCTCGCGGGTGTGACCGCCGAACCGGCGCTGGTCGATCTTGCCGTCGGGGGTGCGGTTGAACGGCAGTCCCATGTTCTCCAGGTCGAGGACCGCGTCGATCGCCTCCTTGGCGAGGATCTCCGCGGCATCCTGATCGACCAGGTAGTCGCCGCCCTTGACCGTGTCGTAGGTGTGCCACTCCCAGTTGTCCTCCTCCACGTTGGCCAGGGCGGCGGCCATGCCGCCCTGCGCCGCACCGGTGTGCGACCTGGTGGGGTAGAGCTTGGAGATCACGGCGGTGCGGGCGTGCGGTCCGGCCTCGATGGCCGCGCGCATCCCCGCGCCCCCTGCGCCCACGATGACGATGTCGAACTGGTGGTAGTGCACACCGTCGACGATGGAGCTGGTGCCTTCCTCGTCGGTCCCCATTACTTGACCGGGCAGAACGAGGCGAGCAGGTCTGCCGGCGCTCCGGCCGGGCATGGATCGAAGGTGTAGATCACGAGGGTCCCCAAAACGAGTAGTACGACGGTCGACGCGAGGAGCGCGCCCTTGAGGATGCGGCGGAGCAGCACGTTGTTCGCGTAGTCGTTGACGATCGTGCGCATGCCGTTCGAGCCGTGGATGAGGGCGAGCCAGAGCAGGAGGGTGTCCCAGACCTGCCAGAAGGGCTGCGAGAGCTTTCCGCCGACGAAGGCGAAGTCGATCGCCCGGACGCCCTGGCCGGCGACGAGGTTGACGAACAGGTGCCCGAAGATGAGCACGACGAGGACGACCCCGCTCGCGCGCATGTAGATCCAGCCCCACTTCTCGATGTTGAAGCGACGCCGGCGGCGGGCGAACTGCGGTGTGCGAGGGACCTCGATGGTGACGCTCATCAGAACTCCGCGATGACGTTGGACAGTTGACGGGGGAGGAAGCCGGCCATGAGCACGACCCAGAGCGCCACGACGATCCAGAAGATCAGCCGCTGATGCCTGGTGCCGACGCTCCAGAAGTCGATGAGGATGATCCGCAGGCCGTTGAGGGCGTGGAAGCCGATCGCACCGACCAGGGCCGCCTCGCCGAGGCCCATGATGGGCGTCTTGTAGGTGTTGATCACCGCGTTGTACGCCTGCGGGCTGATCCGGACGAGCGACGTGTCCAGGATGTGCACGAGCAGGAAGAAGAAGATCGCGACCCCGGTGATGCGGTGCAGCACCCACGACCACATGCCCTCGCGCCCCCGGTACAGCGTTCCTCGCGGGACCCGCGGGCTGGAGATCCTGGGAACCGGATGCGTCTTGTCTGGCTCGGATGCGGCCAGGGCCCCCGCCGACTTCTCTGGCACGAGCAACCCTCCTTGGCTGGTCTGGCCCCGAACACACAGTGTGCACTGCGCTCAGCGGGCGTCGAGTCCGGCGCACGCTGTTCGGGGTGGGCAACTATTGCTTGGGCGAACGGCAATCAGTCTATTCCCGCGCCCTCTCCGACGCTGCCAAGGTACACCTAACTCTCTCGGGATCGAGATACTTTCCTCGTGACTGGCTTCGCGGCGACCAGGTCCCTGCGGCTCGCGATCGCCGACCGGTAGTGGCCGACGAGCTCCCCGCAGATCGAGTCCCAGGATCGGCCGAGCACGGCGCGCCGTCCGGCCTCGCCCATCCGCAGCCGCAACTGCCCGTCGCGCACGAGCACCTCGACGAAGGTTCGCAGCGAGGCGTTGTCGTCCGGCTCGAACAGGTATCCGTTCTCCCCGACCCGCACCAGGTCGATCGGGCCGCCGGCACGCGGGGCGACGACGGGGATGCCGCTCGCGTGCGCCTCCTGGATCGTCTGCCCGAAGGTCTCCTCGGTGCCGGGATGGACGAAGAGGTCGAAGCTCGCGTACGCGGCCGCGAGCTCGCCGCCGGTCAGCGTTCCGAAGAAGGTCACCGGCATGCCCCGCAGCGCGCGCTTGACGGAGGGCATCGACGGCCCGCCGCCGACGATCACGATGCGGATGCCCGGAAGCCCGCGGAGCGCCGCGAGCCGTTCGAGCTGCTTCTCCGGGGCGATCCGGCCGACATAGCCGACGACGACCTCGCCGCCCGCGGCGACCCGCTGCCGGAGTGACAGCGTGGATGCCCCGAGCCGATTGCGCGGGTGGTAGGTCTCGAGGTCGACGCCGCGGCCCCAGCGTCTGACCCGTTCGATGCCCGCGTCCGCGAGGTCGGACATGGAGGCGGTGGAGGGCGCGAGGGTGAGGTCGGCGCCGTCGTGCACCCAGCGCACCAGGCGCCAGGCCAGCCGGGTGGCGGCGCCCAGGCCGTTCCTGCGGGCATAACCGGCGACATCCGTCTGGAACACGGCGACGGAGGCGACGTCGCGACGACCGGCCGCCGCGATGGCCTGCGCGCCGAGGAGGAAGGGGGACGCGGCGTGCACGACGTCCGGGCTGAACTCGTCGAGCAGCCGCTGCACCTGCGGGCTCGGCAGCCCGACGGGGAACTGGCGGTAGGCGAAGGCGGGCACCTCGTGGATGGGGAACCCGGCGAAGTGCTTGGGGGCGCCGGCGGACGGCGAGATCACCATGGCCTCGTGGCCCCGGTCCCGCAGGTGCTCGAGAACCCGGCAGACGCTCGTCGTCACCCCGTTGAGCGTGGGGAGAAAGCTCTCGCTGACCACTGCTACGCGCATGTCCTGGCTCCGATCCGGTCCACCGTTCGAAGGCTAAGGAACGGAGGTTGCGACCCGGCGAATAGCGGATGACGGGAGAGGGGTGCGAAGATGACGTCTCGTCGGCAGTGTGGTTGGCTAGTCTGGCGGGATGACACGGTTATCCCGGCCCCTCGATCGCTTCTACAGCATCATTCCCGCAGGCGGCATCGGTTCGCGGCTCTGGCCGCTCTCGCGCGCTGACGCGCCGAAGTTCCTGCACGACCTCACCGGCTCCGGCAGCACCCTCCTGCGCGGCACCTGGGATCGGCTCGTCCCCCTCTCCGGGCCGGACCGGATCATGGTGGTCACCGGCCGCGCCCATCGCGCCGCCGTCGAGGCGCAGCTGCCGGAGCTCGCCGACCTCAACGTGGTGCTGGAGAGCGAGCCGAAGGACTCCTCGGCGGCGATCGGGCTGGCCGCCGCCATCCTGGTGCGGCGCGAGCCGGACGTGATCGTCGGCTCGTTCGCCGCCGATCACGTGATCGGCGACGTGCGCGGCTTCAAGCGTGCCGTGGTCGAGGCAGTCGCGGCGGCGGAGGCCGGTTACATCGCGACGATCGGCATCACCCCGACCGAGCCGGCGATCGGATTCGGCTACATCCACTGCAGCGGGACCCTCGGCATCGAGGCGGCCCCCGGCGCGGTGCGTGTGGACAGCTTCGTCGAGAAGCCCGACCTGGAGACCGCCCAGCGGTATCTCGACGACGGCAACTACCTCTGGAACGGCGGGATGTTCATCTCCCGCGCCGACGTGCTGCTCAAACAGCTCGGCGAGACCGAGCCGGAGCTGCTGGCCGGCCTGACGGCGCTCGCGGAGGCCTGGGACACTCCCCGCCGTGGCGCCGTCGTCGACAGGGTCTGGCCGGGGCTGAAGAAGATCGCGATCGACTACACGGTCGCCGAGCCGGCCGCCAGGGCCGGACGCCTCGCCGTCGTCCCCGGCGACTTCGACTGGGACGACGTCGGGGACTTCGCGGCGATCGCGAAGCTGCACGCCGGCGGCCGGAAGTCCGACCTGGCCATCCTCGGCGAGAACGCCAGGGTGCTCGCCGACGCGTCGAGCGGCGTCGTCATCGCCCAGAGCGGCCGGCTCATCTCGCTCATCGGGGTGACCGACATCGTCGTCGTCGACACTCCGGATGCCCTGCTGGTCACCACGAGCGCCAACGCCCAGCGGGTCAAGGCCGTCGTCGACGCGCTCAAGCTCTCCGGGCGCAACGACGTGCTGTGATCGCCGCCGCCGAAGCCCCCCCCCGTCGGGAGGGGCAGACCGGTCGTTCGGGCGCCCTGATTATTTCTGCAACATTTCCTGGTCGTCGCATCTTTGTAACCATTGGCCACCCGCCGACGAGTGCGCCGAGGCGGCCCCGTAGCATTCGGTAACCTGTACACCACTATGGCCTCGGCAACCGCTGCCGGGGTATCCCTTGGAGGACACCTTGAGAATCACCTCACGTAAGGCCGTGTTGAGCGGCCTTGCCATGGCCGGCATGGCAGCATTGCTCGCCGGTTGTGCAACGGCGCCGAGCACCGACAGCGGCTCAGGCAGCAAAAAATCCAACTTCCTTCCCTGCATGGTCTCCGACCTCGGCGGGTTCGACGACAAGTCATTCAACCAGCTCGGCCTCGAGGGGCTTCAGACCGCGGCCAAGGCGATCGGCTCCAAGGAGAAGCACGTCGAGTCCGACTCCGACAGCGACTATGCCCCGAACATCAACAGCCTCGTCTCCGCGGGCTGCAACCTGATCATCACGGTCGGCTTCAATCTCTCCGCGGCGACCGTCACGGCGGCGAAGGCCAACCCGGACGTCCAGTTCGCGATCATCGACGACGCCGCCGACAACTCCGGGGCCAAGGACGACAAGGGCAACGACATCGGCGACGGCAAGGTCGACGCTCCGAACATCAAGCCCATCCTGTTCGACACCGCCCAGGCCGCGTTCCTCGCGGGCTACGCGTCGGCCAGTTACAGCAAGTCGGGCATCGTCGGGACCTTCGGCGGCCTGCAGTTCCCGACCGTCACGATCTTCATGGACGGCTTCGCCGACGGCGTGAAGTACTTCGACCAGCAGAAGGGCAAGGACGTCAAGGTCGTCGGATGGAACCCCGACACCCAGACCGGATCCTTCACCGGCGGATTCGACGCCAACGACACCGCGAAGAGCACGGCGCAGACGATCATCGATCAGGGTGCGGACGTCATCTTCCCGGTCGGCGGCCCGATCTTCCAGAGCGCAGGCGCGGCCATCACCGACTCGAAGAAGGACATCGCGCTGCTCGGTGCGGACGCCGACGTGTTCAACACGTTCCCGACCTACGACAGCCTGTACCTGACCTCGGTCCTCAAGGGCATCGACCCGGCCGTACAGGACGTCGTCAAGGCGACCTCCAAGCAGAAGGCGGGCACGTTCGACAGCACCTCCTACGTCGGCACGCTGAAGAACGACGGCGTTGGGATCGCCCCGTTCCACGACTTCGCGTCGAAGGTCGACCCCGGCCTGCAGAAGGAGCTCGACTCGATCAAGGCCGACATCATCAGCGGCAAGATCAAGGTCTCGTCCTACCTGAACAAGTAGGCACCGGGTTCCACCACGGTCGGGGAGGCCAGCGCTGCTGGTCTCCCCGACCTTCTTAAGCTCTTAAGCCCGTTACGGTCCACCATCCTCGTTCCGCCCGTTCCCGAAGCTCACGGCCGGATAGATTGGGAAACATGAAGCTCGAACTCCGGGGCATCACCAAGAGGTTCGGCGCGCTCGTCGCCAACGATCACATCGACCTCACGGTGGAGCCCGGCGAAATCCACTGCCTGCTCGGCGAGAACGGCGCGGGCAAGTCCACCCTCATGAACGTCCTCTACGGCCTCTATCAGGCCGACGAGGGCGAGATCCTGCTCGACGACGACGTCCAGCACTTCTCCGGCCCGGGCGACGCCATGGCCGCGGGCATCGGCATGGTGCATCAGCACTTCATGCTCATCCCGGTCTTCACCGTCGCCGAGAACGTGATGCTCGGCCACGAGCAGACCCGCTTCGGCGGCAGGCTCGATCTTTCGGCGGCCCGCGCGCAGGTGCGCGAGATCTCACGCCGCTTCGGCTTCGACATCGACCCCGACGCCGTGGTCGGCGACCTCCCCGTCGGTGTGCAGCAGCGGGTCGAGATCATCAAGGCCCTCTCCCGCGACGCGAAGGTCCTCGTCTTCGACGAGCCGACCGCGGTGCTCACCCCGCAGGAGACCGACGAGCTCATGGCCATCATGCGCCAGCTCAAGGAGGCGGGCACCTCCATCGTCTTCATCACCCACAAGCTGCGAGAGGTCCGCGAGGTGGCCGACCGCATCACGGTCATCCGCCTGGGAAAGGTTGTCGGCGAGGCCAGCCCGACGGCGACGAACACGGAACTCGCCTCGCTCATGGTCGGGCGTTCCGTCGAACTGACGGTTCGCAAGACACCGGCGACACCCGGCGCTGCGGCGCTCGTCGTCGAGGGTCTCTCGGTCGTCGACCCGCACGGCCAGCTCGTGGTCAACGGCGTGAGCTTCGAGGTGCACACCGGGGAGATCCTGGCGATCGCGGGGGTCCAGGGCAACGGCCAGACGGAGCTCACCGAGGCCCTTCTCGGCCTGCAGCCGCACGTGACCGGATCCATCCGCCTCGATGGCAAGGAGCTGCGGCGGGCGAGTGTGCGCTCCGTGCTGGATGCCGGGGTCGGCTTCGTGCCGGAGGACCGCACCGAGGACGGCCTGGTCGCGGAGTTCACCATCGCGGAGAACCTCATGCTCGACCGGTCGGAGGGCAGGCCCTTCGTCAAGGGCGGCACCGTGCAGCGCGGCCTGCTCGCCGAGTTCGCGGAGAGCAAGGTCGTCGAGTTCGACATCCGGGCCCAGGGCATCGGCACCCACGCGGGCAGGCTCTCCGGCGGAAACCAGCAGAAGGTCGTCCTTGCCAGGGAGCTCAGCAGGGACCTGCGGCTCCTCGTCGCCGCCCAGCCGACCCGTGGACTCGACGTCGGCTCGATCGAGTTCGTTCATACCCGCATCGTTGCGACCCGGGATGCGGGCACCCCGGTCATCGTCGTCTCGACGGAGCTCGACGAGGTCGTCGCTCTCGCCGACCGCATCGCGGTCATGTACCGCGGAACCATCGTCGGGATCGTGCCGAGCACCACCTCCCGCGAGATACTGGGCCTCATGATGGCCGGCGAACGTCCCGTGGAGGTGGCGGCATGAGCGACGCGCAGATCCCCCTTCAGGCGACGGGCTCTCCGGAGGAGAGCGAACTCGAGCCTGGTCAGACCCCGGCGACTCCGCCACCGGAGGAGAAGAAGGGCGACGATCTCGGATCGCGCCTGACCGTCGCGATGCGGGACATCGCATCCGGCAACGTGCTCATCGCGATCCTCGCCGTGGTGCTCGCGCTGCTCGTCGGGGCGATCCTCATCGTGCTGACGAACAAGGATGTCCAGGCGGCGTCCGGATACTTCTTCTCGCGACCTGCTGATACCTTCCAGGCCATCTGGACGACTGTCTCCGGCGCGTACTCCGCCCTGTTCCAGGGCGCGATCTACAACTTCAGGGCGCTGAGCTTCTTCTCCGGGATCAAGCCGCTCACCGACACACTGTTCTACGGGACGCCGCTGATCCTGGCCGGACTCGGAGTCGCCCTGTCGTTCCGGGTCGGTCTGTTCAACATCGGCGGCCAGGGGCAGATCCTCATCGGCGGCGCCTTCGCCGGTTGGGTGGCCTGGTCGTTCCCGATGCCGTTCCCGCTCGCGCTCATCGCCGCGGCCGCGGCCGGCGTCGTCGGAGGCGCGGTCTGGGCCGGCATCGTCGGCCTGCTCAAGGCGCGCACGGGCGCGCACGAGGTGATCGTCACGATCATGCTCAACTACGTCGCGTTCTACCTCATCAGCTTCCTGCTGCGCACCCCGGGCGCGCTGCAGGCGCCGGGGACGGCGAATCCGAAGTCGCCGCCGATCCCCGAGCACGCCCAGCTGCCGCTGCTGTTCGGCGTCCGCTACCCGGTCACCTGGGCCTTCGTGATCGCGATCGCCGCCACGCTGTTCTACGGGTGGCTCATGAGCCGCTCGAGCCTCGGATTCCGCTTCCGTGCGGTCGGCGAGAACCCGAAGGCCGCTCGCACTGCCGGCATCAGCGTCGAGCGCATGTACGTCTACGGGATGGCGCTCGCCGGCGGCCTCGTCGGCCTCGTCGGCGTCAATCAGGTGCTCGCCAGCACGCCGGGCGGCTTCGGCTCGGGCTTCGACGCCGGCCTCGGCTTCGA
>NZ_DASWPB010000062.1:0-6302 GCF_036404185.1 Lacisediminihabitans sp. | reverse complement strand
AGCCCGGCGACACCCGGACGTTCACCTACGCCGAGCTCACCGCCGAGGTCAAGCGTGCGGCGAACACCTTGACCGCGCTCGGCATCGGGCAGGGCGACCGCGTCGCGATCTACCTGCCGATGATCCCGGAGGCGGTCATCGCGATGCTCGCGGTGGCTCGGCTCGGTGCGATCCACTCGGTGATCTTCGGCGGATTCAGCGCGCAGTCGATCCGGGACCGCGTCCTGGACGCCGGGGCGAAGCTCGTCATCACCGCGGACGGCGGCTGGCGCAAGGGCAACGTCAGCCCGCTCAAGCCCACGGTGGATGCCGCGCTCGCGCTGGAGAAGGACGCCCCGCATTCCGTCGAGCACGTGCTCGTCGTCAAGCGCGTGGACAGCGAGGTCGGCTGGGTCGACGGCCGCGACCTCTGGTGGCACGAGGAGCTGGCCACGGTCGGCGCGGAGCACGAGGCGCAGGGCTTCGACGCCGAGCATCCGCTGTTCATCCTCTACACCTCCGGAACGACCGGAAAGCCGAAGGGCATCCTCCATACGAGCGGCGGTTATCTCACCCAGGTGGCGTTCACCCACAGGAACGTCTTCGATCTGCACCCGGAGACGGATGTCTACTGGTGCACGGCCGACGTCGGCTGGATCACCGGTCACAGCTACGTCGTCTACGGCCCGCTCGCGAACGGCGCGACCCAGGTGCTCTACGAGGGAACGCCGGAGACCCCGCATCCCGGCCGCTGGTGGGAGATCGTGGAGAAGTACGGCGTCTCCCTCTTCTATACGGCGCCGACGGCCATCCGCTCGTTCATGAAGCTGGGCAGGCAGGTGCCGGATGCCTTCGACCTCGGCACCCTGCGAGTTCTCGGAAGCGTGGGGGAACCGATCAACCCGGAGGCGTGGATCTGGTATCGCGAGGTGATCGGCGGAGGGACCGCGCCCATCGTCGACACCTGGTGGCAGACCGAGACGGGCGCCATGATGATCTCCGCGCTGCCCGGCGTCACGATCGCAAAACCGGGCGCCGCGCAGGTGCCGCTGCCCGGGATCTCGGTCCGGGTGCTCGACGAGGCCGGCACGCCCGTCCCCGCGGGCGGCGGTGGCTTCCTCGTCGTGGACGAGCCCTGGCCGTCGATGACCCGAGGCATCTGGGGCGATCCCGACCGGTTCCGGGAGATCTACTGGAGCACCTTCGACCGGGAGCGATTCGGCTACCTCTACTTCGCCGGCGACGGCGCCCGGCTCGACCCGGACGGCGACATCTGGCTCCTCGGCCGCGTCGACGACGTCATGAACGTCTCCGGCCACCGCCTGTCCACCGCCGAGATCGAGTCGGCGCTGGTGTCGCATCCGATCGTCGCCGAGTCGGCGGTGGTCGGCGCCGTCGACGAGCTGACCGGCCAGGCGGTGGTCGCCTTCGTCATCCTGCGGTCCGATCAGGCGCAGCTGCAGACCGCCGAGGAGGCCGCCGACCTGTTGCGCGCCCATGTCGCCGACCAGATCGGCGCCATCGCACGCCCGCGGCGCATCTTCATCGTCGCCGAGCTGCCGAAGACCCGCTCGGGCAAGATCATGCGCCGACTGCTGCAGGATGTCGCGGAGGGACGGGCCATCGGCGACACCACCACCCTCGCCGACGCGACCGTGATGCAGATCATCGAGGGCCAGCTCAACCCGGCCTCTTAACCAACGTCGCGGTGTTTCGTCGTCCGCGCGTTGGTTGTGTACCCGAGCGCGGACGACGAAACACCGCGACGTCGGGCAGGCACGTCGGAGGTTAAGGGGTCAGGCGAACTCGAGGACCAGCTCTACCTCGACGGGCGAGTCGAGCGGCAGCACCGCGACGCCGACGGCGCTGCGTGCATGCACTCCCGCGTCGCCGAAGAGGTCCTTCAGCAGATCGGATGCGCCGTTGATGACCCCGGGCTGCCCCGTGAAGGAGGGGTCGGATGCGACGAAGCCGACAACCTTGACGACGCGGGTGACCCTGTCCAGGGAGCCGATGGCGGATGCCGCGGCGGCGAGGGCGTTGAGGGCGGAGGTCGCGGCGTAGCCGCGCGCATCCTCCGCTGCGACGCCGGCGCCGACCTTACCGGTGGCCGGCAGCACACCATCGACGAACGGCAGCTGACCGGAGGTGTAGACGAGATTGCCGGTCACCACGGCGGGGACATAGGAGCCGGCGGGGGCCGCCACCGCGGGAAGGGCGAGCCCCAGTTCGGCGAGACGATCGTTCACTGCGGACATGGTCAGTCCTCCTTCTTCTCGCGCTTGAGATAGGCCACGAGGCCGCCCTCCGGACCGGTGACGATCTGCACGAGCTCCCATCCCTGATCCCCCCAGTTGTTCAGGATGGCCGCCGTGTTATGGACGATCAACGGCGTGGTGAGGTATTCCCAGCGGGGCATCTGGAGGGTCCGTTCAGGTTGGGCAGAGCAAACAAACGTAGTTTTAATAGTATGGCTAACCCGTCCAAGCGTCCCGGTCTGTCCAGAGCCGTTGGTGGTTTCGTCGGTTTCAGCGTGATCGCCGGCATCCTCGTGACGGCTATGGTCACACCCGCTCTCGCCGTCTCCACCCAGGCGGTGACCGGCGCCATCAGCATCTTCGACGATCTGCCCGATTATCTGACCATCGGCGAACAGGCCCAGCAGAACGTCGTCTACGCCACTCGTGGCGGGCAGCCGGTCGAGATCGCCAGGATCTACGACCAGAACCGCCAGGAGGTCGGGGCGAGCGAGGTCTCCACCTACCTCAAGGACGCCGCGGTCGACGGTGAGGACCGCCGCTTCTACGACCACGGCGGGGTCGATGTGCCCTCCGTGGTCCGCGCCGCGATCGGCAACGCCGCCCACAACGAGATCACGAGCGGCAGCTCGACCCTGGACATGCAGCTGGTCAAGAACATCCTGGTGCAGCAGGCGCTGCAGATCGACAACCCGAAAAAGCGCAAGGCGGCATACACGGCGGCCATCGACGATACCCTCCAGCGCAAGCTCAAGGAGATGAAGCTCGCGATCGGGCTCGACAAGCGCTATACCAAACAGCAGATCCTGCTCGCCTACCTCAACATCACCGGCTTCGGCGGCAACACCTACGGGGTGCAGTCCGCGGCGCAGCAGTACTTCAGCGTGGATGCGAAGGACGTCACCGTCGCCCAGGCCGCGAGCCTCATCGCGATCGTCCAGCAGCCGAACCAGCAGAACCTCGGCGACCCCAAGCTCTACCCGGCGAACAAGGTGCGCCGCGACCAGATCCTCACCGACATGTATGAGGAGAAGGACATCACCAAGGCCCAGTTCGACGAGGCGATGGCCACCCCCATCGCCTCCGAGGTCAAGCTGAGCCAGACGAACAACGGATGTCTTTACGCCGCCGACGCGAAGTTCGCCTGCGACTACGTGAGGCAGCTGGTTCCCACGCTCACCGCCCTCGGTGCGACCGCGGCGGAGCGGAGCGAGAACTGGGCGACCGGCGGATACAAGGTCTACACGAGCATCGACCTCGACCAGCAGGATGTCGCGCAGAAGGCGATCGACGCGGATGCGCCGGCCACCGAGACCCGCTTCGCCCTCGGCGCGGTGGCCGATGCCATCCAGCCGGGGACGGGGCGCATCCTCGTCATGGCGCAGAACAAGCAGTTCGACAACACGCCGCAGGCGACTTCCGCGGCGACCTCGGTCAACTACAGCACCGACCACCAGTTCGGCAATTCGATCGGGTTCCCGACCGGGTCGACCTACAAGATCTTCACGCTGACCGACTGGCTGCAGAACGGCCACGGCCTCAACGACATCGTCAACGGCAGCGTGCGCACCTTCCAGCAGTCGAGTTTCACGGCATCCTGTGATCCATCCCAGCTGCAGGGACCGCCGTACACCCCGAAGAACGACGCAGGGGACGAGGGCGGCTCGATGTCGGTGCTCAACGCCACCGTCAATTCGGTCAACGCGGCCTTCGTCGGCATGGCGCAGAAGCTGGACCTCTGCGACATCCGCGACGACGCGGAGGCCATGGGTGTCCATCGCGCGGACGGGGCCCCGCTCAAGGTCGACCCGTCGACGGTGCTCGGCACCAACGAGATCGCCCCGCTGACCATGGCCGGTGCGATCGCCACCATCGGGGCGAACGGGCTCTACTGCGCACCCACCATCGTCGACAAGATCGTCGGACCGACGGGCAAGAACCTGGGCGGACAGCCGAAGAACTGCAGCCAGACGATCTCCCCCGACATCGCGAGCACCGTCGCCTACGCCCTCGCCGCCGTGATGTCCAGGGGAACCGGTGCGGCGGGTTCACCACATGACGGCATCCCGATCGTCGGCAAGACCGGCACCAGTGACGGCGCCTACCAGAACTGGCTCATCGCGACGACGACCAAGGTGTCCCTCGCCGTCTGGGTTGGCAACATCGAGGGCACGGCCCGGCTGCGCACCGCGAAGAACCCGCAGGGCGACCAGAGCCTGCGCACCATCACCATCGCCGGCACCAACGGCTCCAACACCAAGTTCAACATCTTCCGGGTGACGATGAAATCACTCAACAGCAACCCGGATTACAAGGGCGGCGCCTTCCCCTCCCCCAACACGCAGTATCTGAAGGGGTCCGGGGTGACCGTGCCGAACGTGACCGGCCAGCAGCTCGGTCAGGCGACCACCCTGCTCGAGGGACTGAACTTCGACGTCACCAACGGCGGACCGGTCGCGTCCGGGCTGCCCGTCGGTCAGGTGGTCAGGACCAGCCCGGCGGCGGGCACGTCCGCCTCCCTCGGCGCGAGCATCACCGTCTACACGAGCGACGGCACGCTGGCCACCACCATGCCGAGCATCGTCGGTATGAGCCGGAGCGACGCGGTCAAGGCGCTCGTCGCGGACGGGTTCAGCGCATCCGACGTCAGCTACAACTGGGTGTCGAGTTCGCCGGCCACGATCTGCAAGGTCACCATGAGCGATCCCGCCGGCGGCTCGTCGACCTCCACCGACACCGCGGTCACCCTCAGCGTGAACAACGGCACCGGCACCAACGGAACGGACCCTGGCGCGCTCTGCCCCTGACAAGACGGGTTTCCCAGTCCGCATCGGTTATCCTGTGGGCTATGTCTGCCCGAAAAGTGAAGCCAACCACCGTACTGAGCGGCATCGTCGGCTTCGTCGGTTTCAGCGTGCTTGCCGGCGTTCTTGTGACGGCGATGATCGCTCCCGTCCTCGCCGTGGCCAGCGAGGCGACCAAGGGCAGCATCGGCATCTTCGAGGGCCTCCCGGACTACGTCAAGATCGGCGGCCAGGCGCAGCGCAACGACATCTACGCGAACCGCGACGGTAAACCGGTCCTCATCGCCTCGGTCTACGACCAGAATCGCGAGGACGTGGCCTGGGACCAGGTCTCCCAGTTCGCCAAGGATGCCGCGGTCGCCGGCGAGGATCGTCGCTTCTATAAACACGGCGGGGTCGACGTGCAGTCCCTCAGCCGGGCGGCGATCGGTTTTGTCACCGGCACCGGCAGCAGCGGCGGATCGACCATCGCCATGCAACTGGTCAAGAACATCCGAGTGCAGAACGCGCTGCTGCTCGACACCAAGGAGAAGCGCGACGCGGCCTACAAGGAGGCCATCAGGACGTCTCCCGATCGCAAGATCGAAGAGATGAAGCTCGCGATCAGCCTGGAGAAGAAGTACAGCAAGAATCAGATCCTGCTCGCGTACCTCAACATCGACAACTTCGGCGGGGTCACCTACGGCATCCAGGCTGCCGCCCAACGCTACTTCAGCGTCGACGCCAAGGACCTGACCCTCGCGGAGGCGGCCAGTCTCGTCGCGATCGTCCAGACGCCGAACAAGATGAGGCTCGACGACCCCAAGAACTTCCCCGCCAACACGGCACGCCGCGACACGATCCTCAAGGACATGCTCGAGCTCAAGAAGATCACGCAGAAGCAGTATGACGAAGCGGTGGCCAGCAAGCCCGAGGACTACGTCAAACTCTCGGTACCGAACCAGGGCTGCCTCAACGCAACCGATGCGAAGTTCTTCTGCGACTACGTGCTGCGCAACATCCCCAAACTGACAGCCCTGGGAGCGGACGAGAAGGCCCGCACGACGAACTGGACGAGCGGCGGTTACAAGATCTACACAACCCTGGACCTGAACCAACAGGACGTCGCCCAACAGCAGCTGAGCACGGTCACCCCGGCGACGGAGACCAGATTCGCCCTCGGCTCGTCCGCGGTGGCGGTGCAGCCCGGCAGCGGCAAGATCATCGTCATGGCGCAGAACAAGGACTACAACAACACCCCGCAGGCGGCGGCGACCCAAAC
>NZ_DASWPB010000061.1:0-2023 GCF_036404185.1 Lacisediminihabitans sp. | reverse complement strand
CGCGAGCTTCGGCCCGACCTCACCATCGGCTTCTTCAATCACATTCCGTTTCCGCCATACGGGATCTACTCGCAGCTGCCCTGGCGGACCCAGATCATCGAGGGCCTGCTCGGCGCCGACGTCGTCGGGTTCCAGCGGGTCGCCGACGCGGGCAACTTCCAGCGTGCCGTCCGCCGCCTGAAGGGATACGCGACCAAGGGCGTGCAGATCGAGGTCCCGCTCGTCGACAGCTCGCCGGGAGTCCGGGTCTTCGGGCCGATCAAGCGGCAGGGCACCTTCCGGACGGTCGTGGCGAGAGCGTTCCCCATCTCGATCGACGCGTCGAGCTTCGAGGAGCTCGCCCGCTCCCGCGCCGTCCAGGAGCGCGCCCGGCAGATCCGCGAGGACCTCGGCAACCCGAAGACGGTCATGCTCGGGGTGGACCGGCTGGACTACACCAAGGGCATCGGCCACCGGCTCAAGGCCTTCGGGGAACTGCTCGCGGAGGGCAAGCTCAGTGTCGACGACGTGACCCTCGTGCAGGTCGCCAACCCCAGCAGGGAACGCGTGCAGGCCTACATGGAGCTGCGCGACGAGATCGAGCTCACCGTCGGGCGCATCAACGGCGACTACGGGACGATCGCCCACGTTCCGATCAGCTACCAGCATCACGGCTTCCCCCGCGAGGAGATGGTTGCGCTCTACCTCGCGGCGGATGTGATGCTCGTGACGGCGCTCCGCGACGGGATGAACCTGGTCGCCAAGGAGTACGTGGCTTGCCGGTTCGACGAGGACGGCGTCCTCGTGCTCAGCGAGTTCGCGGGTGCATCCGACGAGCTGAAACGTGCCCTGCTCATCAACCCGCACGACATCGAGGGGCTCAAGTCGGCCATCCTGCAGGCGATCTCGATGCCCAAGCGGGACAGGAGGGCACGGATGCGTTCGCTGCGGAAACGAGTGCTCGAGCACGATGTGATCCACTGGTCGAGCGACTTCCTCAAGGTCCTGGCCAGTCGCGCCCATCAGGGATCACAGGGGCACGAACTCGTCTGATGGTCGACGTCGACACCCCGCCAGCTTTCTCCCGCCTGCCCGAGCCGCTCGTCGGCGCCCTGCGGGAGCTCGCACGGACGCGCCGCCTGCTGGTCGCGCTCGACTTCGACGGCACGCTCGCCCCGGAGGTGGACGTCCCTGAGCAGGCGCGAGCGCTTCCCGAGGCACGGGCGGCCGTGCTGCGGCTGGCCTCCATGCCGAACACGAGGGTCGCGCTCGTCTCCGGTCGCGCGCTCGCGAGCCTCATCCGGGTGGCGGACATGCCCGACTCCGTGCTTCTGGTCGGCTCCCACGGCATCGAGCTGCGTCTTGACCATCCCGACGACAGCCTCACGCTCGACAGCGAGGAGTTCGCCAGGCGCAACCTCCTCGGCGAGGTGCTCGGCGAGGTGGCCAGGTCGTTCGACGACGTGTGGCTGGAGGAGAAGCCCGCCGGCTACGCGCTGCACACTCGGCTCGCCACCGAGCGGGACAGCCGCATGGCCCATCTCGTCGCCCTCAGCGAGACCGCCGCGGAGCTGCAGGATCTGACGGTGCGCAGCGGCAAGAACGTGCTGGAGTTCTCCGTGCGGTCCACCACCAAGGGCGAGGCCGTCGAGCATCTGCGCAAGTACACGGACGCGACCGCCGTCTTCTACGCGGGCGACGATCTCACCGACGAGGATGCCTTCGCCGCGCTCGGACCGGACGACGTCGGCCTGAAGAGCGGCGACGGACAGACGCTGGCGAACTTCCGTGTCGCCGGTCCCGTCGATGTGGCCAGGGTCATCGGACTGCTCGCGGACTTCCGCGAGGGCGACGTGCACGAGCAGTAGCGTCCCGACGCCCGCCGCGGATGCGCCAGGCCGGGTCGTCGGGCGTGTCGGTGGTTCTACACTCGTTACATGCCGGAAACAGTTGATTGGAAGCCGCGTTCGCGCGTCGTCACCGATGGAATCGAAGCGACCACCTCGCGAGGCATGCTCCGTGCGGTCGGGATGGGCGACGCGGA
>NZ_DASWPB010000060.1:0-4473 GCF_036404185.1 Lacisediminihabitans sp. | reverse complement strand
AAACTGTCAAACTGACCGATCGGACAGTTTCTGACCGATCGGTCAGTTACGGTCGAAGCATGTCGACGTCATCCGAAGACCTGCGCGCGATCGCGCTCGCCGAATTCACCACCGCGGGGTATGCCGCGACCTCGCTGCATCGCATCGCCGACCTCGCCGGCCTGTCGAAGTCGAGTGTGCTCTACCACTACTCCTCGAAGGAGACCCTGCTCGAGGCGACCGTCTCTCCCGCGATCGAGCGCATGGTCCAGATCCTCGACGCGCTTGAGGCCAGCTCGCTCACGCCTGCGGGCCGCAGGGCGTTCCTCGAGGAGTTCGTCGACTTCATCCTGCAGTACCGCCGCGAGGTGAACATGTTCATCAACCAGGGGCCGTCACTCGTCGACGTGCCCGTCATCGACCGGGCCAACGACGTCGTGAAACGGCTCGCCGAGTTCTTCGCGGCCAACACCGCATCGATCGAAGAGAAGATGCGGTTCGGCATCGCCCTCGGGGGAGCCGCATACATGCTCTGCTCCCCGGAGTCGATGGCCTTCGATGCCGATCAGATCGACGAGGCGCGTGCCGCCCTTCTCACCATCCTCACGGAGCTCCTCTCCTCCGTGGGTGTCCCCGCGGGAAACGGAAAATAGGCAATGGCAACCCTTCTCTACCGGCTGGGCCGGTTCTCCTTCCGCCGCTCCTGGGTCGTCATCGGCGTGTGGCTGGCGCTGCTGCTCGGCATCCTCGGCGGCGGTCTCGCCCTCGGCGGCCAGACCCAGGAATCCTTCGCGATCCCGGGGACCGAGTCCCAGAACGCGCTCGACCGCCTCGAGGCGGTCTTCCCGTCCGTCGCGGGCGCGAGCGCGCAGGCCGTCGTCGAGGTGCCGAAGGGCGCATCCGTCAACGACGCCGCCTACAAGGCCGCGATCGAGAAGATGGATGCCGCCATCGGCACGATCAAGGGCGTCGACTCCGTCGTGGACCCCTACTCTCCCTATGCGGGCAACGCCATCACCAAGGACGAGAGGATGGCCCTCACCCAGGTGCAGTTCGACGGCTCCGTCGCCGACGTCTCCGCGTCAACCATCAAACAACTCAAGGCCACGGCCTCGGTCGGTGAGGATGCCGGGATGACGGTCGCGTTCGGCGGCCAGGTCTTCCAGGACAACTCCTTCGGCATCACCATCACCGAGGTCTTCGGGCTGCTGTTCGCCGCGGTCGTCCTCCTGATCACCTTCGGCTCGCTCGTGGCCGCAGGCATGCCGCTGCTCAGCGCGCTCATCGGCGTCGGCGTCGTCGTCGGGGGCATCACCCTGGTCTCCGCCTTCACCACGGTCTCCAGCACGGCGCCCCTGCTCGCCCTCATGATCGGCCTCGCGGTGGGCATCGACTACTCGCTCTTCATCCTGTCCCGACATCGAAACCAGCTCGCGGCGGGCGAGGACCCGGAGGAGTCCGCCGCGGTCGCCGTCGGCACGGCCGGAAGCGCGGTCGTGTTCGCCGGGGTCACGGTGATCATCGCCCTGCTCGGTCTGCTCGTCGTCGGCATCCCGTTCCTCAGCGTCATGGGCGTCGGTGCGGCCTTCGCCGTGCTCATCGCGATCGGGGTCGCGACGACCCTGCTGCCCGCCCTGCTCGGCCTCGCCAAGGGGCGGCTCACCCCGAAGCCCGGCTCCCGGGCCTACCGTCGCGCCATGGTGCACGACGAGGGGGCGAAGCCGACCATGGGCCTGCGCTGGGTGAAGGGCGTCATGAAGCGCCCCGTCCTCGCCACCTTCGCGGTCGTCGCCGTCCTCGGCACCCTCGCCATCCCCGCGCTGAGCCTCGACCTCAACCTCCCCGACGGCGCCTCGGAGCCCAAGGCTTCGACGCAGCACCAGGCCTACGAGATGATCAAGGACGGCTTCGGGGCCGGGTACAACGGCCCGCTCATCGTCGCCGTCGACATCACCCAGACGACGAACATCCAGGGTGACCTCGACTCGATCGGCAAGGAACTGAAGACCCTCGACGACGTCTCCTACGTCAGCCAGGGCATGCCGGACGCCGGCCTCGATACGGCGATCATCCAGGTCATCCCCTCGAGTGCGCCGGATGCGACCCAGACGAAGGCGCTCGTGCAGTCGATCCGCGACCTCGAGCCCGAGCTCAAGGCCACCTACGACACCCCGATCTCCGTCACCGGCACGACGGCCGTCGGCATCGACATCTCCAACCGGCTGTCGAGCGCGCTCATCCCCTTCGGCGCCATCGTCGTCGGCCTGTCGATCCTCCTGCTCATGATGGTCTTCCGCTCCGTGCTGGTGCCGATCAAGGCGGCGCTCGGCTTCCTGCTCTCGGTGATCGCCTCCTTCGGCGTCGTCGTCGCCGTCTTCCAGTGGGGGTGGCTCGGCAGCATCATCGGGGTGGAGCATCCCGGTCCCATTCTCAGCTTCATGCCGATCCTTCTCATGGCCGTGCTCTTCGGCCTCGCGATGGACTACGAGGTGTTCCTCGTGTCGGGAATGCGGGAAGAATACGTGCGGGGAGGCAATCCTCGCGAGGCGGTGGCGAAGGGCTTCGCCAACGGAGCCAGGGTGGTCACGGCCGCGGCACTCATCATGTTCTTCGTCTTCTTCGCCTTCGTGCCGGGGGGCTCTGGCACGATCAAGCCGATCGCCCTCGGCCTGGCCACCGGCATCGCCTTCGACGCCTTCCTCGTGCGGATGACGCTGGTTCCGGCCGTCATGACCCTGCTCGGACGGGCCGCCTGGTGGATGCCGAAGTGGCTGCAGCGACTGCTGCCGAACATGGACATCGAGGGCGAGCACCTGCGCGAGCACCGCGAGGCGATGGTCTGGACGCACGAGCAGCACGGCGCCGCCATCAGCGCCGAGGGCCTCCTCGCCGGGTCGGCGGAGCATCCGGTCGGCCCGATCGGGCTGTCCGTGCCGACGGGTGGTCTCCTGCTGCTCAGCGGGGATGCCGTCGACCGCCGGCTGCTCGTCGCGACTCTGGCCGGTCGGCTCGACCCCGTCGGGGGCCGCGTGCAGGTCGCCGGACATCCGCTGCCGTCCGAATCGGGCAGGGTGACCAGGCTGGTCGCGATGGGGGATGTCGGCGGGCTCGAACGCACCGAGACGACCGTCACCCTCGGTGAGCTCCTCTACGAGCGCCTGCGGCTGACCCAGCCCTGGTTCCGCATCGTGCGTCGACGCAGGCGGCTGGAACGCTGGATCGCGCGGATCAACGCCGCCATCGTCCAGGTCGCGCCCGGCGATGCCGTCGTCGTGAGCGAAGCCTCGTCGCTGGGCGAGCTGCCGCAGCGGGATCGGGCGATCGCGCTCGCGTCGATCGCGCTCGCGGAGGGCACCCCCGTGGTGGTGCTCGATCAGCTGGACACCTTTGCCACCGCCGGCGATGAGACGGCCTTCCTCACGGCCGTCTGCACGTTGGCGCCGGCCACCACCACGGTGGTGATCGGGACGCCATCGCCGATCAGGATCCCCCCGTCGCCGTCCGACGGCGGTCGGGCCATCGTCTCCCTCACCCTCACGTCGTTCGATTCCAGAGGAGTACTCCAGTGAGCCAGTCCGCTCCCGTCGCCGTCCGCAAGAGGTGGCTGCACTGGACCGCCATCGCGGCCGTCGCGCTCGTGCCGCTCGCCTTCGCCGGTCTCTTCGTCGGTGCGCTCTCGCAGGCGACGACGGCCATCGACCGCATTCCCGCCGCGATCGTCAACAGCGACAAGCTCGTCTACCAGACGGCCGCGGATGGGACGAAGTCACCGGTCTTCGCCGGACGCCAGCTGGTGACGGAGCTGACCGGCGGCAAGGCCGGCTTCGACTGGACCATCACCAACAAGGCGGATGCCGAGAAGGCCCTCGCGGACGGCTCCATCGACGCGATCCTCACCGTTCCGAAAGACTTCTCCTCGTCGATCCTCTCGCTGAACTCGGCGAATCCGAAGAAGGCCGATCTGGCCATCCACACGGACGACTCGCACAGCTACCTCACCGGGGCGGTCGCCCAGGTGGTCGGCGACAGCATGGTCAACGCCTTCGGCAAGGCCATCACCGAGCAGTACATCTCTGGCATCTACGCCAGCGTCGGCACGCTCGGCTCCTCGCTGAGCACGGCGGCCGACGGAGCGGGTGGCCTGGCAACTGGCGTGAGCGGACTCAGCACCGGGCTCGGTTCGCTCTCGAGCGGGGCGGCCTCAGCGGCGAGCGGCGCCTCGTCGCTGTCCAGCGGGATTGCCAAGTACACCGGCGGAGTGGACTCGTTGAGCGGGGGACTCGCGCGGCTGAACTCCGGAGCCGCCGGGCTCAGCCAGTTGAGCGGCGGGGTGACGGCGTACGCCGGTGCGGTGTCCGATCAGCTCACGCAGCTGTCGGACTCGCTCCAGCTGACCGATCCCGCCGCGGCCGCGCAGATCGCGGGCATCAACCAGCAACTCGTGCAGCCGGGCGGTGCCCAGCTCGCCCAGCAGACCTCCGCCGCGGTCTCCGG
>NZ_DASWPB010000059.1:0-18792 GCF_036404185.1 Lacisediminihabitans sp. | reverse complement strand
GTTGTCGAGGGCGAGCTGCGGCGCCGGCGTGTAGGTGTCGGTGATCGCGTTGCTCAGCTGCTGCACGGCGGAGTACGGATACTCCTCGCTCGTCGTGTAGCCGTCGACGATCCACTGCACCTTGCCGTTGACCACGGCCGGGTACGGGTCGCTGTCGAGGGTGAGGTACGGGGCCACTTTCTGGATGCGGTCCACGGGATTGCGGGTGTAGAGGATCTGGGAGTCGTTGTTGACCGAGTCGGAGAGGAAGATCTGCTCGGACTGGAACTTGATCGCGTAGATGAGCTTCTTGAAGACGTTGTCGAGCTTCGGCCCGCCGTTGCCGGTGAAGGTCGTCGTCGCGTTCTGCTTGTTGCCGGAGTCGCCGGCGGGGTAGTCGAGCTCGACCTTCTTGCCGCTCTTCGGGCCGCCGACGATCGAGTAGGTGGGGGACTGCTCGCCGAAGTAGATGCGCGGCTGGAACTTGCCCAGGTCGCCGCTGCTCGGGATGCCCGACTCGAGGAACACCGGGAGCCCGTCGGTCGAGCGCTGGTTGCCGTAGGCGGCGACCACCCCGTAGCCGTGGGTGTAGACGAGGGTGTTGTTGTACCAGCTCGGGGTCGCTCCGGTGTTGGACGAGTCCAGCTCGCGCACGGCGATGACGGTGTCCTGGGTCTTGCCGTCGATCTTGTAGCGGTCGACGTCGAGGTACTTGTTGAACGCGTAGTACTGCTTGATCCGCTCGAGCTGGGCGAAGGTGGTCGAGACGAGGGCAGGGTCGATGATGCGGATGTTGGCGGTCGTCTCCGCGTCGTTCCTCAGGGCGCCCTGTTCGGCATCCGTCTTGGCGGAGTAGGCCTCCTCCTTGACCCCGGCGACCCCGTAGGCGTCCCTGGTGGCGTCGATGTTGCGCTGGATGTACTGCGACTCCAGGCTGCGCACGTTCGGCTCGACCTGGAACTTCTCGATGACCCACGGATACACCGCGCCGATCAGCAGGCCGCTCACGAGCAGCAGGGCCGTGCCGATGAGCGGGAAGCGCCAGCGGCCGATGACCGCGGTGATGACAAAAAGCACGGCGACGACCGCGGCGATGCCGGCGAGGATCTGCCTGCCGGGGATGACCGCGTTCACGTCGGCGTACGAGGCGCCGACGATGAGCTTGCTGCTCGTGCTCGAGGACAGCGTCGCGTACTGGTCCAGCCAGATGCTCACCGACTGGATCGCCAGGTAGACCGCACCGGTGGTCGCGAGCTGGATGCGCGCGGTGCGCGAGATGCGCACCTCGCGCCCGTTGAGGCGCAGCGCGCCGTAGAGGTAGCTCGTCGCCACGGCGGCGAGCCCGGAGATGAGGACGGCGGCGGATGCGAACGCCGCCACCGCCTGGTAGAAGGGCAGCGCGAACAGGTAGAAGGAGATGTCGAGGTGGAACTGCGGGTCGACCTTGCCGGAGGAGGTCCCGTTCAGCCACTCGAGCGCGAGGGCCCAGTGGGACGAGGCGGCGACGCCGCCGAAGAGCCCGATCAGGGAGGGGATGCCGTACATCGCGAGGCGGCGCAGCGGCTCGATGACCTGCTGATACCTGTCCAGCTGCGCATTGAGCTTCGCGTAGACGGGACGCCAGCGGAAGGCGATCTCGATGCTCGCGAAGATCGGTCCGCCCATGGCGATGAACCCGATGAAGAACATGACGAGGCCAGCGAGCCACTGCGTGGTCAGCACGTTGAGATAGCCGAGCTGATCGAACCACAGCCAGTCGGTGTAGAGGCTCGCGAAGATGAAGAAGAGGATGACCAGCACCACGAGGACGATGATGGTGACGAGAACGGTCACCCTCGATCTGGATGCCGGTCGGCGCTCTTCGGTGGGGGTGGTCGTCACGAAACTGCTCCTGGCTTGCGGCGGATGCTGTGGTCACTCATCTTAAGGGGTGGGGCTGCGAAAGATCGGGGTCTTACCTGACCGGACATTTCAGCAGGCCGCTGATGCTCGATCCCGAGCTGATCGCCTTAAGCGCCGTCAGGGAGTCGTCGAGGGTCTTCACCGCGAGCACGGTCAGCCCCTTCGGGATGTGGCCGGTCACCTCGTCGCAGTCCGAATACGGGGCGAGGAACCAGGTGGCACCGGAGTCGAGTGCCCCGTACATCTTCTGACGGATGCCTCCGATGGCTCCGATGGCGCCCGTGGCATCGATCGTGCCCGTCCCGGCGACGTTCGCTCCCCCGTTGAGCTTGCCCGGGGTGAGCTTGTCGATGATGCCGAGGGCGAACATCTGGCCCGCGCTCGGACCGCCAACATTCTCGAGCTGGATCTTGACGGTGACGGGGAAGTCGTAGGAGATGGAGGGATAGATCCCGATGATCGGGGCCGGGGTGGGGTCGGTGCTCAGCTGGGGCGTCACCTGCACGGTCTTGGCCGCGCCGTCGCGCAGGATGTCGATGTCGATCGGCACTCCCGCCCCGGTCTTCGCGATGATCGCCCGCAGTCCGAGCACGGTGTCCGCCTTCTGACCACCGACGCTGACGATCGTGTCGCCCTTCTCGAGGATGCCGGCGGCGGGCGACTTCGGCGAGAACCCGCCGACGACGAGCGTGCTGGGGAACGTGTACCCGAGATGGGTGAGCGCGGCGGCGATGGCGTCCTTCTGGGAGTTCTGCATGTCCACCGCCGCCTGCTCGTTGGACTGCTTGAGCGTCTCGCCGGCCGGGTAGACGGCGTCGACCGGAAGGACGGCCTTGCTGTGGTCGAGCCAGGCCTGCGCGACCTCGAACCAGCTCGGCGAGTGCTCGCGATCGCCGAGCACGTTCACCGTGAGGAGGTCGAGCGCACCGGAGGTGGGGTAGGTCTTCCTGTCGGGGATGCTGATGAGCGGCACCTGCTTGTCGTCGACGGTGACCTTGCCAAGCGTGTTGAACACCGGTCCCGGCTGCTCGATGACGTACGGAGCGGGGGTCGTGGCGAAGACGAAGGCCCCGATCAGCGCGGCGACGAGCAGGATCCAGCCGATCGTGACACCACGCCTGCTGCGCCGTCTGAGTGGTCGGTCATCGGCGAAGAGCGCCACCGGGCATCCTTTCGGAGGGTTGTTCGCCACGGGCGCACGCGGAGCGCCCGGACTCAGGACAAAACACAGCTGCTGCAGCCGTGCAGCGGCTAGCGTAGTTGTTATGCCTGAAGATTCTGCGCAGGACCCGGAAGACGAATTCCGCGACATGCTGAGCCAGTTCCTCTCCGGTAACGCGGAGATCGACCCGGCTCGCCTGGCGAGCGCCGCCGGCCTGCCCAACGATCCGGAGATGATCAAGAATCTCATCGGACAGCTGCAGAGCGCTCTTCAGTCGAGCAGCAACGGCATCAACTGGGGCCTCGCCCTCGAGCAGGCCAAGGCGCTCGCGGCCAAGGACACGATCGCGACCACGCCGGCGGAGCGATCCGCCCTCGAGCAGGCCTTCCACGTCGCGGCCCTGTGGCTCGACGAGGCCACATACCTCTCCGAGCTCACCTCCTCCCCGCGGCTCATGTCGCGCACGGAGTGGATCACCGCCACCATGCCGATCTGGACGCAGATGGCAGAGCCGGTCGCCCTCAGCATCGCCAACTCGCTCACCGAGGTGCTGCGCGAGCAGGCGCCGGAGGAGATGTCCGGGATGCTCGAGGGCGCGAGCAAGCTGATGCGCAACGTCGGCGGCACGCTGTTCGCCATGCAGCTGGGCCAGGTCGTCGGCCAGCTGGCCAGCGAGGTGGTCTCCGGCGGCGACATCGGCATCCCGCTCCTCAGCCCGGTGGGGGACGCCGAGCAGCAGGCCGCGATCCTCCCCCAGAACGTCGCCGCATTCGGGCTCGGACTCGACATCGAGATCGACCAGGTGCAGCTCTACCTCGCCGTGCGCGAGCTGGCCCACGCGAGGCTCTTCCGCCACGCGAAGTGGCTCAGGCTGCAGCTGATGACCTCGATCACGGAGTTCGCCCAGGGCATCCGCATCGACACCAGCCGTCTCGAGCAGCTCGCCACGGACTTCGATCCCTCCAACCCGGAAGAGCTCCGCGAGGCGATGGTCAGCGGAGCCCTCATCCCGCCGAAGTCGGAGACCCAGCTGGCCGCCCTCGCTCGGCTGGAGACCATGCTCGCCCTCATCGAGGGCTGGGTCGACGTCGTCACCGCGCAGGCGACCGCGCGCCTTCCGAAATCGGATGCGATCGCCGAGACGGTTCGTCGCCGCCGCGCCGCGGGCGGACCGGCGGAGTCGGCCTTCTCGACGCTCGTGGGCCTCGAGCTGCGTCCACGCCGGCTCCGTGAGGCGGCCGCCATGTGGCAGAAGCTGACCGACGAGATCGGCGAGGAACGCCGGGACGAGCTGTGGTCGCATCCCGACCTCGTCCCGACCTCGGAGGACATCGACGACCCGGCGGCGCTCGTCGCCCGCCTGACCGGTCCGGAGCCGGAGCAGGACGACATCGATCAGGCCATCCAGGACCTCCTGAACGACGAGAGGGACGACCGACCGCGCGAGGGCGACGACGGATCGGCGCAGGAGCCCCCCGCCTGAGCTGTGGATGACCCGGGACGTCCCGCGTCCGAGTGGTGCATCATTCCGGGATGGTCCTTCGACTCGATCCACGGTTTCCCCTCGTCTGGCGCACCCCGCACAGCCTCCAGCTCGGGGTGGACCGCCCCGGCGTTGTGCTCGAGGATCTGTCCGAGGAGCAGGAACGGCTGCTGGCTGCACTGCTGTCCGGGATCAGCCGATCCGGGCTGGAGATGATGGCCGGCGCGGCGGGCGTCGATGGCCTCGAGGAGTTCCTCGACCGCATCCGGCCCGCGCTCGCCAGCGATGAGTCGGTGCCGGCCGGTGGCGCGGTCACCCTCGTCGGTGCCGGACCGACGGCGGAGGGCATCGGCGAGCTGCTCCGTCGGTCGGGTCTCGCCCTCGTCCCCGATGGGCGGAAGACCGGGCTGGTGATCATCGTCGCGCACTACGTGATCGAGCCGGAGCTGCACGGTCGCTGGCTGCGACGCGACCTTCCCCACCTCCCCGTCGTCTTCGGCGATTCCGTCGTGCGCATCGGCCCCGTCGTCGAGCCGGGCACCGGGCCGTGCCTCTATTGCCTCGACCGGTACCGGCGGGACGCCGACCCGGTCTGGCCCGCCATCGCCTCGCAGCTCTGGGGACGCAGGAGCGCGGCCGAGACCGCCGTCGTCGCGGTGGAGGTCGCCGCGGTCGCGGCCAGGATCGTGCTCGCCCGGCTCGCGGCCGAACGACCGGGACGGGCGACCTCCGTGGAGCTGGACGTCGGCAGCGGCGAGGCGGTCCTCCGGCACTGGCAGCCGCACCCGGAATGCGGGTGCATCCGGATCAGCGCAGCTCCTCGAGGAACCGGGAGGGCCTCCTCTGCCCGCCGCGGCCAGATGCACCCTGTGCCCAGGACAGATGCAGCCGCCGGCGCGCGCGGGTGATCCCCACGTAGAGCAGACGGCGCTCCTCCTCGACGGCCTGCTCCGTCCTGGCGTAGCTGATCGGGACGAGCCCCTCACCGAGACCGATGAGATAGACGGTGTCCCACTCGAGGCCCTTCGCGGAGTGCAGCGTGGCCAGGGTGACGGCCGCCATCGTCGGCTCGTGCTGGGTCGCCGAGCGTTCGAAAAGCTCGTCCACGAACTCCCTGAGGGTCGTTCCCGCTGGCGACGCCTCCGCGAGGGACATCAGGGCGTTGAGGGACTCCCAGCGATCGCGGACCGCTCCGCGCGTCTCGGGAGGATCCTGCGTCCAGCCGAGCGACCTGAGCACGTCGCTGACCGTCTTGAACAGGGGCTCGCCGGTGGTCGCTCCGACGAGCGCCCCCTTGAGCATCATCAGCGCCTGCTTGATCTCCTGCAGGTCGAAGAACCGGGTGCCGCCGCGCAGCTGGAAGCTGATCCCGGCGTCGGTGAGCGCCGTCTCGAGCGCGGCCGACTGCACGTTCACCCGGTAGAGCACCGCGACATCCTGGGGACGCGTCCCCCCGGCGATCTGCTCCGCGATCTGCTGGGCGACGGCTCTCGCCTCGGCCCCGTCGTTGGGGTAGCTCGTGATCGTCGGCTCGACCCTCGTGTCCGGTTCGGTCGCCGCACGGAGCGCGAGAGAGCCGGGCCGCCCCTTCATCAGCCTGTTCGCGGTGCGGACGATGGCCGGGGTCGAACGATAGTTCTGCTCCAGGCGCACCACCGTCGACTCGCGGTAGCGGGTGGGGAACCCCAGCAGGAAGTCCGCGGAGGCGCCGGCGAAGGAATAGATGGTCTGGCTGGCGTCGCCGACGACACAGAGGTCGGTCCGGTCGCCGAGCCAGAGCTCGAGCAGCGCCTGCTGGAGCGGGGAGACGTCCTGGTACTCGTCGACGACAAAAAACCGGTACTGCTCCCGCACCTGCTGGGCGACCCGCGGCTCCGACTCGATCATGCCGGCGGTCGCGAGCAGAACGTCCTCAAAATCGAGCTGGCGGCGCTCGTCCTTGACCGACTCATACGCCCGGTGCAGTGCCACCATCTTGTCGGCATCGAGCGACGCGGGCATCACCCGGTCGGCGAGCCGCTCCGCGTACTGCTCGACCGTCAGGCAGGAGACCTTGCGCCACTCGATCTCGGCGGCGAGGTCGCGCAGGGTGGCGGTATCGAGCTTCAGCCGGAGCGTCTCCGCGGCGTGCGCGATGAGCCTGCCCTTGCTGTCCAGGATGCGCGGCATGGTGCCGCCGATGACCTGCGGCCAGAAGAATCCCAGCTGGGACAGGGCGGAGGCGTGGAAGGTGCGGGCGGCGACCCCCGCCGCCCCCAGCTGGCGCAGTCGTCCGCGCAGCTCCGCCGCCGACCGGCTGGTGAAGGTGAGAGCCATGACCCGGCCGGGGGCGTAGACGCCGGTCGCCACTCCGTAGGCGATGCGGTGGGTGATCGCCCTGGTCTTTCCGGTCCCCGCGCCCGCGAGAACCGACATCGGACCCAGCAGGGTCTCCGCGGCCCGACGTTGATCGTCGTCCAAGCCGGACAGGAGCGCGTCGGCGGTGCTCACCGGGAAACCATCCTCACCAGTCGATCCTGTCGTCGATCGGACCGCCGTACCAGCGTTCGATGATCGCTCTGGCGATCGAGGTGCGCCCGGGTAACCCGATCTCGCCGAGGGCCGCGGTCAGCTCCTCGCGGCTGAACCACCGCAGGTCGAGGATCTCGGCCCCGTCCGGGGCGAGGACGGACTCCCGGTCGGGGTCGACCTTCGCGGTGAAGCCGAGCATCAGGGACGCCGGGAACGGCCAGGGTTGGGAGCCGAGATAGACCGGATCGACGACCCGGATGCCGGACTCCTCGAAGACCTCGCGCACCACGGCGCTCTCGAGCGACTCCCCCGGCTCGACGAAGCCGGCCAGCAGGGAGTACCGGCCCTGCTCCCACATCGCGTTGTGTCCGAGCAGGAGGCGATCGTCCGGGTCGACGACCCCGACGATGATGGCGGCATCGGTGCGCGGGAACACCTCGCGGCCGCCCGCGGGATCTCTGCGCACCCATCCGCCTTGCTCCGCCACCGTCGCCACGCCCGTCCGAGGCGAGAACGGATGAGACGCGTGCCAGTTCGCGAGCGCGAGCGCCGCCGTGAACAGCCCGGCCTCGAGATCGTCGAGTCGGCTCCCGAGCAGCCGGAGATTGCCCCAGAGGTCATCGCCAACCCCGAAGGCACCGGCGGCGGCGTCCGACAGCACCGCCGCCGCATAACGGCGCGGCGGCAGCGATCCATCGATCGACCGCCCCAGATACAACCGCAGGTCGGCCTCCGGGACGAGGGCGGGCGGCAGCAGCTCCAGACCGCCCCGGCCGTTCAGCAGCGCATTGCCCCTCCACAGCACGAGCACCCGGGTGTCGGCATCCGCCCACAGCTCGTCCAGCAGTTCCGGCCGACTGCGACTCAGGTAGTCGCGATCGAGCTCGTGACGCGAGAGCGGGAGGGACGTCGCGGGAAGCGGCAGACGGGACTCGAGAGACACCGAACGACCAATCAATCGAAGGAGGCGGGAACTGCGTGGCGTTCGAGGCCGCTCGGCGACCTACGACCTACCCTGTCAGGTATGGCCAGATCCCATCTCACTCTAGCCGCGCTCGCCACCTCGGCCGTCGCCGGCCTCGACATCGTGGCGGCCAGCGGCTTCGGCTCCGGGGCCGTCGGCGACTACGAGTCCGCCCTGTTGACCGGCAGAGACGGCAGGCATTGGATCATCCGCGTCCCCACCTCCGAGCGCGCGGAGGCGGAGCAGTCGGCCGACCTCGTCGCGCTCAGGGCGCTCAGCACCGGCGTGCGCACCCGGCTGCCGTTCACCGTCTCGAACTTCGCCGGCCAGACCCCGATCAGCGGCACCCGCGCCGTCGTCTATGAGTTCGTCTACGGTTCGAAGGTGACGCTGGCCTCGATCCCGGCCGACGAGGGCCTCGCGTCGTCGATCGGTCGCGCGGTCGCGGCCATCCACACCCTTCCGACCAGCTTCGTTGCGGATGCCGGCCTCCCCGTCCTCACGCCCGTCGAGATCCTGCGGTCCACCGTCACGATCATGGATCGTGCCTCCGCCACCGGCCTGGTCCCCTCGGAGCTCCTCGGGCGCTGGGAGAGGGCGACGGAGGACGCGGCCCTGTGGCAGTTCGCGCCGACGGTCATCAACGGCGCGCTCGGTGCGGAGTCCTTCCTGAGCGCTGGCGGCGAGGTGACCGGCCTGCTCGACTGGCACAGCCTCTCGGTCGGCGATCCCGCACGAGACCTGTACTGGCTGCTCGGCGTGCGCGGGGAGAACGTCGCGGAGACGGCCTTCGATGCCTACAACCTCGCCCGCGGTTCGAGCGATCGGCAGGTTCGGCAGCGCGCCATGCTCTACGCGGAGCTCGAGATCGCGAAATGGCTGCTGCACGGCACCCAGGAGCGCAGCACCGAGATCGTGGACGACGCCGTGGAGATGCTCAGCGGACTCGTCGACACGGTGCACAACGACCTGCAGCAGAATCTCGGCCACAACACCATGCCGGTGCTGGCCATCGACGAGGTCGAGGCGATGCTCGACCGCAACCAGCGGACCTACTGAGCCGGTCTGCTCATCCTCCGGCGCCGGGGCACGATCGAGATCAGCTTTCCCGGCCGGTGCAGCCGCAGGCTGAGCGACAGCTTGCCCGATCGTGCCAGCACCATCGAGATCACGACCGCCGCGATGGCCGGAACGACACCGGCGACCACCATGGCGGCGTGCACCCCGAAACGATCGGCGATGGCGCCGCTGATCGGGCCTCCCAGAGCCTGACCGCCGAGCATGATCATGGAGTAGACCGACATGACCCGACCGCGGATCGCGCGATTGGTCGACAGCTGCACGATCGACTCCGCCCCGGTCGCGAACAGCAGGCGAGACAGCCCGATGCTCACGAGGAAGACCATGAAGAGCGGCTCCCATGGCGTGAGCCCGGCGACGACGAGCGCGGTCCCGAAGAGACCTGCGGCGAACATGATGGTCCTCAGCCGGACGGTGAGCCGGCGCGTGGAGAGGACGGCGCCGCTCAACGCGCCGACGGCCGCCGCGGAGCTGTACAGCCCGTACCCGGTGGCGCCCGTCTTGTACACGGTGTCGGCGAAGGAGACCAGCAGCACGGGAAGGGTCATCCCGAAGGTCGAGACGAAGGCGAGCATGATCATCGGCCAGAAGATCGTGGGCTTCGACACCACGTAGCTCAGTCCCTCTCGGATCTGTCCCTTCGACCGGTCGGCGCGGGGCGACGGCAGCAGCTCGCGCACCCGCATCATGGCGAAGGTCAGCACGACGATGGCCGCGGCCAGCGCGTTGACGCTGATCGACCATCCCGATCCGACGATCGCGATGAGCACGCCGCTGATGGCCGGCCCGAGAAGGCCGCCGAGGTGGAAGATCGATGCGTTGAGGCTGATCGCGTTGCGCAGTCGCCGGTGGCCGACCATCTCGTTGACGAAGGCCGATCGCGCCGGGCCCTCGACGACGGCGACGAGCCCCAGCAGGAAGGCGACGCCCCACACCTCCCAGACGGTGACGAGACCGAGGAGGGTGATCACCCCGAGCGAGGCGCAGAGGATGGCGGTCACCGACTGGGTGGTCATCATCAGCTTGCGCTTGTCGACGCGGTCGGCGAGGACGCCACCCCACACGCCGAAGACGAGGACGGGGGCGAACTGGAGGAAGACGGTCACTCCGACGAGGGCGACGTTATGGGTCAGCTCGTTGACGAGCCAGTCGGTCGCGATCTTCTGCATCCAGCCCGAGGTGTTGGCGATCATCTGGGAGATCACGTACAGCCGATAGTTGAAGACCCGCAGCGAGTCGAAGGTGTCGCGCCACTTCGGACGCTCCAGAAGTACGGGGATGGGCTCTGTCGCCGGGTTGATCGCCGTCGATTCTGTTGTCACGTTTTTTCCTGCAGTGCTCGCACGTTACGTATGGTCAGTTAAAACGTTACGGGCTTCCCGGTCATTCGTTTATAGAATCAAGACTATAAGTCCCATTCATTTATGTAATGACTGAAGGTGCGTCGTGTTCGATCCCGTCCTGCTCAAGACCTTCGTGACCGTCGCCGAAACCCTGAACTTCACGACCGCCGGTCAGCTGCTCGGGCTGAGCCAGCCGACGGTGAGCCAGCAGATCCGCAAACTGGAGTCGGCGGCGGGGCGCAACCTCGTCGTCCGCGACACCCGGGAGGTGCGGCTTACCGATAACGGCGACGCCATGCTGGGCTTCGCCCGCACGATCCTCGCGGCCCACGATCAGGCGAGCAGCTACTTCACCGGTTCCGCCATGCGCGGACGTCTGCGCTTCGGCTCGGCCGACGATCTCGCGCTCACCCAGCTGCCGCAGATCCTGAGGGACTTCCGCCAGCTCTACCCGCACATCAATCTGGAGCTCACCGTCAACCAGAGCGGTGCGCTCACCAGACGATTGCAGTCCGGTCAGCTCGACCTCGTCTTCGTCAAACAGGAGTCGGACAGCACCCTCGGTCAGCTCGTGCGCCGCGACCGGATGGTCTGGGTCGGCCACCGCAACCTCACCGTGGAACCGGATCGGCCCGTGCCGCTCATCGCCTACCAGGCGCCGAGCCTCAGCCGGACGGTCGCCATCGCCGCCCTGGAATCCATCGGACGCACCTGGCGCATCACCTGCAACGTCAGGGAGATCAACGGCGTACTCGCCGCCGCCAGGGCGGGCATCGGGATCGCCGCCTTCCCGCAGAGTCTCATCCCCCCTGACCTCGCGCAGCTGCCGACGAATCTCGCCCTGCCGGAGCTCGGCACCGTCGACTTCAGGCTGCTCGACAACCCGACCTCCGCCAGGGAGCCGGTCGACGCGCTGATCTCCGCGATCGTCGGACGGCAGAGCGCCATGGTTCCCGTGCAGTAGCGGCTCGGCTCAGCGGGCGAAGGACGCCCGCCAGCGTTCGAGCAGCTCCGCCTCGGAGAAGATCCGCTCCGGACGCACGATCCTGTCCGTGGCGACGAAGTAGAAGACCGCGTCGATGAGCTCGGGATCGATGCCCTTCCATCGCGCGTAGGCGAGTCGGTAGAGCGCCAGCTGCAACTGCTTCTGCTCCAGGTCGGTGGCGTCGCGCGGCGGCTTGCCCGTCTTCCAGTCGACGACCTCGAATCGATCCCCGTTCTGATAGACCGCGTCGATCTTGCACACCACGATCTGCCCGTCGAACGGCAGATGGATCTCCCGTTCGACGTCGATCGGCGAGCGGGAGCCCCACGGGCTCGCCTCGAAGACCGCCTTCAACCGCGCCAGCTCCGCCTCATCGACGAGGTCCTCCGTGTCGAGCTCGGTAACGAGCGAGTCGATGTCGTCGGGGGCGCCGAGGAGCCCGTACCTGTCCTCGACCCAGGAGTGGAAGAGGGTGCCCAGTTGGGTCGCCCGATACGGCCGCTCCGGCATCGGACGCCGAAGCGAGGAGGCGACGGATGCCGGATCGGTCACGTAGTCCTTGAAGCGGGAGGCCGGCACCCGCGTCGGCAGGGTGACCAGCCCGCTCGTCTCCAGCCGCAGCCTTCGTTCCTCCAGGAGCAGGTCGAGCTGGGGCGCGAGGAAGCCCGCGGTCACGGGTTCGGCATCCAGCACGCTCTGTGCGGCCCGTTCGACGGCCGGACGGCGGGAGCCGAGCGGGTCGAACGGCCACACGACCCGGTCGAGACGATCGCCGAGCGGGTTGTCCACGGCCTCCGCTGCGGCGGGCAGCGGGGCGACGATGCCGGCGTCCGCGAGCTCGCGGAGGAACGGGCTCGGGATGCGCGGCCGCTTCTGCCGTGCCCAGAACGATCCGGAGAGCAGCAGGCCGTGCCTGGCCCGGGTGATGGCGACGTAGGCGAGGCGCCGCTCCTCGTCGAGGCTTCGCGCGCGCACTTCGTCCGAGAATCGTTTCACCGCATCGACGATCTCCTTCCGGGTCGTGGCCTCGCGCCACGGGAACACCGGCAGCTCGTCGGCGTCGCCCCGGAACGGCCAGGGCAGCTGTCCGAAGGCGGTCCAGCCTCTGAATCCCTCCAGGGGTCTCGCGGGAAGCTCGTCCTCCACCAGCCGGGGCACGACGACGTGATCCCATTCCAGGCCCTTGGCCCCGTGCACGGTGAGGATCTGCACGGTTCCGGGCTCCGGGTCCTCCGGACGCGGCGACAGATCCTCCCGCTGCTCCGCCTCGCGAAGCCAGGTGAGGAAACCGCGCAGGCTCGCGGTGTCGTCGATGGCGAGATAGCCGGACAGCGCATCGAGGAAGGCGTCGACGGGAGCGGAGCCGAGCACCCGGAACTCGTTGGCGACGATCTCGATGTCGAGCTGCAGCTCCTGAAGCACGACGATGACGAAGTCCCGCAGGTCGAGACCGGCCCGCGAGCGCAGCCGCGCGAAGAACCGGCCGGCCGATCGCAGCCGCTCGAGGCCGATCTCGCTGAAACCGGAGAGGAACCCGTGCTCCGGCCTCGCCGTCGCGATGAAATCGAGGGCGTCGACGATGGAGCCGCCCTCCCCGTCGGCGACCGACATCCGCAGCCGTTCCTTCACCTCCGCGGGCAGCGGGTGCTGCGCGTAGTCGAGGTCCCTCAGGCGCGACGCCAGTCGGTTGAGCGCGTGCAGGTCCTGCACGCCGAGCCGCCATCGGGAGCCGGCCAGCAGGCGCAGGAGCTCGAGCCCAGCGTTCGGGTCGCTCACGACGCTGAGCGCACTGACGAGATCGGCGATCTCGGGCTCGGCCAGCAGCCCGTTCAGGCCGAGGACGTGGTATTTGATGCCGGCCTCTCCGAGGGCGGCGAGGAAGAACGCCTGCGTCTTCCTCGTGCGGAACAGCATCGCGGCGGACGGAGGCCCGTCGCCCTCGTCCGGCACGGAGAGTCGCTCGCCGAGCCAGCGTGCGGCCTCCTCGGCCTCGTCGACCACCGATTCGGCGAAGATCGAGTCGACGGCATCCTCCGATGCGGCCGGACCGGCCACCAGCTTCTCCACCCGCACCCTCGAGGTCTGCGCGAACGGCGCGACCACCGCGTTCGCGGCATCGAGGATGCGCCGCCCGTTGCGCCAGCTCGTCGACAGGACGAACCGTCTGTCCGACGCCTCGAACGCCCTGGCGAAGTCGTCGAGGTTGCTCGCGCTCGCGCCACGCCAGCCGTAGATCGACTGGTTGGGGTCGCCGACGGCCATCACCGGATGCCCGGCGAAGAGCTCCGCGAGCAGCCAGGTCTGCACGACCGAGGTGTCCTGATACTCGTCCAGCAGCACCACGCGGTATCTCGCGCGCTCCCCCTCGGCCACCTTCGGCTGTCCGCGGACGATCCGCAGCGCGAGCGAGACCTGATCGGAATACTCGATGAGACCGCGGGTGGCCTTGACCGCCTGGAACTCGGCCGCCAGGTCGATGAGGACGTCGAGCGAGCCGACCGTCTCGGCCAGCGCGGCCACCTCGGCGTAGCCGCCACGGCCGCCGTTCGGAAGATCGGCGATGGAGTGGAATTCCCGGGCGAAGCCGCGCAGCTCCTCGCCGTCGACGTCGTTCTCGGCCATCGCCCGCGCGAGCGACAGCACCGCCTTGGTGACCGGCTCGAGGTTCTTGCCGAGATCGGGGAGCCGGGCATCCCTGCTCTTTGTCACGACGCGGCGGGCGAGCTGCCAGGCGGCGGCCTCACCGAGCACCGAACCGTCGCTCTCCCGCCCCAGCGCGGCGGCGTTGTCGCGGAAGAGGGAGTTCGCATAGGAGTTGTAGGTGGACACGTTCGGCGCATCGAAGGGGTCGTACTCTCCGGGCAGCAGGCCGACCCTGGCGAGCTCCGTGACGCGCTCCCGGATGCGCGCGGAGAGCTCCCCCGCCGCCTTGCGGGTGAAGGTCAGGCCGAGAATCTCCGAGGGCTGGACAAAACCGTTCGCGAGCAGCCAGAGCACCCGACCGGCCATCGTCTCGGTCTTGCCGCTGCCGGCTCCCGCGATGACCAGCGCCGGGGCGAGGTCGGACTCGATGACCGCCCTCTGCTGGGCGGTGGGACGGAACCGCCCGAGCGCATCCGCGATCTCGTCGCTGCTAATCACTGCTGACCGCCTTCACCCGATGCAGCATGAGCCGCGCGACGTCGCCGAGACCGAATGCGCCGAGCTCGGCCGGGCCCTCGAACTCGGCGGAGGCGATGAGGGTCGCCGCCATCCTGATCCGGTCCCTGAAGGCGGCGAGCTGTTCCGGGGTCAGCGGCGACTGGACGCCCTCCCGGTAGAGCCGCCCGTCCCTGCCCTCCTTGACGAACAGGAGCTTCGCCCCGCCCGCGCTGTGCCCACCGTGCTCGGCGAGGTACTCGTCGAGGATCCCGTCCGCGTAGGCGAGCTGATAGGCGCTGAGCTGCGGATGCTCGTCGATCGCGGCCTGCGAGCTGACGGGGCTGCCGGTCTTCAGGTCGACGATGACGACGGAGCCGTCGGGAGCCAGCTCCACCCTGTCGATCGACCCGCGGACGACGACGTTGTCGAGCTCGAGGCTGAAGCGGCTCTCCGCACCGACGAGCCGCTTGTCGGCCTGCCGGAAGTGGGCGAGATATTCGGCGAGGGCCTCGGTGAGCGTGCGTGCGATGCGGGACTGCCGTTCGGCGAGCCATGGCGCATCGAAGAGCAGCTCGTTCCACCGCGATTGCACCGCCGCCCAGAGCGCGTCGACCGATTGATCGGCGGATGTCTCCATCGCCCAGTGCAGGATCGTCCCGACGTTCGCGACGACGCCGGATCCTCCGCCTGCGGTCGTCTCGAGGAACCAGTCGAGCGGCGACTCCACCAGCTTCTCGAGGGCGGACGGGGAGAGCGGGATCTGTTCGCCCTCGTACAGCGGACCGGTGGTCGAGACGGGAATGAGCCCGTGCCAGTCCGCGGGAGAGGCTCCGGGAACCCCCTCCAGCGCGAGGGCGGCGAGCGAGGAGGCGGCGTCGGCCGCGACTCGCGCGCTCGGCGAGGTCACCAGGATGTTCCGCAGGCGACCCGTCATGCCCCGCAACGACAGCGGCGGGGCGGCGGATGCGTCCAGGGCGGGGACGTCGCTCGGGAGCAGCCCGAAGAACGGGCTCGGCGCCTCGTCGTCGTTGGCGACCGCCGCCAGGATCACCCTGCTGCGCGCGCGGGAGACGGCCAGCGCGAACATCCGCAGTTCGTCGCCGAGCACCTGCTTGCGCTCGTCGACGGCCGCCGTGTCGATTCCGGCGGCCAGCCGGGCGAGATCCTGAGCGCCGAGCAGCGACCCGCGCAGCCGCAGGTTCGGCCATGACCCGTCCTGAAGGGCCGCGACGACCACGGTGTCGAACTCGAGGCCGACCGTTCCCGACGGCGTCGTCACCAGCACGGTGTCGTCGTTCCGCTGGGGCGAGAGGGTGTCCTCCGGCACCTCCGCGTCGAGGATCTCCGCGAGGAAGACGCTCGGTGCGGCGTCGGGTCGGCGCTCGGAGAACCGTTTGGCCGCGGTGAAGAGCGCGACCACCCCGTCGAGGTAGCGGTTCGCCTCCACAGCGGCGATCCCGGTCCCCAGCGCCTGGTCGTACCAGGTCTTCGCGAGCCCGCTGCGGTCCCAGGCGATCCAGAGCAGCTCCTCGATCGAGCCGTCGCTCTCACCGAGCAGCGCGAGCGTCTCGGCGAGCCGGCCGGCCGATCTGGCCACTCGGTGATCGATCGTGACGAAGCGGTTCGACGCGGACAGGCCTTCGACGAGCAGTTCGTCACCCGACCTGGTGCCGCCGCCGGCGACCTCTTCGGCCCGCAGGGAGAGCCGCAGGCGACGCAGGCCGAGGCGGTCGAGGCCGCCGAAGGGGCCGAGCAGCAGTTCGGTCGCGATCTCCGCGTCGAGCGCCGCCCTGCCCACCCCGACGTTCACCAGGGTGAGCAGGGCGCGCGCGGCGTGATCGTCTCGGAGGGCCGTACCGCCGACCGCCGTCCTGGTCGGCACCTCGGACAACGCGAGCGAACGGGCGACCGCCTCGACCTGGGCGCCGCTGCGGACGATCACCGCCATGTCGCGCCACGCCACCCGCGACCTCAGGTGCTGTTCGCGCAGTGCCCTGGCGACCGCAGCCCATTCCCTCGCGGGGCTCGTCGCCAGGATCGTCGCCAGCGGCTCCTCCGAGGAGACGCCGCCGGCCGACGCGCGACGCTGTCTGCCCGCCGCAGCCGTGCCGATCCGTGCCGTCACCGAGGAGGTCAGCGACCTCAGCGCCTCACCCTGCCTGTGCGCGGTCGACAGCGTGAGCTCCACGAGGTCCGGCAGTCCGAGCAGACTCGCCAGGCGGCCGAGGGCATCGGGCTCCCCGCCGCGGAAGGCGTTCGCCGCGACATCCGGATCCCCGAACGCGACGACGGTGATCCCCCTCGCGGCGAGCGCGCGAACGATCGACATGGTCGACTCCGTCGCCTCCTGCAGGTCGTCGAGCACCACGAGCCGCAGCGCGGCCACCCGCTCCCCCGGGTCGTCGGAACCGATGGCGGCCGCCGCGAACCTGGCGAGCTCGGCCGGGTCGACCTGGGCCTGCCTCGAGTAGCTGATGACCTGCAGGTACTCGTCGATGAAGGCCGCCGCCGCGACCCATTCCGGGCGCCCCGTCTGCCGCCCGAGCTCGCGGAGGCGCGCGGTCGACACGTCGAACTCGGTCGCCCGCATCATGAGCTCCCGCAGCTCGGTGCGGAACTGCCGCAGTCTGCGCACATCGGCGCCAAGGGCCTCCGGCCAGTCCGGCCCCGTTCCCGCCTCGATGTGGCCCTCGATCAGCGCCGCGATGTCCGCGTCCTGCTCCCCGCCGGTCAGCAGCCGGCGCGGTGGGGCGCCCTCCCTCCTCGCGGCGTCGCGGAGCACCTCGAATGCCAGGGAGTTGATCGTGCGGGCCATCGGACCGGTCGTCGGCACCCCGAGCCGCAGCGCGAGCAGGTCGCGCAGCCTGGTCGCTGCGAGCCGGCTCGAGGTCAGGGCGAGCACCTGATCGGGGGCCCAGCCCCTGCCGAGCACCCGCTCGGCCACCAGCTCGATGAGGGTGGTGGTCTTGCCCGTGCCCGGCGCACCGAGCACCGCCGCCGACGTTCCCGGCGGCAGGTCCACCACGGAACGCTGCGACGGATCGAGATCGACGGATGCCGCGAGCCGGGCATCTCCTCGCCGAAAACCCGTGATCGCCATGGTCCAACGTTAACGGGCTCCCACGACATCGTTGCGCCCAAAGAGAACGACGCGAAGGACGATCCTCCTTCTGCCGTAATCTTGGGTCGTGGACATTCGCATCGGCATCACCAACAGCCCCCGTGAGATCAGTTTCGAGACGTCGCAGTCCGCTGCGGAGGTAGAGAAGGTGGTCGCCGCCGCACTGGACTCCGCGGCCACGTTCTTCACGCTCTCCGACAACCGAGGCAGCGTGTACCTCGTCCCCGTCGCCTCCTTCGGTTATCTCGAGATCGGCTCGGAGGAGTCCCGGCGCGTCGGTTTCGTCTCCTGACCATGGAGCTGCTGTTTGTGACCCTCGGAGGAGCGATCCTCGGGCTCGCGGCGCGGTACAGCCTTCCCCGCCGGGGCACCTACGGGGCGCTGCTCCTGCCGGCGGTCGGGGCGGAGACGGCATCCGTCGTCTGGGCGGTGCTCACCTGGGCGAGCTGGAGGTTCGACGGCGGCTGGATCTGGTGGGTGAGTCTCATCGCCTCGGCGGTCGTTCCCGTGCTCCTCGGCATTCTGCTCGGACGCAACCGCACCAAGGCGGACGCGGCCATGTTCGCAAGCCTCAGCCGCGCCTAACCGCACCGGACGGGCGGCGCGTCCTAGGCCGTCAGGCCGAGCGCATCCATGCGGCGGGTGTGCGCCGCGATCAGCTCGGTGAAGACGGGCTCCAACCGCGCCTCGTCCGACTCTCCGATCCGGAAGACCACGGATCGGGCGATGAGCAGCGTGTCTCCCACCAGCCGCCGTCCCCACATCGCGAGCCTGGATGCGACGGGAGGGTCCTGCTCGATCGCCTCGCGCAGTTGGCCGACCAGGAGCTCGTGCCCGTCGTCAGAGGAGTAGATGGCACGCAGCCGTTCGGCCACGTCCCCGGAGAATCCCCCGGCCAGCCGGAGGAAGAAGTCGTTGAGCAGCCCGGAGGTCACGTAGCTGGTGATGAGGATCTCGTGCCAGTCGGCACCGGTGGTCACCCGGGAGAACTCGTCGATGCGATCGACATAGGGCGCCATGGCCTCACCGGGCACCACACCCTTCCGGGTCAGCTCGGCGGCGAGGCCGTGATGCCGCGCGAGCGACAGCGCCGCGGCGTGGCTGACCGCCTCCTTGGCCGC
>NZ_DASWPB010000058.1:0-3841 GCF_036404185.1 Lacisediminihabitans sp. | reverse complement strand
CGCGGTGATCATCCAGTTGCTCATGGTGGTCTTCCGGTTGGAGACGCTGCGGGAACTGCGTGTCATTGTGCTGTTCCATCTCGTCGGCACGGGGATGGAACTGTTCAAGACCAGCGTCGGATCCTGGGCGTACGAGGGTCCAGGCGTGCTGCACGTCTTCGGCGTCCCGCTCTACAGCGGTTTCATGTACGCGTCGGTCGGCTCCTACCTGGTCAGGGTCTTCCGGTTGTTCGACCTCCGCTTCGATCGGTATCCCCGCCGTTGGGTCACGGCCATCCTGGCACTGCTCATCTACGCCAACTTCTTCACGCATCACTACATCTGGGACTTCCGCTGGGTGCTTGTCGTCGCCGTCCTCGCCGTGTTCGGGCGGTGCGTGATGCACTTTCGCGTCTTCCGACTGAGGCTCAGGATGCCGGTGGTGCTAGCCTTCCTGCTTGTCGCGCTGTTCATCTGGATCGCCGAGAACGTCGCGACCTGGTCGAATGCCTGGGTCTATCCCAATCAGTCGGACGGCTGGCAGCCCGTCTCCATCACCAAGCTTGTCTCCTGGCTGCTGCTCATGATCATCTCGGTCGTTCTCGTCACCTGGGTCTACCGGCCGCGCGCGCCGGAGGTCTCTCCCGCAGCACGCTAGCCGCCGCTGGTATTCTTGCCCGGTGTCAGCATCCGAGGTCCTCTCCACCCAGCGCAACGACGACTCCTTCGACGACATCTGGGAGGAGATCGTCTGGCGCGGGCTCGTGCACGTCTCCACCGACGAGACCGAGCTCAAGGCGCTTCTCGCCGGCGAGCCGATCACCTATTACTGCGGCTTCGACCCGACGGCGCCGAGCCTGCACCTCGGCAATCTCGTGCAACTGCTGCTCATGCGGAGGCTCCAGCTGGCCGGGCACCGGCCCCTCGGTCTCGTCGGCGGCTCGACCGGCCTCATCGGCGACCCGCGGCCCAGCGCGGAGCGCACGCTCAACACGAAGGAGACCGTGAGCGAGTGGGTCGGCTACCTCGAGGCCCAGGTGTCCAAGTTCCTCGCCTTCGAGGGCGACAACGCCGCCAGGCTGGTCAACAACCTCGATTGGACGGCCCCGCTCAGCGCGATCGACTTCCTGCGGGACATCGGGAAGCACTTCCGGGTGGGCACCATGCTCAAGAAGGATGCCGTCAGCGCGCGTCTCAACAGCGACGCGGGGATCAGCTACACCGAGTTCAGCTACCAGATCCTGCAGGGGATGGACTTCCTCGAGCTGTTCCGCAACTACGGCTGCCTGCTGCAGACCGGCGGCAGCGATCAGTGGGGCAATCTCACGAGCGGCACGGACCTCATCCGCAAGGCGGAGGGTCTCACGGCCCACGCGATCGGCACCCCGCTCATCACGAACTCCGACGGCACCAAGTTCGGCAAGAGCGAGGGCAACGCCGTGTGGCTGGACCCGACGTTGACCAGTCCGTACGCGTTCTACCAGTTCTGGCTCAACACGGACGACAAGGATGTCATCGAACGACTCAAGATCTTCACCTTCCTGCCGAGGGTGGAGATCGAGCGGCTCGCCGACGCGGTCGAGACCGAACCGTTCCGGCGGGAGGCGCAACGCACCCTCGCTCTCCACGTCACGACCCTCGTGCACGGCCTGGGGGCGACGGAGGCGGCCATTGCGGCCTCCGGTGCACTGTTCGGTCAGGGCGACCTCACGACGCTCGACAGCGCGACGCTGGAGGCCGCCCTGAGGGAGCTTCCCCATACGACGACTCCTCCGGAGACCCTCGTCGTGCAGCTGCTCGTGGACACGGGACTCGCCTCGAGCCTGGGGGAGTCGAGACGAGCGCTGGAGCAGGGGGGCGTCTACCTCAACAACACCAAGGTCGGTGATGCGGCCATGACTCTCGAGGGGCACACCCTTCCCGGCGGCATGGCCGTCATCCGGCGGGGCAAGAAGACTCTCGCGGGGGTCTTCGTCGAGTAAGAGGCTCAGCCCTCCGAGAGGAACCGGCGCAGGTGGAGGACCAGTTCCTCCGGCGCTTCCTCGGCCATGTGGTGGCCGCTGTCGATGGGACCTCCGCGCAGGTTCGTCGCCCACGACCGCCACACCTCGAGCGGGTCCCCGTACAGCTCACCGAGATCGTCCCGTGCCGCCCACAGCATGAGCACCGGGCATTCGATCCTGCGACCGGCGGCCGCATCCTCGTCGTCGGCCGCTCGATCGACGCCGAGGCCGGCCCGGTAGTCCTCGCACATCGCGTGGACCACCTCCGGGTCCCGGATGGCCGCGAGGTAGTCGCCGTAGTTCTCACCGCCCATGAGGACGGGATCTCCGCCGTACCAGGCGAGGGGATCGGAATCGATCACGCGTTCGGCGGGCTTGGTCTCCTGCCCGAGGAAGAACCAGTGCCACCACGCCGCCGCGAACCGGGCATCCGCGAGGCGCAGCGCGTCGCCGATGGGCACGGAGTCGAGCACGACCAGCCGCTCGACACGGGTGGGATGATCCAGCGCGAGTCGGGCGGCGACGTAGCTGCCGCGGTCGTGCCCGACGACGGCGAACCGCTCGTGTCCCAGCGCGGTCATCAGCTGCGCGATGTCGTTCGCCATCGCTCGCTTGGAGTACGGCGAATGACGTGCGTCGGTCGGGGGTTTGGATGACCGCCCGTATCCCCGCAGGTCCGGGCAGACGACGGTGTGGTCACCTGCCAGGGCCGGCGCCACCCGATGCCAGGTCGTGTGGGTTCGCGGATGCCCGTGCAGGAGCACGACCGCAGGCCCCGTTCCGCCGTGCCGAACCCGCAGCTGCGCGCCATCGACGGCAAGTCTCTCCTCGACGAATCCCTCGAACATGGGGCACACGGTACTCGCGGTGTCGCCCCTGGCGGGACGACCAGAAGGCGCGACACGCCCGGGATGACCTCGAATTTGCGCGTCACCAAATGGACACGTAATCTTCTTACTTGTCACCCCAAAGGTGCGGAAAGCGGAAGAGCTTCCCGGCCTCAAGAGGGACCAAATCCGGCTCGAAACAAGACGCCATTCGCAGGTCAACTGCTTGTGGGTCTTTGTCACTGAGCATAGGATGAGAAACCCACTCTCGTAGTAGTTCAAAGCGTGCGTGTCGGCAGTCGAAAGGCTTCCGGCGGGTCGATTTGACAGGAACGAAGAGAGTGGTAGGTTAGAGAAGTTGCCCCGGCAGTCGAGTCGCAAGACGAAACACCGGGAGCGTCCGATCCTTGAGAACTCAACAGCGTGCACAATGTCGATGCCAAACAACCTCTTACTCAGAGCTTCGCTCTGGGTAGAGATTCCTTTGGTTAGATAAGAATGTCAGTAGATATTCAAATTTAGTCAGATCAACTCGGCAGCACAGTGGACCTATTCCGGTCGCTGCGTTGCCATCTAGATGTGCCGTTGGGCGATGGTGAATGTTCACCGGAACCGTTCGTGCAATCAAACATTTACGGAGAGTTTGATCCTGGCTCAGGATGAACGCTGGCGGCGTGCTTAACACATGCAAGTCGAACGATGAAGGAGAGCTTGCTCTCCGGATTAGTGGCGAACGGGTGAGTAACACGTGAGTAACCTGCCCTTGACTCTGGGATAAGCACTGGAAACGGTGTCTAATACCGGATACGACCCTCGGAGGCATCTCCAGGGGGTGGAAAGAACTTCGGTCAAGGATGGACTCGCGGCCTATCAGCTAGTTGGTGAGGTAATGGCCCACCAAGGCGACGACGGGTAGCCGGCCTGAGAGGGTGACCGGCCACACTGGGACTGAGACACGGCCCAGACTCCTACGGGAGGCAGCAGTGGGGAATATTGCACAATGGGCGCAAGCCTGATGCAGCAACGCCGCGT
>NZ_DASWPB010000057.1:0-5091 GCF_036404185.1 Lacisediminihabitans sp. | reverse complement strand
CCGCTCTTGGACGCGGCGTAGTTGACCTGCCCGGCGGATCCGAGCAGGCCGACGACGCTCGACACCAGCACGATGCGGCCGTATCGGGCCTTGAGCATGCCCTTGGAGGCCCGCTTGACCACGCGGAACGCGCCGGAGAGGTTCGTGTCCACCACCGAGGTGAAGTCCTCCTCCGTCATGCGCAGCAGCAGGGTGTCCTTGGTGATGCCGGCGTTGGCGACGAGGATCTCCACCGGGCCGAGCTGGGCCTCTACCGCGGTGAATGCGGCGTCGACGGAGGCGGAATCGGTCACGTCCGCGGCCACGCAGATGCTCCCGGCCGGGCCCTGCCCCGACCGGGCGGTGACGGCGACCCGGTGTCCGAGGGCCACAAACTGCTCGGCGATGGCGTAGCCGATGCCCCGGTTTCCGCCGGTGACGAGAACGGTTCGTGGGGTGGTCATGGGCACTCGCTTTCCTGGAGATTCGGTGACGTGCGCACCCGGGCGACGGGGAATCCGCGCGCCCGGCAGCGGCAAACTCCCCCAATCTTAGACGTAGGCTTGACAGCAACTCATGGCCAAACAGCAGTCGATCACCACACTCCCCCGGTCTCCGCAGGACGACCGGCGCAGTCGCATGATCCAGTACACGGTGGCCATGAGCATCCGCGTCGTCTGCATCGTGATCTGCCTGCTCGTACCCGGGTGGTGGCGGCTCATTCCGGCCGCGGGAGCCGTGCTGCTGCCGTACGTCGCCGTGGTGCTCGCCAACGCTGGCGGCTCACGGGGCGGCTCCGCCGAGGTGCTCCGTCCGGGGGCGGTCGCGCACGTGGAGGACGACCGGACGTGATCCCCCTCGGCGACGAGACCCTCCTCACGCCCACCTGCTCCAGGGCGGGATGCCGGACGCCGGCCACCTGGAACGTCAACTGGCGCAATCCCCGCATCCACGGTCCGGAGCGGGTCAAGGTGTGGCTCGCCTGCGACGAGCATCGGGACTACCTGAGGGACTATCTCGCGGCCAGGGACTTCCCGGTCGCGGTCACGGCCTTCGGCGAGGTGCTCGACGTGGTGCCGGACGCCGGAGGTCCCGTCGCGTGAACGGCTGGCGATTCGCCTTCAGCCGGCGGTGGTTCGGTTATCTCGCCCTCGCCGTGGTGTTCGCGGTGATCTGCGTCGGCCTGTCCAAGTGGCAGGTCGACCGCACCAACGAGACCAGGGCGGCCAACGACCTCATCGAGCGCAACTATCACTCCACCCCCCTGCCGGTCACCGACGTGCTGCCGCGGCTCACGTCGTTCGACGCCGATCAGGAATGGCGGCAGGTCGAGCTGACCGGCAGCTATCTCAAGGACGAGCAGCTCCTCGTCCGCAACCGGCCGCTCAACGGCCAGCCGGGCTTCGAGGTCCTCGACCCCTTCCTCCTCGACGACGGCCGTGTCTTCGTGGTCGACAGGGGCTATGTGCCGACCGGGAACGACCAGGACCGGCCGGACAGCATCCCCGAGCCCCGCTCCGGAACGGTCACCGTGATCGTGCGCCTCCAGCCGGGAGAGCCGAACCTGCCAGGGCGCACCGGCATCACCGGCGAGCTGGCGACCATCCACCTCCCCGACGTGGCGAAGCTCGTCGACAGGCCGACCTACACGCGCGCCTACGGGCTCATGGTCTCCGAGAGCCCGTCGGTGCCGACCCGTCCAACCCCGCTGCCGAGGCCGGAGCTCGACGAGGGCCTGCACATCTCCTACGCGATCCAGTGGGTGCTGTTCGGCATCATGGCCTTCTTCGGCCTGGGATACGCGATCCGCCAGGAGTACCGGATGCGCAACGCCGACGATCCAGAGGAACGGGAGCGTGCGGAGGAGCGGGAGCGCCGCCGCCTCGCCAAGCCGCGGTCCGACAGCGAGATCGAGGACGAGATCCTCGAGAGCCTCGATCGCCGCTGACGGCGAGAACGGCCGGGGAACGGCCGCTCTCTGCTAGCCTCTGCTGACAATCAGTCATGAGGCACATGGCGGTGATTTCAAGGGAACGCCCGATGTCCTCCTCAGACCGGCTCCTCACCCGCCTTCGCGACAACACCCGCGGTTCGTCCCTCGGCTACGCGCAGATCCCCCTCATCGGAAGCCTCGCCATCGTGGCCGTCATCGTGGGGCTCTCGAGCACGGCGGCGGCCCTTCGAGAGGTCCTGCTGCTCTGGGCGGTCCTCGTGGTCGTCTCCGCGATCACGGTGCTCGTTCCGTGGGGCGTCATCGATCACCGGCTGCTCCTCGTCGTGGCGGTCGCCGACGTCGTCGTCGTCGCGTTCCTGAGGGCCGGGCTGCTCGTCGCGTTGCCGAGTCTCAGCGTGCTGGTGCTGATCCCGGTGCTCTGGCTGTCGTACTCCTTCGGACTGGCCGGGCTTCTGCTCGCCGTGGCGGGCGACTATCTCGTTGCGCTGCTGCCCTTCCTCCGGAACAACGGCTGGCCGGCGACCCCCGCGGAGTGGGGAGGCGCGACCCTCTTCCCTGCCCTGGTCGGCGTCGTGGCGATCGCCGTCCACGTCGTCGCCGGCAGGCAGCGCAGGCAGCGGGCCGACCTGGTCACCGCCGACGAGAGCCTCCGGGTCTCGGTCGCCGAGACTCGCGACGGCACCGTGGCGCTTCGCGCGTCGATCGCCGAGGGCCTCGACGCGGCCTCCGCGGCGCTGACCGTCGTCGACACGGTGGACGCCGGCATCACCTTCTACGACTCGGACGGCCTCATCCTCCTCACCAACGACACCGCCAAACGGCTCGCGGTCATCGCCGGGAGCCGCTCTCCGCTGCGGATCACCCCATCACCGATCGTCTTCGAGCAGGACAGGATCACGCCCGTTCCGCTCGAGGGGCAGATCGCGGCTCTCGCCGCCCGGGGCGAGCTGGTGACCAGGCGGCTGTACTGGGTGGGAAGGGGGGAGGCTCAGCGCGCGGTGATGGCGACCTCCCAGTACGCGCGCCGGGCATCCGGAGAGCTCATCGGCACCGTCGTCGCCACCCACGACGTCACTCCGCTCGCGGAGGCGATCCAGGCGCGCGACGAGTTCCTGACCACGATCACGCACGAGCTGCGTACTCCGCTGACCTCGATGATGGGCTACCTCGAGCTGATCGAGGACTCCGTCGATCTGCGGGCGGCGGGGATCGCGACGGAGTTCGCCGTCGTGCAGCGCAACGGGGAGCGCCTGCTCGCGCTCATCACCGACCTCATCGTGACCGCGGAGGGCCGGGCACCGCTCGAACGCCGTCCCGCCGACATCGGCGAGCTCGCCGAGAAGTCCCTCGACTCGGTCAGGGCCGATGCCGAGAAGGCCGGCATCCGCGTCCTCGCGGGCAGGCTCGATCCCGTTCTCGCGGAGGTCGACGCCGACAGGATCAAGGACGTGCTCGACAAGCTCCTCTCCAACGCGGTGAAGTTCAACCGCGCGGGGGGCGAGCTCGGTCTCGTCGTCGAGAGGGACGGAGACGAGGTCGTCGTCCTCGTCTCCGACACCGGGCTCGGCATCGCCGACGCCGACCTGCCGCGCATCTTCGAGCGTTTCTTCCGCAGCGCCGCGACGCGGGACGGCGCGATCGCCGGCGCCGGACTGGGGCTGTCGACGGCGAAGATCATCGTCGACGCCCACCGGGGGACCATCTCGGCGAGCAGCCTGCTGGGCAGCGGGACCACGATCGAGCTGCGGCTTCCGCTTCTCGCGGCGGCCGCGGAGCTCTGACGTCCCCTTCGGGGCCGGGCCCGGCCGGAGTCGGGACTCTCAGTCCAGGCTGACCAGTTCCGCGTAGTCGCGGTTCCAGAGGTCTTCTGTCCCGTCCGGCATGACGAGCACCCGCTCGGGGTTGAGCGCCTCGACGGCACCCTCGTCGTGGCTGACCAGCACGACCGCGCCGGTGTAGTTGGCGAGCGCGTCCAGGATCTCGAGCCGGCTGGCCGGATCGAGGTTGTTGGTCGGCTCGTCGAGCAGTAGGACGTTCGCGCCGGAGACGACGATCATCGCCAGCGCCAGCCGCGTCTTCTCGCCGCCGGAGAGCACGCCGGCGAGCTTCGTCGCGTCGTCGCCGCTGAAGAGGAACGAGCCGAGCACGCGCCGCGCCTCGGTCTCGGTGATGTTGGGTGAGGAGGACACCATGTTCTGCAGGACGGTCCTCTTCACGTCGATCGTCTCGTGCTCCTGCGCGTAATAGCCGATGCGCAGGCCGTGTCCCGGCTCGAGCCGGCCGGTGTCCGGCTGGTCGACGCCGGCGAGGATGCGCAGAAGCGTGGTCTTGCCCGCGCCGTTGAAGCCGAGGATGACCACCTTGGAGCCGCGGTCGATCGCGAGGTCGACGGCGGTGAAGATCTCCAGCGAGCCGTAGCTCTTGCTGAGATTGGTCGCCATGAGCGGCGTGCGGCCGCAGGGCGCCGGATCGGGGAAACGCAGCTTGGCGACACGCTCGACGGCCCGCACGTCGTCGAGGCCGGACAGCATCTTCTCCGCGCGCCGGACCATCTGGTGGGCGGCGGCGGCCTTGGTCGCCTTGGCGCCGAACTTGGCCGCCTGCATCTGCAGCACGGAGGCCTTCTTCTCGACGTTGACCCGCTCCTTCTTGCGGCGCTCCTCGTCCGCGGCCCGCTGGCGCTGGTAGTTCTTCCAGTTCATGTTGTAGATGTCGATTACCTGGCGGTTAGCGTCGAGGTAGAAGACCCGGTTGACCGTCTCCTCCACGAGAGCGATGTCGTGGCTGATCACGATCAGTCCGCCCTGGAAGTTCTTGAGGAAATCGCGCAGCCAGACGACCGAGTCGGCGTCGAGGTGGTTGGTCGGCTCGTCGAGCAGCATGGTGTCCGCCCCGGAGAACAGGATGCGCGCGAGCTCGATCCGGCGGCGCTGCCCGCCGGAGAGCGTCGAGAGGGGCTGATCGAGGATGCGGTCGGGCAGGCTGAGGTTGCTCGCGATCGACGCGGCCTCCGCCTCGGCGGAGTACCCGCCGAGTGCGGTGAACCGGTCCTGCAGGTTGCCGTAGGTCTTCATGGCCGCGGCGCTGACCGCTGGATCGTCGTCGCCCATCGCCAGGGCCGACTCCTGCATGCCGAGGAGCAGCTGCCCGAGGCCCCT
>NZ_DASWPB010000056.1:0-30673 GCF_036404185.1 Lacisediminihabitans sp. | reverse complement strand
CTCCTCCCAGGTGGTGGGAGCGGTCAGACCCGCGTCGGAGAACATCTTCTTGTTGTAGTACAGGCCGTAGGCGAGTCCGTACAGCGGAACGGAGGTGACGGTCTTGCCTTCCTCACCACCGGTCGACAGCGCGGTGGCGACGAACTTGTCGCTGCCGCCGATCGCCTTCATGTTCGTGGAGTCGTAGGGCAGGAACGCGCCGGTCGCCGAAAGGTACGGCGCCCAGGTGTTGCCGATGTTGACGACGTCAGGCCCGACACCGGAGGTGACGGCGGTGTTGATCCTGGTCTGCAGGTTGTTCCAGCCGACGACCTCGAGGTTGACCTTGATGCCGGACTGCTTCTCGAACTTCTTCAGCAGGGGGGTCAGGACCTCCTTGTCGTTCGCGATGCTGGTCCCCTGGTTGCTGGCCCAGTAGGTGAGGGTCGTCTTGCCGTTCGAGCTGTCGCTGCCGCCTCCGCTGCTACACCCGGCTGCCAGCAGGGCGATCGAGGCGGCGCCGACGATGGCCACCGCCAATTTCTTGCGTCGAGAAAAGTACACGGGAAACTCCTTTGTGTGCGTGGACTGTTGTGATAATCCGTGAGAGCGCTCTCTCGGTCAACCGTGAGAGCGCTCTCATGGCTTGTGGAACACTGTAAGGACGTTCACCGCACAATGTCAAGACGAGCCGCGTTTCGAATGGATCTCGATGCCGAACGGCGGCCAGGTGAGCCCTAGTTGCGGCCGGAGTCCGGGCGCGCCAGGACGTCCTGGGCCTTCATCGTGAGCTGCGGATCGATGATGACCTCGTACTTGCTCGCGAGCACCTGATGGGTCGAGGTGAAGTCCCGGGTGCGTCGGTTGATCGCGGTGGCCGCGATGCCGAACAGGGCCCCGAAGCCCGCGCCGATGATGATGGCCGCGAAGACGTACTGCACGACGGAGCTCGAGCTGCTGAAGGTCAGCAGCACGCCGAGGAAGAGACCGAACCAGGCGCCGCTGGCCGCTCCCGCTCCCGCGGCCCTGCCGTAGGTGAGCTTGCCGGTGACCCGCTCGACGGTCTTGAGGTCACTTCCGACGATCGAGACCTGCTTCACCTCGAAGTCCGCCTTGGCAAGCCGGTCGACGACCGCCTGCGCCTCGAAATAGGTGTCGTAGGTGCCGAGCACGTCGCCCTTCGGCAGGGTCGGGACGAGTCGGGCACGGGCGCCCATGGGGCCTTGATTGGTCATTTCGCCATTATCCTCCGCGCCCGGGGTGAAGGTCTAAGTTAGTTCTGTGAGCGCCACGAGAGTTTTCGTCGCCCGACTGGCCGGGTGCTCCGTTTTCGACCCCGCGGGCGACAAGGTCGGGCGCGTGCGCGACGTGCTCGTCGTCTATCGGCACAAGGAGCCGCCGCGGGTTGTCGGCCTCATCGTCGAGGTGCCCGGCAAGCGCCGTGTCTTCCTGTCGATCGGCAGGGTCACCAGCATCGGATCAGGGCAGATCATCACGACCGGGCTCATCAACCTGCGCCGCTTCGAACAGCGCGGGGGCGAGGTTCGGGTCATCGCCGAGATGCTCGGACGCCAGGTGACGCTGGTCGACAAGAGCGGCACCGCGACGATCGAAGACGTCGCCATCGAGGAGAGCGGCCCGGGAGAGTGGGCGGTCAGCGAGCTCTTCCTCCGCCGGCCGAAGACGAGCGCATCCCCGTTCGCCAAGGGCGCCACCATCTTCGCCAAGTGGTCGGATGTGCGCGAGCGCTCGACCGGGGGCGCGCAGTCGGCGACCCAGCTGCTGGCCACCTACGAGGACCTGCTGCCCGCCGACCTCGCGAACGCCCTGCTCGACCTCCCGGAGCAGCGGATGCTCGAGGTCGCGGAGGAGATGAGCGACGAGCGCCTCGCCGACGTGCTCGAGGAGATGCCGGAGAGCGAGCAGGTGGACATCCTCGGCCACCTCGACGACGACAGGGCGGCCGACGTCCTCGACCAGATGCAGCCCGACGACGCGGCCGACCTCATCGCCCAGCTCTCCGACGAGCGCGGCGAGGCCCTGCTCGACCTGATGCAGCCGGAGGAGGCGGACGACGTCCGCATGCTCCTGCTCTACGCGCCGGACACCGCCGGCGGCCTCATGACGACCGAGCCGATCATCGTGTCCGCCGACGCGACGGTCGCGGAGGGCCTCGCGCTCATCCGCAGGCACGAGCTGGCCCCCGCTCTCGGTGCGGCCGTCTGCGTCACCCTGCCGCCGTACGAGCCGCCGACCGGACGGTTCCTCGGTATGGTCCACTTCCAGCGGATGCTCCGCTACCCGCCCATGGAGCGCCTCGGCACCCTGCTCGACCAGAAGCTCGAGCCGGTGAAGGCGAGCGCCTCCGCCGCAGAGGTCGCGCGCACCCTGGCCAGCTACAACCTCGTCTCCCTACCGGTTGTCGATGACAACCACCGATTGGTCGGGGTGGTGACCATTGACGATGTTCTCGACTATCTGCTGCCCGACGACTGGCGAAGTCACGACGAGGAGCAGTCCACGACGCCCCTCGCTGACACCAGCACCATCCCCGTAATCGCACCAGCAGGAAGGAGGAACCTCAATGGCACGTCGCTCTGAGACCGGACTCGACTCCCCGAAGGGGCTTCGCACACCCTTCGTCTTCCGTCTCGGTGGCAACAAGGACCGGGTAGGACGCTTCTCCGAGAGCTTTGCGCGGGCGATGGGCACCTCCGGCTTCCTGGTGGGCATGAGCGTCTTCGTTGTGCTCTGGCTGGCCTACAACACCTGGGCGCCCGAGATGGCCCAGTTCGATCCGCGCCGCCTCAACTACACGCTGCTGACGCTCATCCTCTCGCTCCAGGCCTCCTACGCCGCCCCGCTCATCCTGCTCGCCCAGAACCGCCAGGACGACCGCGACCGGGTGCAGTTCGAGCAGGACCGCCAGCGGGCGGAGCGCAACCTCGCCGACACGGAGTACCTCGCCAGGGAGGTGGTCGCGCTGCGGCTGGCCGTGCGCGATCTCGCGAGCAAGGACTTCATCAGGGCCGAGCTGCGCGCCCTGCTCGAGGAGCTGGAGAAGGAGAAGGATCCGGAGGGCGCCGGGTGACCGGCGCGGGACACGGGACCCGATCGGCCGAGGTGCTCGCGGCTCTGGCAGGGGTCATCGACCCGGAGATCCGCAGACCGATCACCGAGCTCGGCATGATCGGCGGAGTGACGGTCGACGAGGCGGGAAAGGCGACCGTCGCGCTCAAGCTGACGATCGTCGGATGCCCGGCGGCCGACACGATCGAGCGCGACGTCCGCGAGGCCGCGGCGTCCGTGGACGGCATCAACTCCGTCCTCGTCGAGGTCACGGTGATGACGAAGGACGAGCGTGCCGCGCTCACCGAGACGCTCCGCGGCGGCCGGGCGAGGACGCTGCAGTTCGGCCCCGACTCGCTGACGCGCGTCTACGCGATCACCAGCGGCAAGGGCGGTGTCGGCAAGTCGACGATCGCCGCCAACCTGGCCGTCGCCCTCGCGGAACGGGGGCTGTCCGTCGGCATCGTCGACGCCGACGTGTTCGGGTTCTCGATTCCCGGCATCCTCGGGTTGGAGGGCGCGAAGCCGACACAGGTGGATCAGATGATCCTGCCGCCGATCGGCCACGGCGTGAAGGTCATCTCGATCGGGATGTTCGTGGACGGGAACGCGGCCGTCTCCTGGCGCGGGCCGATCCTGCACCGCACCATCCAGCAGTTCCTCTCCGACGTCTTCTTCGGCGACCTCGACGTGCTGCTGCTCGATCTGCCGCCCGGCACCGGCGACATCGCCCTCTCCCTTGGGCAACTACTGCCCCAGGCGGAGGTCATCGTCGTGACGACCCCCCAGCCGGCGGCGGCGGAGGTCGCCGAGCGCAGCGGGTTGGTGGCCAGACAGATGGGCCAGAAGGTCATCGGCGTGATCGAGAACATGTCGGGGGCGCTGCAGGACGACGGGTCCCTGCTGGAGATCTTCGGCAGCGGCGGCGGCGCGGAGGTCGCCGCGCGGCTCTCACGCGGACAGGACGAGCCCGTCCCGGTGCTCGCCTCGATCCCGATCAGCCTTCAGACGAGGATCAGCGGCGACGCGGGCACACCGATCGTGCTGTCGTCGCCGTCGGATCCAGCGGCCCTCGCCCTGTCGACCGTCGCCGATGGACTGGTCTCGCGGCGACGTGGTCTCGCCGGGCGCAAGCTCGGAGTCAGCGTCCGCTGACCATCGGCGTTCCGCAGAACAACGCGAGAGCGAAGGTTTCACTACCCGAAATCCATGAGCCGTGGAGGAAACGCCGGGGGCGTGCGGCAGACACGCGAGTCCAGCCGGCTGGCTGCATGGACTCCGGGCAGGAGTCGAAGGGGGGCCTAGCGGTGGGTCGGAATGCGACCGTAGCCGTCGTTCTTGATGACGACGATGCTGGCGAGAACGCCCCAGACCGCGACGGCGGCGATGACGGCGGAAACGATGATGCTGGGCATGATGACCTCGGGAGTATTCAGGTGGATATGACACCAGTCAAAGCCCTCCGTGGCTTTAGCACAATCAAATAGTTCTTGCCTGATTGTGTAGACTTTCTTTATGGATGTGCGCCGTCTCGAGCTGCTCCGCGAGCTCGCGGAACGGGGAAGCATCACCGCCGTCGCGAAGGCGGGCCGGCGCACCGTTTCTGCGGTCTCCCAGCAGCTGAAGGTGCTCGAACGGGAGGCCGGCGTCCCACTCACCGAGCGGTCCGGCCGGGGCATCGTGCTGACCGGAGCCGGGCGGATGCTCGCCCAGACGGCGACGGATGTCGCGATCGCCCTCGAGCGGGCCGATGCGCTGTGGGCGGACTTCAAACAGGCGCCGAGCGGCGAGGTCACCCTCACCATCTTCCCCACCGGGGGCCAGATGCTGCTCCCCGGGCTGCTGACCGCCGTCCACGACATGCCGGGACTCGTGCTGACCGCCACCGACCAGGACCCGCTGACGCCGGACTTCGCCGACCTCACGCCGGACTTCGACATCGTCGTCGCCGATTCCCCCGGCATGCTCCCCTCCTGGCGGGAACGCGGCCTCGCCGTGGTCAAGCTCATGGAGGAGCCGCTCGACATCGCCCTGCCGGAGGGTCATCCGCTCGCCGCGAAGACGAGCCTGTCCGCGCGAGATCTCACCGAGGTGACCTGGATCGGCGTCCCCCTCGGATTCCCCTACGACCGGATCCTCCGCCAGCTCGAGGCGATCACCGGGGTGCCCGCGACGATCGGGCAGCGGTTCCTCGACAACGGGATCGTCGAGTCGCTCGTCGCCGCCGGTCACGGCGTCGCCATCCTCCCGCGGTACACGACCAGGGACCACGAGAACGGGCTGGTGACCCGGCCGCTGTCCGGGGTCCGTGCGGTGCGTCAGATCTGGGCACTGATGCGACCGGACCGGGCGGAACGGCCGTCGGTTCGGCTGGTCGTCGAGGCCCTGCGCACCGAGGCGGCGAGGGTCGCGGCCCAGCACTCCGCCTGACCGTCGGAGTGCTCGCGATAACATCGCGGGCGGTCTACGTGGCCTCGGTGTCGAACGGGGCCGGCCCGCTCTCGGCCTTGCGCCTGCGCGCGCTCGCCGATGCGCTCGGGCGGACGACGGGGACAGGCTCGACGGTGTCCTCGACGAGGGCCTCACGGATGATGCGGCGAGGATCGTACTGCCGCGGATCGAGCTTCTTCCAGTCGACCTCGTCGAAGTCCGGTCCCATCTCGTCGCGCAGCCTGTCCTTGGCGCCGTCCGCCATCTGCCGGACGTTCCGAACGAGACGGGCGAGCTGGGCGGCGTAGTGCGGCAGCCGTTCCGGTCCCAGCAGGAAGACGGCGATCACCCCGATGACGAGGAACTTGTCGAGACTGGGGCCGAACATATGCCCAGACTAACTCCTCCCCCATCGGGCGAGGCCCGGTTTTCGAGCCGACCGCGGCCCGCGGGCGGCGCGCCCGATCCGCGCGGAACGGGACGCACCCTAATCTTGTCTCTGAACAAGGAGCGTGAGTGGCAGGCAAAGAGTCGAGCTGGAAGTTCGCCGAGGAGTTCGTCGTCGAACGGGCGGAGATCGTCCAGGCGAGGCACCATTCGATCGAGCTCGGCGTCGAACCGGTCAGCCCGGCGATGGGGGCCCAGCTGGCGGTGCTCGCCGCAGCGGCCGCCGCCACCAGCATCATCGAGATCGGCACGGGGCTCGGGGTCAGCGGCCTCTGGTTCTTCGTGGGCGCGCCGCAGGCGACGCTGACCTCCATCGATTTCGAGCTGGACTATCAGCAGTCCGCGCGCAAGTCCTTCGCCGAGCTCGGCGTGCCGGCCAAGCAGGTCCGGCTGATCACCGACCGCGCCGCCGACGTGCTTCCGCGGATGAACGAGCAGTCCTACGACATCGTGCTCGTCGACGCCGAGCCGCTCTCCGTGATCCAGTACGTGGAACACGGCCTCCGGCTCGTGCGTCCGGGAGGAACCGTGATCGTCGCCCACGCACTGTGGCGCGGCCGAGTGGCCGACCCGACCAAACGGGACGACACGGTCAGGGGCTTCCGTTCCCTGCTCAAGGAGGTCGCCGCATCCGACGCCGTCATCAGCTCGCTCTCACCGGTCGGTGACGGGCTGTTGCTCCTGACGAAGATCGCGGAGCCGGAGACGGATCGCTGAGCTCAGTTCGCGGGGGCGACGACGCCGGCGAGAGCGTCGTGGAGCTCCTTCGCCTCGGCATCGTTGACGGAGACGACCAGACGCCCGCCGCCCTCGAGAGGCACACGCACGATGATGAGACGTCCCTCTTTAACAGCCTCCATCGGCCCGTCTCCGGTCCTCGGCTTCATGGCTGCCATGAGTAATCCCCTTTCGTGGAATAACTCCCATTATCCCGTACCTTGGCTGTATCCCGAAAACGGGGGCATCCGCGTGGCCGGGGAACGGCTCACGGCGGAGTCCAGTCGTATCCGTTGACCCACCAGCAGATGTACAGCCATCCGAACTGGCCGGCGATGAAGAGCAGCACGACCGAGCCCCGGTAGATCCGGGACGTCGGCTGCGCCACTGCTCCCAGCAACGGGAAGAACGGCACGAGCAGGCGGAAGGTGCTGGACTGCGGGAAGAAGACGGCCAGCAGATACACGGCGTAGCTGGCCGACCAGAGGCGCAGGTCCGTGCCGAGCCGACGGACCCGCCGCGTGAACAGCCAGGCGAAGAAACCGGCGACGACGACACCGAGCAGCACCAGGCCGAGACCGCCGATGCCCCACTGCCCTCCCCAGAACCGGGCGCCCTGGACCCAGGAGGCGAACGGCAGCAGCCCCCGATAGCCGATGTAGGTGGAGCGCCAGGCCAGCTCGGTGTCGGTGTACGCGCTGGGCGAGCCCGTGACGGCCCACGCGATGACCGGCCACGCGAACCCCATGGCGAGGCTGAAGACGGTCAGGGCGACCGACAGCAGGCGGTCGGCGAGGGGGAAGGGATCGTGTGCCCTCGTCCACCAGCGATGGACGACGTGCAGGCCGAGCGCGAGGGCGAAGGCCAGTCCGCTCGGGCGGGTGAGCGCCAGGACGACGACGACGGGGAAGAGCAGCGCGTATCGCCGCCGCAGGAGCAGGTACAGCGCGAGGGTCAGGAAGAACACGAACATCGACTCCGCGTAGGAGACCTGCATGATCGGCGAGAGCGGGGCGACGCAGAACAGCACCACCGCGAACAGCGACGTCCCTGGCGGCAGCGACAGGCGCATGAGCCGGTAGAACAGCAGCGCGGAGGCGAGCGAGAAGACCACCGAGACGAAGAGCGACACCGGCACCCACGGCAGGCCGGTCACCACCATGAGGAAACGGACGAGCATCGGGTAGCCGGGAAGGAAGGCCCAGGCGTTCTCCCCGACGTGACCGTCCGAGGTGAGCGGGAGGGCCGCCGGGTAGCCGCTCGCAGCCACGATGTGGTACCAGGTGCTGTCCCAGAGCTGAGAGAAGGCGAGGTAGCCGGGATGCCTGCCCGTCCAGGGGTTCTGCTCCTGCCAGCCGGCGAACAGCAGCAGGAGACCGGTGGTGATGCCGCGCGAGACGACCCAGATGAGCAGGACCCGCAGCCACCATGGCGCCAACCGGTAGCGCACGACGGCCGGGATCAGGAGGCGGTGAGCCACGCCCGCAGTCCGCGCTCGCAGTCGAGGATCTGCTCGACCGCGACCCGCTCGTCGTCGGCGTGCGCCTTCAGCGGGTCTCCCGGCCCGTAGTTCACCGCCGGGATGCCGAGCGCGGAGAAGCGGGCGACATCGGTCCAGCCGTACTTGGGCCTGGCCTCTCCGCCCACGGCCGAGAGGAAGTCACGGGCGAGACGGGCATTCAACCCCGGACGCGCGCCCTCCGCGCTGTCCGTCACCGTGAGCTCGAAACCGGCGAACAGCTCCCGGAGATGCTGCTCCGCCTCCGCCGCGCTGCGGCTCGGTGCGAATCGGTAGTTGACGGTCACGAGACATTCGTCGGGGATGACGTTGCCCGCAACCCCTCCCTCGATGGCGACGGCGTTGAGCCCTTCTCGATAGACCAGGCCGTCGACCTCGACCTCCCGTGGCCGATAGGCGGCGAGGATCGCCAGGATCGGCGCGGCGTCGTGGATGGCGTTGTGGCCGACCCATGCCCTGGCCGAGTGCGCGCGCACGCCGACGGTGCGCAGGACGGCCCGCATGGTCCCGTTGCAGCCGCCCTCGATCGCCGAGGCGGTCGGCTCGCCGAGGATCGCGAAGTCGCCGTCGAGCAGTTCCGGATGGTTCCTTGCGACCCGTCCGAGGCCGTTCAGCTCGGAGGAGACCTCCTCGTGGTCGTACCAGATCCAGGTCAGATCGACGACGGGGGCGACGAGCTCGGCGGCGAGCTTGAGCTGCACGGCGACACCGGCCTTCATGTCCACCGTGCCGCGCCCCCAGAGATACTCCTGCCCCTGAATCGTCTCGAACCGGCTCGGCAGGTTGCCGTTGAGCGGCACGGTGTCGATGTGACCGGCGATCACGACCCGTTCCGCGCGCCCGAGTGCGGTGCGGGCGACGACGGTGTCCCCGTCCCTGACGACCTCCAGGTGCTCGAGCTCGGCGAGGGCGGCCTCAATCGTGTCGGCTATCGTGTGCTCGTTCCCGGACACCGATTCGATGTCGCAGAGCTGCCGCGTGAGCTCGATCGACGAGGCTCCGAGGTCGAGCGCGGGCGGGGTCGGATCGACGACGGGCATGCGGTCAGTTTACCGAGAGCCGGAATGGGGTCGTTCGCGTCGCTAACCTTGAGGCATGACTGAACGCATGGCCTGGGGTTACGGGCTCGCCACGATCGCCGACAACGGCACGGTACTCGACACCTGGTTTCCCTCACCGTCGCTCGGCGGTCTTCCCGCCGGCCGCGACCCGTACATCGCCCCGGCGGAGCTGGAGGAGCTGATCGGCGCCGACGAGCGCCGCGCCGTGCACATCGACTTCGTGACCGTGGAGATCGACCTGGATGCCGCGCCGGCCACCACCCCGGACGCCTATCTCCGGCTGCATCTGCTCAGCCATCTGCTCGTCGCTCCCAACACCGTGAACCTCGACGGCATCTTCGCGCAGCTGCCCGTCGTCGTCTGGACGAATGCCGGCCCGGTGCATCCCGAGGACTTCGAGCGGCTGCGCCCCGCACTGCAACGGCACGGCATCGCCGCTCACGGCATCGACAGATTCCCGCGGCTGATCGATTACGTGTCGCCCGCGCGGGTGCGCATCGCCGATGCCTCTCGGGTGCGCCTGGGGGCGCATCTCTCCCCCGGGACGACGGTCATGCACGAGGGCTTCGTCAACTACAACGCCGGAACGCTCGGCGTCTCGATGATCGAGGGCCGGGTCTCCCAGGGCGTCGTGATCGGCGACGGATCGGATGTCGGAGGCGGCGCATCCATCATGGGCACGCTCTCCGGCGGCGGGACCCAGCGGGTGGAGGTCGGCCGTCGAGCCCTGCTCGGCGCGAACTCCGGCATCGGCATCTCGATCGGGGACGACTCCGTGGTCGAGGCGGGGCTCTACGTGACGGCGGGCACGAAGGTGGTGGTGGTCGGCGAGGCGGAGCCGCGCACCGTCAAGGCCGTGGAGCTGTCCGGCGTTGCCGGGCTGCTGTTCCGCCGCAACTCGGTCACCGGGGCGGTCGAGGTGCTGGCCAGGTCCGGCACGGGCATCGAGCTCAACGCGGCCCTGCACGCCTGAACCGGACGTCCGCACGCCGGTCTGAGCGGAGCGCTCAGCGGGCCGGCCAATCGCGCCGGGGCGAGCCGACGTAGAGCTGCTGCGGACGGCCGATGCGCGTCGCCGGATCGTCGTTCATCTCGCGCCAGTGGGCGATCCAGCCGGGAAGACGCCCGATCGCGAAGAGCACGGTGAACATGCGCGGCGGGAAGCCCATCGCCTTGTAGATGACGCCGGTATAGAAGTCGACGTTGGGGTAGAGCTTGCGCTCGATGAAGTAGTCGTCGGCGAGCGCCACCTCCTCGAGCTCCTTGGCGATGTCGAGCAGATCGTCCTGCACGCCGAGGGCCTCGAGCACCTCGTCGGCGCTCTCCTTGACGAGCTTGGCGCGGGGATCGAAGTTCTTGTACACCCGGTGGCCGAAGCCCATCAGGCGGATGCCGTCCTCCTTGTTCTTGACCCGCTCGACGAATCGCTGAACGCTCTCGCCCGAATCCTTGATCTCGCTGAGCATCTTGAGCACCGCCTCGTTGGCTCCGCCGTGGAGCGGGCCGTAGAGGGCGTTGATCCCGGCCGAGACGGAGGCGAACATGTTCGCCTCCGTGGAGCCGACCATGCGCACGGCCGAGGTCGAGGCGTTCTGCTCGTGGTCCTCGTGCAGGATGAGCAGCCGCTCGAGGGCCTTGCTGACCACCGGGTTCACCTCGTACGGCTCCGCCATGGTGCCGAAGTTCAGCTTGAGGAAGTTGTCGGTGAAGCTGAGGGTGTTGTCCGGATAGAGGAACGCCTGGCCGAGGCTCTTCTTGTGGGCGTAGGCGGCGATGACGGGAAGCTTGGAGAGCAGTCGGATGGAGTTGAGCTCGGTGTGCTCCGGGTCGCGGACGCTGATCGAGTCCTCGTAGTAGGTCGACAGCGCCGAGACCGCGCTCGACAGCACCGACATAGGATGCGCGTCGTGGGGAAGAGCGTCGAACAGCCGCCGGAGGTCCTCGTGCAGCAGGGTGTGCCTGCGCACCCGGCGCTCGAACTCGTCGAGCTCGGAGGCGCTCGGCAGCTCTCCGTGGATGAGCAGCCAGGCGACCTCGAGGTAGGTGGAGTGCGCCGCGAGGTCCTCGATGGCGTAACCGCGATACCGCAGGATGCCCTTGTCACCGTCGATGTAGGTGATCGCGCTCTTCGTCGCCGCGGTGTTGACGAACCCCTGATCGAAGGTCGTATAGCCGGTCTGTTTGGTGAACGTCGAGATGTCGATGCTCGATGCGCCGTCGACGCTCTTCAGGATCGGGAACTCCGCACTCCCTCCCGGGAAGTGCAGCGTTGCCTTTTCGGTCTTGTCGTCAGCAGCGTTGTCCACTCACATAGCCTACGTGGCGGAAGCTTCGCTCGCCGCATCCGCTAACGATCCGGCACGTTGTTTGGCCAAAGCCTCCAAACGCTCCACGGCCAGCCCGATGGCCTCGTCGGTCGCCGTGATGGCGATGCGCACGTGATGGGAGGGGTCCTCGCCGTAGAAGGTCCCCGGCGCCACCAGGATGCCGAGGTCAGCCAGCTCGGCGACCGTCTTCCAGGCATCCGTGCCCTCGCTCGCCCAGAGGTAGAGGCCGCCCTCGCTGTCGTCGATGGCGAAGCCCGCCGCCTCGAGCGCCGGCGCGAGCCTCGATCGACGATCACGATATCGCTCGCGCTGAGCGCGCACGTGGGTGTCGTCGCCGAGGGCCGTCACCATGGCGGCCTGGATGGGAGCCGGCGGAAGGGTGCCGAGGTGCTTGCGGACGGCCAGGAGCTCGGCGATGAGCTCGCTGCAGCCGGCGACGAAACCGGCCCGGTAACCGGCCAGGTTGGACTGCTTGCTCAGCGAGTAGACGCAGAGGACCGAGCTGCGATCGCCGTCGATCACCCGCGGGTCGAGGATGCTCGGCGTCGCCAGATGCGCACCGTCCGGCCCCTCGTAGTCGGGCGTCCAGCCCAGCTCCGCGTAGCATTCGTCGCTCACGATGACGGCGCCGAGCTCGCGGGCCCTGGTGACGGCGGCCTTCAGCCCGTCGATCCCGAGGATGCGCCCGTTGGGGTTTCCCGGGCTGTTGATCCAGACGAGTCTGGTCCCCTCCGGCCACTCCTCCGGATCGTCGCTCGAGACGACGGTGGCGCCGACGAGCGCCGCGCCGACCGCGTAGGTGGGATAGGCGAGCCTCGGCTGCACCACGATGTCCCCGGGCCCGAGCCCCAGCCACAGCGCGAGGCCGGCGATGAACTCCTTCGAGCCGATCGTGGGGAGCACGTTGGGGATCCCGAGATCTCCCACCCCGCGGCGACGCGCGAACCAGGAGACGATGGCCTCGCGGAGGGCCGGCGTGCCGACCGTCAGCGGGTAGGCGTGCGCATCCGTGGCGGCGGCGAGGGAGTCGCGGATGATCGCGGGGGTCGGGTCGACCGGCGAGCCGACGGAGAGGTCGACGATCCCGCCCGGATACGACCTCGCGGTCGCCGCATACGGCTCCAGCGAGTCCCAAGGGTAGTCGGGCAGTCGCAGCGGCACTCAGGCGCCCTGGGGTGGCAGGGCGGCGATGAGGGGGTGGTCCTTGTGGATGACACCGACCTTCGCGGCTCCGCCAGGGGAGCCGAGGTCGTCGAAGAACTCGACGTTGGCCTTGTAGTAGTCGGCCCACTGCTCGGGGACGTCGTCCTCGTAGTAAATGGCCTCGACCGGGCACACCGGCTCGCAGGCTCCGCAGTCGACGCATTCATCCGGGTGGATGTAGAGCGAGCGCTCCCCCTCGTAGATGCAATCGACCGGACACTCGTCGATGCACGCACGGTCTTTGACATCCACACACGGGAGGGCGATGACATAAGTCACGGTGAGGGCGTTCCCTTCGGTTCTGGCCTGGGAACAATCTTATCCCGGGAGAAGGTGCCGGCCTTCGGCCAGGCGAGCGCGACGAGGGTGATGACGACCGACCCGTAGGTGAGCAGATATCCGGCGAGGTTGGCGGGGATCAGGACCGACCCGCCATCGCTCGCCGTGGACAGCAGGCCGATGACCACGAGGATGCCGAGGGCGGCCAGGGTGGTCACCGCGCGACCGCCGAAGATCAGCCGCAGCCCGGCCAGCAGCGCGGCGATGATGGCCAGCGAGACGATGGCGCCGATCGGTACAGCGGCGCCGAAGACCGTCCAGGCGTACTGATGGTCGACGGCGGAGATGGCACCGATCGCGCCGCCGGCGACCAGCGCGAGGATCCAGACCAGCAGGTGCAGGCCGAGGCCCTGATCCCTCCAGACCAGGGGGTCCTGGACAACACCCCGTTCTCGACGGAACCGCTCGACGGTCTCGATCGGACGGCGCGGGCCGCTCGACAGGGCGAAGCTGCTCCCGTCGACCGTCACCTGCGTGCGGTGCGCTCGGAGCGCATCCGTCTTCCTGCCGACGACCGACGACACGTCGATCTCGAGCTGTCCCGCCGCCGGGGCCGGTTCGATCGCGTAGAAGGGCAGGCCGGCGGCCTCAGCGGCCCTGCGGCTCGCCTCCTGGGCACGCACGTGATCGGGATGCCCGTAGCCGCCGGCGGCGTCGTAGCTCACCACGGCGGTCGGCCGGACGTCCTCGATCACGGTGAGAAGGTCCGCGACGACCTCGCCGAGGGGCGCGGCGCTCAGCGAGTCCTCGCCGAGCCTGTCCAGCGCCTCCGCGCCGTGGGCTCCCCATCTCATGCCGGAGTCCGTGTAGCGCCGGGGCGGCAGGCCGGCGGCACGGGCGCCGGCCGCACCCAGGAAACGGTGATCGGACACACCGAGGGCCTGGAGGGCATCCGCGAGCTCGCCCTCGCGATGAGCGGCGAGGCCGGCGGGGTCGCCCTGGAGCCGCCGGAGCCCTTCGGGGATGACCTCTCCCAGCTCTCCGCGGGTGCAGGTGACGACGGTGACGGACGCACCACGGTCGACCAGGAGGGCGATCGTCCCCCCGGTGGAGATGCTTTCGTCGTCGGGATGAGCATGCACGAAGAGGACAGACTCGGCTGCGCTGGGATTCAGTTGCACATTGCACAGGATAGGCCGTGCCAGCTAGAGTCTCGTGAGTAAGGTAAGCCTTACCAATCCCCGTCCCTCTCACGAAATGATTCCGTGCTCGCAACCCTGGTGATCGGCCTGCGTGAAGGTCTCGAGGCGGCGCTCATCGTCGGGATTCTCGCGGCCTTCCTGCGGCGCAACGGGCGCTCGCTCCGGGCGATGTGGATCGGTGTCATCACCGCCGTGCTGCTGAGCATCGGCGTCGGCGCCGTGCTCGAGGCCGTCTCGCTGGCGCTTCCCCAGGCGCAGCAGGAGGGGCTGGAGACGATCATCGGCGCCGTCGCGGTCGCCTTCGTCACCGGGATGATCGTGTGGATGAACACCCACGCCTCCGGCCTGAAGCGCGAGATCGAGTCCTCGGCCACCGCCGCCCTCGGGGAGGGCACGGCGGGCGCGCTCGCCGTCATGGCCTTCCTCGCCGTGCTCAAGGAGGGATTCGAGACCTCGGTCTTCCTGCTCGCGACCTTCCAGTCGTCGACGAGCGTCGCGGCGGCCATCGGCGGCGCGGCGCTCGGCATCCTCATCGCCGTCGGCATCGGGATCGGGATCTACCACGGCGGCGTCCGGATCAACCTCGGCCGGTTCTTCCGGATCACCGGCGTCTTCCTCGTCTTCGTCGCGGCCGGTCTCGTCCTCACCGCCCTGCGAACGGCTCACGAGGCGGGGTGGCTCAATGTCGGCCAGCAGCGGACCGTCGACCTCTCCTGGCTCGCACCGAACGGCTCCATCCAGTCGGCACTCGTCACCGGCGTGCTCGGCATCCCCGCGGACCCTCGCGTGATCGAGGCGCTCGGGTGGGGCAGCTATCTCGTCATCGTCCTGACGATCGTGTTCTGGCCGGCCTCCCATCGGCCGTCCGCCGCGACCGTGCCGAGGCTCAAGTGGGCGATCGCCGGCGGCCTCGTCGTCATCGCCGCGGTGCTGGGGCTCGCGGTACCAACCGGCGCCGACGTCTCCGGGGTGAGACGGATGCCGATCGCGGATGCCGCGGGTCGGACGATCGGTGCGGTCGCCGTCCTGGATCCGCAGGCCGCTCCCCGCCGCTTCGCCGTCGAAGCCGACGGCACGACGACCGATGCCGTGGCCAGCCGCACGCTGCAGGCAACGGTCGACGGCATCGCCGCGATCGAGCATCGCCTGCCACCGGCCACGACCACCGGGAGGTCGACGGTCACGCTCGACGACCTCGTGGCCCTCAACGGCGGCTCGCTGCCGATCGGGATGAGCCTCCAGCAGAGCCCTGGACCGTTCCAGGTGACGACGACGACGAGGTCGACGGCCACCGTCTGGACGGTCGGGGACGGCATCCTGGACGCGACCTCGACCTCGTCGGCGATCCTCACGATCGCCGGTGGCGGCCTCGACACCCCCCGGACGGTCTCGCTTCCGGCGAACGGCTGGGCCGCCAGCCAGGCCACCGTGACGACGGTGACCGACCGGGCACTCGCCGCGCAGTCCGAGTCGCAGGAGCGGCTGCTCTGGAAGCTCTACCTGCCGATCGCCCTCGCCATCGCCGCGCTCGCCCTCGCGATCTCCGCGCTCAGGGGCGGCCTGCGCCGCTCACGGATCGGCGACCCGGAGGCCTGGGCCGTGCGCGCCTCGCATACGGCCGACCCGACCCGTCCAGCACCTCTCTCCCGCACCGCCCACGAAACGAGGAATGATAGCTATGTCCCCCGCTAGAAAGACCACGGTCTTCACCGTCATCGCGGTCGCCACCGCCGTGACCGCCGCCCTCGCCGGCTGCTCCTCCACCGGGTCGACCGACTCCCCCGGTGGCACGGCCACCTCCTCCGCGGCCTCGCAGGTGGCCATCACGCTGAACGCCGGCGGCTCCGGCGACAGCTGCGATCTCAGCACCACCACGGCGAAGGCCGGGCCGGTGACCTTCACCATCACCAACAAGACCTCCACCGCGATCACGGAGGTCGAGCTCCTCAGCGCCGGGCGCATCCTCGGCGAGAAGGAGAACCTCGCTCCTGGCCTCGGCGCGGTGAGCTTCACGAGCACGCTCGGCGGCGGCAGGTATCAGATCTACTGCCCCGGTGCCGAGAAGGAGACGACGGCCTTCACGGTGACGGGCAAGGCCGCGGCCGCGCCGAAGGGCGGTGTGCAGGGCCTGCTCAAGCAGGGAACCACCGGATACGCCACGTACGTCGCCGGGGTGCTGACCAACATGACGACCGCCGTGGACAACCTGCAGACCGCCGTGGACAGCGGGGACCTCGCCAAGGCCAAGGCGGCCTACGCCCTGGCCAGGCCGTTCTACGAGCGCATCGAGTCCGATGTCGACGGCTTCGTCCTGCCGGGCTTCAAGGCCACCGACAACGCGGGCAACCTCGACTACCTCATCGACATGCGCGCATCCAACCTGGACGACGCGGTCGGCTGGCACGGATTCCATGCCGTGGAACGCGATCTCTACGGCACCGGCGCGATCACCGACGGCACGAAGCAGCTGGCGGCCGAGCTCACGTCGAACGTCGGCAAGCTCAACGCCCTCGCCGAGAAGCTGACCTACAAGCCGGAGGACCTCGCCAACGGCGCCGCCGGCCTGCTGGAGGAGGTGCAGTCGGAGAAGATCAAGGGCGAGGAGGAGGCGTTCAGCCACCTCGACCTGATCGACTTCGCCGCGAACGTCGAGGGCGCCAAGCAGGCCTTCGCCTTCCTGGAGCCGGGCATGAAGAAGATCGACCCCGACCTGACGAAGACCGTCAACACCCAGTTCGCCGCCGTCGCCACCCTGCTCGAGAAGTACCAGGACCCGTCCGCGGCCGGCGGATACGTGACCTACACCCCGGAGCTGCGGGCGACCGACGCGGGGACGCTCAGCCAGGCGGTCCAGGCGCTGCAGGACCCGCTGTCGAAGATCGCCGAGAAGGTCGCGACGGCCCGATGATCCTCCGCGCTCACCGCTCATGACGGCCGAACCACCGGCAGAACCGGCCGATGCCGCGGCGACGGGCGACCGTCCCCGCGGCATCAGCCGTCGCGGCCTGTTCCTCGGCACCGCCGGCGGTGTCGTCGGCGGAGCCGTGCTGGGCGGCGGAGGCGGCCTGCTCGCCGGCAGGGCGATCGCCCAGGACGACTCCGACTCCGCCCTGCAGTACCCGTTCTACACGGGACTCCACCAGGCGGGCATCGAGACGCCTCCGCAGCGCTACTCCATGTTCATGGCCTTCGACATGGCCGCTGGGACGACCGCGACCGACCTGCAGGTGCTGCTGGCGCGCTGGTCGGCATCCATCGCCCAGCTCATGGCGGGACAGACGATCGGGCAGGTGGAACCCGCCCGCACCGATGCCGTCGCCGGAGACACCGGGGAGGCCCTCGATCTCGGCCCGAGCGGGCTCACGGTGACCCTCGGCCTCGGCCCGGATCTCTTCGACGCCCGATTCGGTCTCGCTGCCAAACGCCCCCCGAAGCTCAGGGCGCTGCCGACGCTGCCGAGCGATCAGCTCGCCGCGGCGACGACGGGCGGCGAGCTCGGCTTGCAGGCCTGCGCGGACGATCCGCAGGTGGCCTACCACGCCATCCGCGACCTGGCCAGAATGGCCAGGGGCACCGCGACGACCCGCTGGACGGTCATGGGGTTCGGGCGGGCATCCGCCGGTCCCCACCAGAAGACGCCCCGCAACCTCATGGGCTTCAAGGACGGGACCCGCAACATCTCGACGCCGGAGGAGTACAGGAAGTTCGTCTGGGTCGACGACGGACCCGCCTGGATGCGCGGCGGCAGCTATCAGGTCGTGCGCAAGATCCAGATGAACATCGAGATCTGGGACGCCGATGCCGTGCACGACCAACAGGCCGTCTTCGGCCGCACCAAGAACGAGGGCGCGCCGCTCAGCGGTCGGGTCGAGCACGACACACCGGACTTCGGGGCGGAGAAGGGCGGCTCGCCGGTCATCCCGCCGACGTCGCACATCGCCCTGGCCGCGCACGAGAACAACGGCGGGGTCAAGATCCTGAGGCGCGGCTACAACTACACCGACGGCCTCGACCAGTTCGCCCAGCTCGATGCCGGCCTGCTGTTCATCGCCTACATGAACGACCCGGAGCACTTCGTCAGGCTGCAGACGAAGCTCGGCTCGGTCGATCGGCTGAACGAGTACATCTCGCACATCGGCTCGGCCCTGTTCGCCGTGCCACCCGCGCCGAAACGTGGCGGCTACATCGGCGAACGACTGTTCTCCTGAGCCGGCCCTGCCCGCATCCGGCGTCCGGTTCCAGCTCTTGGCTCCTGCTCCTGCTCCTGCTCCTGCTCCTGGCACGCTCGCGGCGGGAGAAACAGGTTGGCGGCGGGAGTCGTGACTCCCGCCGCCAAGCATCTTTCCCCGCCGCGCGGAGCGTTTACTCCCGCCGCGGGGTGTCTTCTCCCGCCGAGCGGGACGGGTCAGGCGTTCTGCTTCTTGAGGCGCGAGGTCTTGCGGGCGCGGGCGCTCGCGTCGAGCTCGACCTTGCGGATGCGCACGAACTCCGGGGTGACCTCGACGCACTCGTCCTCGCGGGCGAACTCCAGGCACTCCTCGAGGGTGAGCTTGCGCGACGGTGTCATCCGCTCGAAGGTGTCCGAGGTCGACTGCCGCATGTTGGTGAGCTGCTTCTCCTTGGTGATGTTCACGTCCATGTCGTCGGCACGCGAGTTCTCACCGACGACCATGCCCTCGTAGACCTCCTGCGTCGGCTCCACGAAGAACGACATGCGCTCCTGCAGGGCGACCATGGCGAACGGGGTGGCGACACCGGCGCGGTCGGCGACGATCGACCCGTTGACGCGGGTCGTGATCTCCCCCGCCCAGGGCTCGTAGCCGTGGGAGACGGCGTTGGCGATGCCCGCGCCGCGGGTGATCGTCAGGAACTCGGTGCGGAACCCGATGAGACCGCGGGACGGCACGACGAACTCCATGCGCACCCAGCCGGTGCCGTGGTTGCTCATGCCCTCCATGCGCCCCTTGCGGGCGGCCAGCAGCTGGGTGATCGCTCCGAGGTATTCCTCCGGCGAGTCGATCGTGAGGTGCTCGAAGGGCTCGTGCACCTTGCCGTTCACCTGCTTGACGACGACCTGCGGCTTGCCGACGGTCAGCTCGAAGCCCTCGCGGCGCATCTGCTCGACGAGGATGGCGAGGGCGAGCTCCCCTCGGCCCTGGACCTCCCAGGCATCCGGGCGTCCGATGTCGACGAGCTTGATCGAGACGTTGCCGACCAGTTCGCGGTCGAGGCGGTCCTTGACCATGCGGGCGGTGAGCTTGTGCCCCTTGACCTTGCCGATCATCGGGCTCGTGTTGGTGCCGATGGTCATCGAGATGGCGGGATCGTCGACGGTGATGGTCGGCAGCGGACGGACGTCGTTCGGGTCGGCGAGGGTCTCGCCGATGGTGATGTCCTCGAAGCCGGCGACGGCGACGATGTCGCCGGGTCCCGCCTGCTCGGTGGGGAAGCGGTCGAGCGCCCTCGTGATGAGCAGCTCGGTCACGCGGACGTTGTGCACGCTTCCGTCGTGCTTGACCCAGGCAACGGTCTGGCCCTTCTTGAGCGTGCCGTTGAAGATGCGTAGCAGGGCGAGACGGCCGAGGAAGGGCGACGAGTCGAGGTTGGTGACGTGCGCCTGCAGCGGGTGCTCGTCGTCGTAGGTCGGGGCCGGGATGTGCTTGAGGATCGCCTCGAAGAGGGGCTCGAGGTCGTCGTTGTCCGGCAGCTCGCCGTTGCCCGGCTTGTTCCAGCTCGCGGCGCCGTTGCGGCCGGATGCGTAGACGATGGGGACGTCGAGGATGGCGTCCAGATCGAGGTCGGGATGCTCGTCCGCCATGTCGCTCGCGAGCCCGAGGAGGAGGTCCTGGCTCTCGGCGATGACCTCGTCGATGCGGGCATCCGGGCGGTCCGTCTTGTTCACCAGGAGGATGACCGGGAGGTTCGCCTCGAGCGCCTTGCGGAGCACGAACCGGGTCTGCGGCAGCGGCCCCTCGCTGGCGTCGACGAGCAGCACGACGCCGTCCACCATCGACAGGCCGCGCTCCACCTCGCCACCGAAGTCGGCGTGGCCGGGGGTGTCGATGACGTTGATGGTGATCGGACCCTCATCGCCGGCGTCGGCCGCGTGGATGCCCGAGTAGGAGACCGCCGTGTTCTTGGCGAGGATCGTGATGCCCTTTTCGCGCTCGAGGTCGTTCGAGTCCATCGCGCGCTCCTCGAGGTGAGCGTGGGCGGCGAAGGAGTTCGTCTGCCGGAGCATCGCGTCGACGAGGGTGGTCTTGCCGTGGTCGACGTGCGCGACGATAGCCACATTGCGTAGATCATTACGGGTGGCGATAGCCATGGGTATACGTCCTTGGAGATAAAGCAGAGTTGAGTGAGGAGGGGCCTGAGAAGACTCACGGGCGGCAGAATCACGACAGTGGGTGCCCTGCAACGGCCAAGTCTACCTCGGCGCGGCCTCTACCCCCTATTTGTGTGTTCCAACCGGCTTCCAGGCCCAGATATTCCAGAGCAGATTCGGGGTGAGCGGGGAGGGGGCGATCCCGGAGACCCGATCGTCGAAGGCGGTCACCGAGGGGAACTGGTAGAGCGGCAGCCCATAGGCGTCCGACCACACGATCGAATCGATCTTGGTCAGCAGCGCGGTCTGCGCGGAGGGGTCGAAGGTCGCATCCAGCCGGTCGATGAGCTCGTCCACCTGCGGGTTGGAGTAGAAGCTGAGATTGGTGACCGGTGAATTCGATCGGAAGGCCGCCGCGGCCCCGGTCGCCCCGAGATTGCTCGGCCGCAGGGCGTACAGCGAGGCGTCGTAGGCGCCGTCGGTGCCGAGCAGCTGCAGCCAGTCGGGACTCGAGCAGTCGGTGACGGCGAAGCCCGCGCCGGCCGCAGAGGCCTGGATGAGCGTGAACTCGGCCACCCGGCGCGGATTCGACGGATCGAAGAGGACGCACACCTGCGGGTCGGTCACGCCCGCGCGGGCGAGCAGGGCCTTCGCCCCGTCGATGTCCACGGCGTTGTAGGCCTTCGAGCCGTTGCGCTTGACGGACGCCGCGTATCCCGCCGATCCCGGGAGGAACACCTGCGAGGACCTCACGATGGCATCCTCCTGCAAGGGTACGACGAGCCGGTCGAGGATCTGCTGCCGGGGGACGGTCTTGAGGAACGCCTGACGCACCGACGGATTGCCGAAGAGGCCGTTCTTGCTGTGGTCGAACTGCAGGTCGAGATGCTCGTAGGCGCCGTCGGAGCCGCTGAGGATGGTGGCGTTCTTCGCCTTCACCAGCTCCTTCGTCACGTCCTCCGTCGGCTGGGGGGCGACGACGTCGACCTGGCCGGTGCGGAACGCCTCCACCGCGGCGAGCGGATCGGTGATGAAACGGATCGTCACCGTCTCGAACTTCGGTCGGTGAGCGCCCGTGTACTCCGGATTGGCCGTCAACGTCACGTGGTCGTTCGCCACCAGGCCGGTGATCGTGTACGGCCCGGTGCTGACCAGGAGCGACCTGTCCTTCGGCATCGCCGTGAAGTTGAAGCCGGTGTCCCAGAACCGCGCGATCTTTGCCAGCCTCGTCGTGTCGTCCGTACGGATGGCCGCGATCAGCGCATCCTTCGCCTTCTGCGTGTCGGAGATGCCGAGCGCCTTCTTCGCGACGATGTGCGCGGGCAGGCCGACCCCGAAGACCAGCTGCCAGTCGACGAAGAACCGGTCATAGCTGAGGGTCAGCGATCGGCCGCGGTCGCCGATCACCGGGGTCTTGGTGACGAGCTGCAGGCCGTTTCCGCTGAAACCGTCGAAGTGGACGACACCGGCAGGGAAGTCCCTGTCGTAGCGCCCCGTCTCCTGGTCGACGTATGCGCTGTTGTCAAAGTCCTTGGTGTTGAGCACGCCGGAGTTGGCGGCCCAGGCGAGCAGGAGGTCCGAGGCGTCGACCGCGGTGCCGTCTGACCACTTCACGCCCGCCTTGATCGTGTATTTGACCGTGAACGGATCGCGGGAGATCACGCGGTACGACCCGAAGGAGTCGTCCTCGACGAGCTTCGGGGTGTTGTCGTAGTAGTTGAACTGCGAGTTGGTCGCATCAACGATGTTGCTGTTCGCGGTCGCGTTGCCGTACGAGGTCTTCGGGTTGTAGGAGAAGAAGGCCTGAGAGGCCGCGACCGTCACGGTGGACCCCTTGGCGACCTGCTGCGAGGTGCAGCCGGACAGGACGAGGAGGGAGGCGACGACCGCCGCGACGGCGGCCATCGTTCTGCTCAGCTTCACAGCGACACTCCCCCGGTCTCCAGCTTCCATCGTACAGACGGGCCAGAGTCGGGACCTCAGTCGGAGCCGGCGGCGAGGATCTTGGCCCGCAGCTCGCGTCGTTCCCGCTGGACGACCGGATCGGGCAGCGGAACGGCCGCGATGAGGCGCTGCGTGTAAGGGTCGCGCGGGTTCCGCAGGATCTCGTCGCGGGTCCCCACCTCCACGAGCTTGCCGTTGTGGAGGACGGCGATGCGGTCGGCGAGCACGTCGATGACCGCGAGATCGTGGGTGATGAACAGGCAGGCGAACTGGAACTCCCGCTGGAGCGCCCTGATCAGCTCGAGCACCGTGGCCTGGACGGAGACGTCCAGCGCGGAGGTCGGCTCGTCGGCGATGAGCAGCGCGGGCTTGAGCGAGAGCGCCCTGGCGATGCCGACCCGCTGCTTCTGGCCCCCGGAGAGCTCGTGCGGATACCGGCTGAAGTAGTTGCGCGGCAGCTCGACGGAGCTGAGCAGCGCCTCCACCTCGCGGGTGAGGGCCTGCCCGCGCAGGTGCTTGGCCAGGAACAGCGGCTCGCCGATGCTCTGGCCGATCGTCATCCGCGGGTTCAGCGACGAGGCCGGGTCCTGGAAGACGATGCCAGCGTTGCGATGTACCTCGCGGACCAGCCCGCGGGTGGGATGCGAGAGGTCCGTTCCCACCACGTCGAGACGCCCGCTCGTGATCGGCAGCAGCCCGATGGCGGCGCGGCCGAGGGTTGTCTTGCCGGAGCCGGACTCGCCGACGAGGCCCATGACCTCCCCCTGGTGAACGGTGAGGCTCACCTCGTCGACCGCGCGGAAGGCCTTGACCCGTCCCCTGCCGGGATACTCGATGACGACGTCGCGGAAGTCCAGGGTGACGGGCGCGGAGGCGAATTGGCTCTCGCTCGCCTTGGCCGCCTCCGCGGCCGCGCGCTCGTTGGCCTCGATCTGCTCCCTGAGCTCCTCCGGCGCATCCTCGCCCTCCACGATGGAGGCGAGGGCGACCGTCATGTCGATCGAGGAGTCGGTCTCCGAATACGCCTGCCCGAGGTGGGGCACGGCGTCGAGCAGCGCCCTCGTGTACGGATGCTGCGGGTGCTGGAAGACCGACAGGATATCCCCGGCCTCGACGACCTCGCCCTTGCGCATGACCGCGATGTGGTCGGCCAGGTCGGCGACAACACCCATGTCGTGGGTGATCAGCAGGACGGCGCTGCCCAGCCGGTCACGCAGGCTGCGGATGAGGTCGAGGATCTCCGCCTGCACGGTCACGTCGAGCGCGGTGGTCGGCTCGTCGGCGATGAGCAGCTTCGGGTCGCAGGAGATCGACTGGGCGATCATCGCCCTCTGGCGCTGCCCACCGGACAGCTGGTGCGGATACGAGTTGAAGGCCTTGACCGGGTCGGGCAGCTCGACGAGCGCCAGCAGCTCGATCGCCCGCTCCTTCGCCTCGGACGGCGACATCCCGTAGTGCAGCCGCAGCGTCTCGATGATCTGGAAGCCGACGGTGAAAACCGGGTTCAGGGCCGTCATCGGCTCCTGGAAGATCACCGCGACGTCCTTGCCGCGGACGTCGTGAAGCTGGGCGGGAGACGCGCCGCGCAGTTCGACACCATTGAGCTTGATGCTGCCGGAGACCCTGCTGTTCTTGGGCAGCAGGTCGAGGATGGACATCGAGCTCACGCTCTTGCCGGAGCCGGACTCGCCGACGAGCGCCATCACCTCGCCGGAGCGGATGGTGTAGTTCAGCCTCTTGACCGCTGGCACCCAGACGTTGTCGACGGCGAAGTCCACGCTGAGGTCGGTGACCTCCAGGACGGGGGGTTTCGGGTTGGCGTCCACGTCAGATCGCTCCCTTTCTGGCCGGAACGGCCCTGGCGATGCGGTGCGCCCCGAGGGCGACAGCGGATGATGCGAAGATGGGGGAATGCGAAGCCAGGACCACGAAGACGTCTTCCACTCGCGGTTCAACCGCATCCTCGCGATCGTCATCTGGGCGCTGGAGGTCTTCGTTCTCGTGACGACGGTCGTGGCCGGGCAGTTCGCCGACCAGCCGCTGACGACGATCGTGCCAGAGCTGTTCGTCGCCGGATTCGTCTACGTTCTGCTCTGGCGCCCCGGCGTGAAGATCGACGACGAGGCCGTCACGCTGGTCAACGTGCTGAGGACGATCAGCGTGCCGTGGCCGGCGCTGATCGATGTCGACACCCGGTTCTCGCTGAGCCTGCGCACGCCGAACGCCAGCTACTCCGCGTGGGCGGCCCCGGCGCCCGGCCGCACGGGCCTGGCCATGGCACGCCGAGCCGAACGACGTCACGGCAGCAACCCGCTGACCCCGACCATCGGCGGACGATCCCGACCAGGTGACCTGATCACCACAGAGTCCGGCGAGGCCGCCTATCTGGTGCGCGAGCGCTGGAACGCGCTCGTCGAGAGCGGCCGTGTGGAGCCCGGTCTCGCGGACGTCACCCCGGTGACGATCCGTTGGCACTGGGCGGAGGACATCGCGCTCCTGATCCTCGCGGCGGGCGCGGCCTTCGTCACGGGGTGGCTCTAGCCCGAATCCGCTCACGGTTGGGACTCGGCCGGCAGTCCGACCGCGGTCAACGGTTGCGCGGCACCGATCTCGTCGTCCGGTTCCCGCGTGCGGCGCAGGTTGAACCGGCGCTGCTGAGGATCGAAGGCATCGCGCAGTCCGTCTCCGACGAAGTTCACGCACAGCGCGAGGAGCACGATGAACACCGCCGGCCACCAGAACAGCCACGGCCTCGTCGAGAACGCCGACTGGTTCTGGCTGATGAGCAGGCCGAGCGAGGAGTCCGGCGACTTGATCCCGTAACCCAGGTAGCTGATGGCAGTCTCGAGCAGGATCGCCGAGGCGATGAGCAGCGTCGAGCTGACGATGATGACGCCGATGGCGTTGGGCAGGATGTGCCGGAAGATGATCCGGCCGTCGGAGGCGCCGGCCACCCGCGCCGCCTCGACGAACTCGCGTTCCCGCAGGGTGAGGAACTCCCCGCGCACGAGGCGGGCGATGACCATCCAGGAGACCAGGCCGAGAAGCGCCGCGAGGCCGAAGGCCCCGAGGCCGTTCGAGGTCTTTCCGACGACGGCACCGATCACGATGGCCGGGATGACGATGAAGATGTCCGTGATGCGCATGAGCACCGCATCGACCCAGCCGCGGAAGTAGCCGGCAACCGCGCCGACGACCACCCCGAGGATGGTGGCGAAGATGCCGATGACGAGCATGACCAGCACGGAGTTCTGGACGCCCCGCATGGTCAGGGCGAAGTAGTCCCGTCCGATGCGGTCCTGGCCGAAGGGATGCTTTCCGAAGCCGGACCAGGAGAGCGTGGGTGATCCCTGATGGTACTGCGGGTTCAGCTGGGTGTACGAGTAGTGCCACCATCCGGGGATCGGGCCGAGGCCGATCGCTGAGATCGCGAAGACGATGATGCCGACGTAGACGAACAGGGAGACGACCGAGATCCGGTTCTTGAGGAACCGCCTGAAGACGATCCGACCCTGGCTTTCGCCCCTGCCGCCCTCTCCGCTCTCCGCGGCATCGAGTCCTCCGCCGATCTGAGGTTCGAGGGGGCTGCCCTGCACTGTGCTCATGATTGTCCCTCCGACGCCGTCTTTCCGCTGGTGATCTCGCTCATCGCACACGCACCCGTGGGTCGAGCGCGGCATAGGCGAGGTCGGCCAGGAAGTTGAACGCGATCGCGGTGATGGCGATCACGAGGAAGTAGCCCATCACCGGATTCACGTCGGTGCGTTGGAGCCCGTTGTTGAAGAGCGCGCCCATGCCGCTGATCGCGAAGACGGTCTCCGTGATGACCGCACCACCGAGCAGGGCCCCGATGTCCGTGGCGACGAGCGTGGCGAGCGGGATGAGCATGTTGCGGAAGGCGTGGCGGACGATGACCGTCCGTTCCGGCAGACCCTTGGCCCGCGCCGTGCGCACGTAGTCCTGGTTGAGCACCTCGAGCATGCCGGAGCGGGAGTAGCGGGTGTAGCTCGCGAAGCTGATCAGCAGCAGGCTGATGGTCGGCAGGAGCAGGTGGGTGAAGCTGTCCAGACCCGAGATCCAGACGTCCCCGCCGAGGCTGGGGGTCTGCGAGCCGACGGTCGCGATGGGGCGGCCTCCGATCGCGTCCGTGTAGGCGGACCAGGACTGCATGAACCGGTCCAGCAGGACGATTCCGGCGGTGAGCACCGAGGTGATCCCGCCGATGCGCATCATCAGGCCCTTGTCGTGGCCGCCGGTGAACACGCCGCTGACGATCCCCACCGCGAGGGCGACGATTCCGAGGACGATCAGCGTTCCGGCCGACGAGACGTTGAAGAGTCCCTGGAGGCCGAAGTACGAGGCGATCGCGAGCACGACGTTGATCCCCGCCGTGAGCCAGGCGCGCCGGTTGCGCAGGCCGGCGAGGATCGCCACGACCGCGAAGCCGATGCCGGCCGTGATGACGATGATCGCGACCGGGCCGAGGGAGGGCTTGGTGAACCAGCCCGTCGCCGACATATACCAGAGGATCAGGGCGGTGAACAGGCTGGAGCCGAGGAAGACGTAGAGCCGGCGCTGCCAGGTGCCCCCGACGAGGAGCTGCAGCACGGCGCCGACCACGACGCCGATGACGATGAGGAGCAACGGCGGTATGTCCGGTTTGGCCAGGAAGTTGTTGTAGCCCAGGGCGATGAACGACTTGAGCAGGACCGCCATGAGGAAGGAGGGCAGCGAAAACAGGAAGAAGCTGATGAGGGTGACGACGTAGTCGAATCCGCTGTACACCCGGAGGGCGGTCACGATGCCGAGGGCGATGCCGAGCACGATGGCGAACACGAAGGCGATGGTGACGAGCTGCAGCGTGGAGGTCATGGCCTGCGGGAGCAGGTCGATCACGGCCTGGTTCTGGAAGGTGGTGCCGAGGTCGCATCCGCCGGCGACCGGGACGATGCACTTGGCGACGCCGCCGAGCCACAGGACCCAGCGCAACGGCGAAATGAGATCGAGGTGCTGCGTGTGGATTCTGGCCTCGATGAGCGCCTGCCGGTTCGGCGAGAGGCTCCCCTGGAGGTCTTGCAAAGGATTGCCTGCCGATGCCGCCAGCACATACATGATGAAGGAGGCAGCGATCAGGATCAGGATCGAGACGAGAACTCGTCTCGCGATGAAACTCACCATAGGGAGGGGACGCCTGTTCGAAATCGGGAAAAAGAGGGGAAGACACGAATTGCCGGGGCCGCTCGCTCAGCGACGGGGCGCCGGCATCCGTTCAAGGATGCCGACGCCCCGCGCTGTGCCGAGCGTTAGTTGCTGAACCTAATCGGGTAGACCCTACTTAGTCCAATCCCAGATGTTCCAGACCATGCCGGTCTGGCCACCGAAGTAGCCGATCCCCTTGACCTTGTCGTTGGTCGCGAAGATGCCGGGCAGCTGGAAGAGCGGCAGGCCGTAGCCGTCGGTGAACGCCAGCTTGTCGATCTGCTTCTTCTCGTCCAGCAGCTTGGACGCGTCGAGCGTCGTCTGCGTCTTCACGGCGAGGTCGCTGGCGGCCTTGTCGTTGTAGCCGGTGTAGTTGCCGGGGTTGCCGATCTGGAACAGCTGCGGGATGGCGGCGTTGCCGACACCCGGGTTGATCCAGCCGAAGATCGAGGCGTCGTAGTCGCCGCCGCTGAGCAGGCTGCTCCAGTCGGGCGACCCGCCGTCGGTCACGGTGATTCCGGCCTTCGCTGCCGAGGCCTGGATGGCCTGGAAGGAGTCGACGCGGTTCGGGTTGCCCGTGTTGTAGAGGATCTTGACGGTCGGGGTCTTGCCGGCGAGCAGCTGCTTGGCCTTCTCGATGTCGACCTTGTCGTAGGCGCTCGACCCGTTGTCCTTCACCGAGTCCTCGTAGCCCTCCTGGCCGGGCAGGAAGATCTGCGAGTCCAGGACCTTGGCGTCGGGGTTGATCGGGGTGACGATGGCCTTGAGGATGTCCTCACGCGGGATGGTGAGCAGGAAGGCCTGGCGGACGGTCGGGTCGCTGAACACGCTCGACTTGAAGTTCAGGTCGATGTGGTCGTACGCGACCTGGTTGCCCTGCTGGACCTTGGTGCCGGTCGCGGCCTTGAGCGCCTTGACGGTGTCCGCGGATGCCTGCGGCTGGATCGCATCGACCTCGCCGTTCTGGAGGGCGGTGACCTGGGCGTTGGCGTCGCCGATGAACCTCATGATCAGCTTGTCGAACTTGACCTGGTGGTCACCCTTGTACTCCGGGTTCTTCACGAAGGTCATCGACTGCTTCGGGGTCCACGAGGAGACCATGAGCGGGCCGCCGGAGACGAGCAGCGACTTGTCCTTGGGGAGCGCGGTCGCGTCGTAACCGGTGTTGACGAACTTCGCGGCCTTGGTGAGCACGGCGTTGGCCGCGGCCGGGTTGTCCACGTCACCCTTGGGGGTCGACTTGAACGCCTTGGTGAGCGCTGCGGTGCTCACGCCGGCCTTCTTCGCGACGACGTGCGCCGGGAACTGGATCGGGTTCACGATGTTCCAGTCCACGTAGGGCTGGTCGTAGGTGAAGGTGATCGAGTGGTTGTTGTTGCCGATCGTCGGCAGGTTGGTCTGGAAGACACAGCCGCCGGCGGTGGAGAAGTACTGGGTGCCCTTGGTGACGTCTCCGTCATCGTTGAAGCTCGCCGAGTCGTAGTAGCACGAGTTGATGGCCCAGCCGAGCATCAGGTCGTCGGCGGTCATCGCGGTGCCGTCCGACCACTTGTCGTCGGAGTTGAGGGTGTACTGAACCTTCAGCGGGTTGTCGCTGAGCTTCTTGTACGTTCCGAGGTCCTTGTTCGGGATGATGTTGAACTTCTGGTCCAGCGTGAAGAACTGCGGCTGCGTGATGTAGTTGATCTCGCCGTTGGTGTCCAGGTTGCCCTGGGGGGTATTCCAGTTGAACGAGGTCGCCTCGTTGACCTGCGCGATCGTGATGTTCTTACTGGTCTTCGTCGTGCTGCTGCCGGTTGTCGTGCAACCCACGAGCGCTATCGCCACGACCCCGGCGACGGCCACGGCGGTGACCGTATTTCGCGCCAGTCTTCCTCTGATTGTCAATTTTCCTCCTGTGCAAGATGTGCAAACGGCAGCACAATTTCCTAGCGTTCTGCCGCGCTGGATAACAAGAACACTAGGTTTGGTGGGTGCCCCCGACCAAACTGAGGGAACAAAAGTTACACAGTGGTAACAGACCTAACAAATTATTGCGTGAGCTACCGCATCGTTGCGTCTCCGACGGCCCTTTCGCACGAAAACGGCAAATTGTCCCCCGGATAAGAAGAGAACCGCCGCCGCCCCACCGCGTAGCATCGAAGGGATGCGAGCCTCGACCGCGCCGGTGACCGCCGACCAGACGCCCCTCCGATGAGCGCGGCCCCGCAAATGCCCGTGCCGGGGTCATTCTCGAAGCCCTCCAGGGGCCGCATCCGAGCCGAGATCTGGATCGTGCTCGGGCTCTCGCTCGGCGCATCCGCGGTCTATTCGATTGTCTCGATCCTGGACAGCGTGACCCGCTCCAAGCCGCTGTCGAGCCAGACGGCGACGATCAACGGCTCGCTCAGCGACCGACCGGTCTTCGACCTCGTCTACCAGTTCCTCGCGCTGTTCTTCGACATCGTCCCCGTGGTTCTCGTGGCCTTCCTGCTCTGGCGGGCTGCGGCTCCCCATCTCGCCAGGCTCGGCATCGACTTCCGGCGGCCGTGGCGCGACGTCGGCCTCGGACTCGCACTCGCGGTCGTCATCGGCCTGCCGGGAATCGGCGTCTATCTCGGCGGCAAGGCGCTGGGAATCGGGGTGACCGTCGTGCCGACCGCCCTCGACACCTACTGGTGGACAACGCCGATCCTGGTGCTCTCGGCGCTGCGGGCGGGCATCCAGGAGGAGGTCATCGTCATCGGATACCTCTTCGCCCGGCTGCGTGACCTGGGCTGGCGGACCTGGCCGATCATCCTCGCCGCCGCGACGCTGCGCGGCAGCTATCACCTCTACCAGGGCTTCGGCGCGTTCATCGGCAACTTCGCGATGGGTGTTGTGTTCGGATGGCTGTACTCGCGGAACGGGCGGGTGCTGCCGCTCGTGATCGCGCACGTCGTCATCGACACGGCGATCTTCGTCGGCTACCCGTGGGCGGCATCCGCCTTCCC
>NZ_DASWPB010000055.1:0-18871 GCF_036404185.1 Lacisediminihabitans sp. | reverse complement strand
GACCGCGCCGGTGACGGAGACTCGGTCGAGCCGAGCTCCTACGACGTGATCGTCGACATCGTCGGCGGCGCGGACGTTCCCGCGTTCATCGACAGACTCGCGCCGAACGGGCGCATGGTCGTCGTCGGCGCGGTCGCCGGGCTGCCTCCCGCGGACTTCGGGATGCGACTCGTCCGCGCCTTCCAGCAGTCCCGGTCGTTCGCCACCTTCAGCCTCGACACCGTGCCGGTGGCAGCGCGGGGCGCCGTCCGGGCCGAGCAATTCGCCGCGGCGACCCGTGGCGAGCTGCATGCCGTCGTGCACGAGGTCCTGCCCCTGGACGCCGCCGCCTATGCGCATCGCCTGATGGATGCCGGGGCGGTGTTCGGGCGGATCGTTCTCGTGCCTTAGGGCCGGGAACGTCGGTGCTCGGACCACGGACGCGGTCTGCTATTCGAACCGAAGGAATCGGGTGATGAGAAGGTCGAACAGTTCTTCCCGCGACTCGTCCTCGGGGTCGTCCAGCGCCGCCAGGCGATAGAGGATGGACCCGAACAGCAGCTGGGTGAGCGTGTGGGCGGACAGCTCTCGCGGGCGATCCTCCTCGACTCCCGTGGCATCGGCCCACTCCGTCAATGCCGCCTCGATCGGGTCGCCGAGGTGCGCTCTGAGCTGTTGGGCGATCGCGGGATCCTCATACGTCGCCGCCACGAGACCACGCAGCAGCGGGGCGTTCTCGTCGATGTAGGCGAGGACGTCACGAAACCACGCGGTGGCGCCGAGCCGGATGCTCTCCGTCGAGCTGACCACGACCGCCGTCGGGATGACCTCGCCGGCCAGGACGCATTCGGCGAGGATCGCGTTCTTGGACTGCCACCAGCGATAGATGGTCGGTTTGCCCACCTTGGCCCGTGCCGCGATCTTCTCGATCGTGAGACGGGGATATCCCTCTTCGGCGACAAGGTCGCGGGTCGCCCGAAGGACGGCCTCTCTCGCCTGCTCGCTTCGTCCGCGCCCTCGAGTCGCCACCGTCCCAGAGTAGCTCACAGGCAAATCCCAAATAACGTTACGTACCGTTTTGATAGGGTAATGGACGACGACGAGGTCCGCAGGCAGTCGGACCCTTCCTTCTTTTTCGACGTCATCGCGGTCCCGGACACCGTCCGACTCCAGAAAGGCGTCTCCATGGCCAAAATTCTGCAACGACTCGGTCTTGCATCGGCACGACGAGCCTGGCTTGTCATCGTCGTGTGGGCGGTCGTTCTCGGTGGCACGGCGACGGCATTCCTCGTCGTCGGCGGTTCCCTGTCGACCACGTTCGGCATCCCGGGGACTCCGGCCCAGCACGTCGCCGACCAGTTGCAGAAATCGCTGCCTGACGCGGACCACGCGACCGGTCAGGCCGTCTTCACCACGACGGACGGGGACGGTTTCACGGCCGCGGAGAAGACGGCCATCGCGAAAGCGTTGAAGGCGGCGACCACGGCGCCGGGCGTGAAGGCCACGATCGACCCGTTCCAGTCCGAGGCGACCCGCAGCGCCCAGACGGCGAAGCTCACCGACGCGGCCGCGCAGCTGACGGCCGCGTCCACCCAGCTCGAGACGAGTCAGGCGGCCCTCGACGCCGCGGCGGCCCAACTGCAGGCCGCGGGGGCCCAGGCGCCAGTCGGTGCGGCGGCCCAGCTCGCGCAGCAGCAGGCGGCGCTGACCGAGGCGAAGAAGGACATCGCCTCGAACCAGGCCCAGCTGGCCGACTCCGAACGGCTGCTGAAGGCCGCGGCGAAGATTCGAACGGTCTCGAGCGACGGGTCCACCGCCGTCGCGACCATCGTCTTCGACCGCTCCACCGCGGACGTCACCCCCGACGACAAGTCGGCCGCGGTCGCCGCCGTCAACAAGGCCTCCCTTCCCGGCGTCGACGTCAACTACTCCTCCGATCTCACCGCGCTGACGATCGGGGTCAGCCCCAGCGAGGTGATCGGCTTCGTCATCGCCGGCGTCGTGCTGTTCATCATGCTCGGTTCGCTGGTCGCCGCCGGCCTGCCGCTGCTCAGCTCGCTCGTCGGCGTCGCGGTGGGAGCGGTCGGCGTGCTGTCCTTCTCCGGCGTGGTCCAGATGTCCACGGCGACCGCCTCCCTCGGCCTCATGCTCGGTCTCGCCGTCGGGATCGACTACTCGCTGTTCATCCTCAACCGGCATCGGCGTCAGCTCCTCGACGGCGTGCCCTTGCGGGAGTCGATCGGCCTGGCGAACGGGACCTCCGGCAACGCGGTGCTGTTCGCCGGCTCGACGGTGATCGTCGCGCTGGCGGCCCTCAACGTCACCGGCATCGGATTCCTCGGCCTCATGGGAACGGCCGGCGCGGTCTGCGTCGCGGTCGCGGTGCTCGTCGCGCTCACCTTCACCCCCGCGCTCATGTCGCTCGTGGGGTATCGGGTGCTGTCCAAGAAGGAACGGGCCGCGCTGGCGCGTCCGTCCGATGCCGCCGCGCCGATCGGATCGAGGAGAACGAGGCCGTCCAGGGAGGGGAGCCTCGCCACGCGTCATCCGATCCTGGCGCTGGTGGCCGGCGTCATCGTCCTGCTGATCGTCGCCGTCCCCGCCCTGTCCATGCGTCTCGGCCTGCCCGATGGCAAGTCCGCCCCGACCGGATCGACGGAGTACAAGGCGTACACGCAGATCGACAAGGCATTCGGTGCCGGGATGAACGGGGCGATCACCGTCGTCGCGAACCTTCCGAAGGTCGCCGACAGCGCCGCCCTGACGCATCTGGAGGCACAGACGGCGGAGAGGCTGCTCGATGTCGCGAATGTCGTGGCCGTCGCCCCCAGCGCCACCTCCTCCGACAACCGGACCGTCGTCTTCCAGGTCATCCCCAGGCAGGGACCGTCCGCGGTGAGCACGGAGAACGTGGTGACGGACGTGCGCGACCTCTCGCCAGCGCTCGACAGGAGTCTCGGTGTCACGCTCGGCGTCACCGGCCTGACCGCGATCAACATCGATGTCGCGGCAAAACTCGCGGGGGCGCTTCCTCTCTACCTGGTCATCGTGCTCGGACTCTCGATCCTGCTGATGATCCTGGTGTTCCGCTCGATCGCCGTGCCGCTCGTGGCGACGGCCGGGTTCCTGCTGACCGTGCTCGCAACGCTCGGCGGAGTGGTTGCGGTGTACCAGTGGGGCTGGCTCGGCTTCGTCTTCGGGGTACACGACCCCGGCCCCATCCTGAGCTTCCTGCCGACCCTGCTGATCGGCATCGTCTTCGGCCTCGCGATGGACTACCAGCTGTTCATCACCTCGGGGATGCGCGAAGCGCACGTGCACGGACGCGAGGCGAGGAAGGCGGTCGTCGAGGGCCTCCACTCGGCCCGCCCCGTGGTGATCGCGGCCGGGATCATCATGATCACCGTGTTCAGCAGCTTCATCTTCGGTGACATCGTCGAGGCGCGTGTCATCGGCTTCGGCCTGGCCATCGGCGTCCTCTTCGACGCGTTCATCGTGCGCCTGCTGCTCGTGCCGGCGGCGTTGACGCTCATCGCAGAGAAGGCCTGGTGGCTTCCCCGTTGGCTCGACAGGATCATGCCGAACGTCGACGTCGAAGGTGCGCAGCTCGATCGCACCGCGGGTCACATCGAAGACGTGGCGGCTCCCGACGTGCTGCAGGCCGCCGGCCAGGTGTAGTTCCTGGGGAGGTTGTGAACGCGTTCGATGGGTGATTTGCCTTCGATGCCGGTGTGGGGTCTGTGGTGGCTGTAGTCATGGATCCAGGCTTGGTAGGTGGCGGCTCGGGCTTCGTCGGAGAGGTATGTTTCGGCGTATGCCCATTCTTCGGCCAGGGTGCGGTTGAATCGCTCGAATTTGCCGTTGGTTTGTGGCCGGCAAGGTCGCGTGAATTTATGGGCGATCGACTCGCCGAGAGCGTCGCGGAAAGCGGCTAACCGGTAGCAAGAACCGTTGTCTGTCAGGACGCGTTCAACGATGATGCCGCGGTCGTTGAAGAACGCGTTCGCGCATATGCAGAACCCGGCCGCAGCGACATTCGCGGGCGCGAGCTCAGTTGAAGCTCGCGCTGGAGGAGAGCGGCGACATCCGCCGGGACCAGGGCAACTGACCCCCGCGCGATCTCGGCGGGTGAGTGACGGCTGTGATCTCCGGAACGACGGTCGACGCCGTTGTATAGGTCGGTCCTATGGAACCTTTGGCCCCGGGGATGCGTCAGACCGGTGCGTTCATGGGGCACCTGCCTGGGGCATCGGTGGCGAAGGCGACTCCTGCTTCTGATGCTTGTCGGAGTCGGTCTGCTGATCTGGGCCTTCGTCGTGGCCAAGAATCGTGAAATACGACAGCGTCAGCAGCGTCCCGCCCCGTTTCGCCGGAACCTGTCAGACGGCTTCATCGCCGTCTTTGTCGTCTGTGTCGCCAGGTTCGTGGGCATCGGAGCGGCGAGGCCGCTCCGATGGCCTTTGTAAACAGTGTGTGTCAACCTGCTCGAAAGCTGGATTCTGCATTTTCGCTCTATCTATAGTTATAGACATGATGCGGGCCACCGCTCACGTCGGAGAATCGGCGATGGGAGTGGCTCTGAGATGAGTGGAGTTGCAGTGGGTGTCCTAGAGCCAGAGACCGAGAAGCGTGTCGAGCAGTACATCGACGAGCACCTGCCGGAGACCCTGGCGGAGCTCAGCCAGTACATCAGCATTCCGAGCGTCAGTGTCGGAGACGGAAGCGGAATGGCGGCGGCGGCGGAGTTCCTCGCGGAGCGCTACCGTGAGTTCGGTTGCCAGGAGGTGGAGATCGTCGAGACCTCGACCTATCCCGGGGTGTGGGCGTACTACGACGCCGGAGCGCCCGTGACGATCCTCAACTACAACATGTACGACGTCCGCTCCGTGGGCGACAGCTCGGCCTGGCAGCACGAGCCCTTCGAGCCATCCGTCGAGAGCCGGGGAGACATCCCTCGGGTCATCTACGGGCGGGGAGCCCATGTGCCCAAGGGCCCCGACACCGCCTGGATGGCCGGTCTGCGTGCGCTGAAGGCGACGACGGGAACGCTGCCTGTCAATATCGCGTTCCTTGCCGAGGGCGACGAGATTCTCGGCTCCATTTCGTATACCGAGCTCATAGAGCGCTACCGCGACCGGCTCTCGAAGATCGACGGTCTCATCTACCTGCGGGCGGGGGAGGATGCGAATCACACCGTCCCGGTCCGGCTCGGCTACAAGTCGTTCATCACCATCGAGCTCACCGCCTCGGGGAAGACCTGGGGCCGAGGTCCGGTTACCGCGGCCCACAGCGCGCTGCGCACCATCGTCGAGAGCCCGTCGCTGCGCCTCGTGCAGGCGATCGACTCGCTCTACACCGCCGACGGGGAGATCGCCGTTGAGCCGTGGTTGCCCCACCTCGGCGCGCCGACCGTACCGGATGCCGACCGTCCGTTGATGGACGAGCTGCTTTCGCGCTTCGAGGGCCAGAGCTGGGACGAAGTGATCCCCGCTCTCGGGGGAACCGGCACGACACACTATGCGGGCGATCTGACCGGTCCAGCGGTGCTTGAGAAATACATCTACGGCTCGGCACTCAACATCCAGGGTTATCACTCCGGCTACGTCGGCCCGGGAAGCAGGACCTTCACCATTCCCGAGAAGGCGACCGTGCGACTCGATGCCCGGCTCAACACCACCGCCGACCCCCAGGTCTTCATCGACGGCCTGCGCGCGCACCTGGACGACAAGGGTTTCGGGGATGTGACCATCGACGTCCTGAGCGCCTACCCCGCTTCGCGGACCGATGTCGACTCCTCACTCATGCGGACCTTCCTCGACCTGCTCCGCCAGTGGGGAACGGACCCCGTGGTCTGGCCGGCGCAGGCGTACGGCGGCCCCTGGTCCTTTCTCGCTCAGGACTTCGGTATGCCGCTCGTCTTCGGCGCGGGCATCGGCTTTGGCGGCGGGGTCGGGCTTCCCGACGAATACTTCGTCATCGACGGTGCAGGCAAGGTCAACGGCCTGCCGGAGCTCGCGCGCTTTGCCGCCGAGTTCGTCACCGCGTTCGCCGCGGCGCGCGAGGCCGACCCGGCATGACACGGCTTCCGGGTGGGCGCGAGGCGGTTTCGGCCGCGATCGAAGCGTTGCGGGGGCGTGCCGCGACGATCAGTCGAGAGATCCACGCTCACCCGGAACTTCCCTTTCGGGAAGAGCGCGCCAGCGCCCTTCTGAGCTCATGGCTCGAAGACGAGGGCTTCACCGTCGAGTCCGGTGTCGCGGATATGCCGACCGCGTTCGTCGGCCGATGGGGGAGCGGTTCTCCGCGCATCGCCGTCATGGCGGAGTACGACGCACTGCCCGGTCTCGGGCATGGATGCGGGCATAATCTCATCGCCGCCGGCGGGGTTCTCGCCGCTGCGGCTCTCCGCCGGGCCATGGCTGGATCCGGTGCGGCCGGGACTCTCGAGGTCATCGGCACCCCCGCTGAGGAGGGCGGCGGCGGAAAGATCCTCGAGCTGAACGCCGGCGTCTTCGACGGGATCGATGGCGCCCTGATGTTCCATCCCGCGGATCGCACGATCCTCGACCGCCGCATGCTCGCCTGCGTGCACCTCAGGATCACGTTCCGCGGCGTCGCGGCCCATGCCGCCAAGAATCCCGATCTGGGTAAGAACGCGCTGGCCGCCATGGTGCTCTTTTTCACCGGAGTGGATGCGTTGCGTCAACACGTCAACGACGGAGCGCGGATGCACGGGATCATCACCGACGGCGGTTCGGCCGTGAACGTGGTCCCCGACCGTTCCGAAGCTGACTTCATGGTGCGTCACCTCACTCTCGCGGAGGTGGCCGTTCTGCGGGACCGCGTGACGGCTGTGGCCAGGGGCGCGGCGCTGATGACCGGAACCGAGGTCACAGTCGAGGAGACGGCACCTCCGTACGCGCATCTCGAGAGCAATGGACCGATGGTCGACAGGCTCGATCTGATCATGAAGGAGCTGGGGCTCTCCGTCGAGGAAGCGGCGCCCGATGACAGAACGGGCAGCACGGATGCCGGCAATGTGAGCCTCGCGCTGCCAACGGTTCACCCCTTCATGCAGGTGGCCCCTCGGGGCACCCCGAGTCATTCGGTCGCCTTTCGCGAGGCCGCGGAATCCGATGAGGCGCAGGACGCGATGGTGGACATGGCAACCGCGCTCGCGCTGCTCGGATGGGATCTGTTCGACGACTCGGAACTGCTCGCCTCCGCAAGCTCTCATTGGCGCTCGGCGGCCGCGAGACGACACGCAGACCAGACAACGAGTGAGGAAAGGAAGGCCTTCTGATGAAGTTGGAGCGCACCGCTTCGCAACGCGTGCTTGACCTGAGCATCGGCGAGAACCTGGATCGGCTCATCACCGTCGACACCCGCGGCGACGGCATCGCACGCATCATCTACGACGCGGCCCGGGCGATCGAGGACGGCCCATTGACCGCCGCGGCTGCAGAGTGCATCGTCACCGCGGTCGACCCGGGCGACACGGTGCTGATCCTCACGGGCTTCCTCATCCCGCCGAGCAACGTGCCGGAGACCGATGGGCCGATCGGGGCCGCCGTGCTGGCGCGCGCGATAATCAGAGGCCTGGGTGGCGTGCCCGTGTTCGTCGGGGAGCCCGAGCTGGAGCCAGTGCTGCGTGCCGCGGTCGCGGCAGCCGGCCTGAGACTCGTCGACTCTCTCGATCGCGCGAGGTCCTGGTCGAATAGCGTGGCGTTCGTACCGTTCGCGCGCGACGAGGCCGATCCGGAAGGACTGGCGGCGCGGCTTCGCGACGAGCTTTCTCCCGTGCTGGCGATCGCCACCGAACGACCGGGTGCGAACCCCGCGGGACAGTATCACTTCGCCGGCGGCCTCAATGTGTCATCCTCCATCGCACCGTTGGATGGCCTGTTCGCTCGACTGGTCGCCGACGGGATTCCGACCGTCGCGATCGGGGACTTCGGCAATGAGCTCGGCATGGGAGCCATTGCGGCGGTGGTCAAGAGCGAGACCCCGGCCGGCGGCAACTGCAACTGCGGCTGCGGCGGCGGGACAGCCAACGAGGTTCCGGCCTCGGTGACACTCGCCTGCAGCGTGAGTGATTGGGGTGCGTACGCCGTCTCGGCCGCTCTGGCGCACCTCACCGGTGAGCCGACCGCATTCGTCGATCGGCAGACCTACGTGCGGATCGCCGAGGCGGCCTGTCAGGCGGGTGCCATCGACGGGACGTCGCGGCTCGCCGTGCCGGCGATCGACGGTGTCCCCGCGTCGTACCACGAGCGACTCGTCGAGCAACTGGCCGAGGTCGTCGCTCTGCTCGAACGACCTTATCTCGACAATGCGGGTCGCGCCTTCCGCGCCTCCCGCCTGTTCCCCGCCGGCCGATAGTCGACGGCAATGAAGGTTAGGAAAGGAAGAACTGATGACTGACTTCGAACCGGTGTTCATTCCGGGGCGCCCCCTGCCGAAGAACGCGCTCACCCCTGCCATACGTGCCGGAGACATTGTGTTCGTCTCAGGACAGGTCGGGATCGACGCGGCGACTGGGGCGATCGCCGAGGGCGACATCGCCGCGCAGACCAGGACGACCCTGGCGAATCTTCGCTCCGTGCTCGAGGCCGCCGACCTCGACCTCTCTGATGTGGCGAAGACGACCGTCTTCCTGACCCGGGCGGAGGATATCGGAGCCATGGACGCCGGCTATCGCGAGGTCTTCGGATCGTCCTTCCCCGCCCGATCCGCGGTGGTGATCTCGGCGCTTGCGCGACCGGCATTGCTCGTCGAGATCGAGGCAATCGCCATTCGCTGAGCCGGAGCGGGGACGGGGCATCGCCTCCGTGAGGCCGGTGGGCTCCCTGTCCTCTTATCGAGGCGCAACCTGCACATCAAGCTTCACACCGACGAAATCCGCCCGAAATACTGGCCAATTATCTTATATCTAGATATAGATACCGTCGATGCCGGATGCGCGCCCCACCCGGTTGATCGACGTCCATCCCACCGTTCTAAGACAGGAGTGTTCACATGCTCACAGGAAGCACGTCTTCCGCCGAGGGCCGCGCTCGGCGTGCCGGCGGAAGACTGAGGTCGGTGCTGCGGTCCGTCTCGGTACTCGCGGTCGCCGCAGTGCTCGTCACCGGCTGCACCGCTAATTCCGGCCAGGGCAAGTCGGGCGAGGCGACAATGAGCCCCGCGAAGGGCGGCAGCATGGTCGTCGCCATCAGCAGCGAGCCGCCGTCGCTCAACCCGATGACGAGCCAGGTGCTGCCGACCTGGTACGTGTCCAATCAGATCTTGGACACACTTGTGAAGTACGACTCGAAGTTCAAGCCGCAGCCGTGGCTTGCTAAGTCCTGGGACATCTCCTCCGACGGCAAGACCTACACCTTTCACCTCCGTGATGGCGTGAAGTGGTCGGACGGCAAACCGTTCAGCGCGGCCGACGTCATCTACACCTTCCAAGAGGCGGGCCCGAAGTACTCCAACACCTACGGCCTGATCATGAGCAAACTCGCCTCTCTGACGAGCAGCGGTGACGAGGTGACGTTCACATTCTCGCAGCCCGTCGGTGCGTTCATGTCGTATCTGGGAGACCCGAACTTCTCGATCCTGCCGAAGCACATCTATGAAGGCACGGATGTCGCGAACAACCCGGCGAACATGAAGCCGGTTGGGACCGGCCCGTTCGAACTCAAGGATTGGGTACAGGGCGACCATTTGACGCTGGTGCGCAATCCGTACTTCTGGGATTCGAGCCTTCCCAAGCTCGACCGGATCGAGTTCAAGGTGGTGACCAATCCGGCCACGGCGATCGCCTCCCTTCAATCGGGAGCGGTGCAGTTCGTCGTGAGCGACATTCCACCGGTGAACGCTAAGGGACTCCAGAACTCGTCCACGGTGAAACTCGCCTCTCCCTCGGTCCTCGCTCGCACCCTGGACGTGTGGTTCAACCTTCGCAAGGCGCCGTTCAACGACCTGAAGGTGCGGCAGGCCGTCAGCCTGGCCGTCGACAGGACCAGGATGGTCGACAACATCGCCTTCGGCACGACCAAGGCGGCGCGGAGTCCTCTGGGCTCGAACTCGCCGTACTTCGACTCGACGCTGCCCGTTCTGAAGCGGAACCTCAGCAAGGCGAACAAGCTGCTCGACGAGGCGGGCTATCCGAAGAAGAGCGATGGCACCCGGTTCAGCTTCAACCTGCGCGTCTCGACCGCCACCGACCAGTTCGTGAAGACGGCCGAGATCGTCAAGGAGAACCTCGCGGATGTCGGCATCGACGTTCAGGTCCAAGCCCAGGAGAACACCACCACGCTCGACGCGGTCTTCAAGAACTGGGACTTCGACGCGGCCATCTACTCCATGCCGCTCGGTCCGGAGCCCTCGCTCCAGCTGCCGGCGTGGTTGGGTCAGGTGGGCATCAACCACGCCTACTACTCGAACGCGGGCGGATACGACAATCCCCAGGTCGATGCCTTGGCCGAGAAGGCGCAAGAGACCGTTGACGTCACGGCCCGCACGAAGATCTACGACCAAGTCCAGAAGCTCATCATGGCCGACCTGCCGATGGTCCCCCTTTGGGAACCGACGTTCATCAGCGGATATCGCAGCACCGTCCAGAACGCGTTCACCGCTCCGGATGACCGCTATCTGAGCTTCGCCACGACCAGCCTGAGCAAGTAACACCCGCGGCGCCCGCTCCGTGCCCCGCGCGGAGCGGGCGCCCTCGTCATCGTCCACCATCGATTGGATTCTCATGCTCCTGCGCGGTGTCCCCGGCTACCTCACGAAGCGGTTGTTCTGGGCGCTCCTCGTGAGCCTCATCGCCATCGTCGTCACGTTCCTCCTGATTCGGCTCGCTCCTGGTGACCCGATCAGCTATCTCGCCGGGGAACAGTCGACGCCGCAATACCAGGACCAACTCAGGGAGCGGCTCGGCCTGGACCAGCCGATCTGGACCCAGCTCTGGCTGTACCTCGGCCAGCTCGTTCACGGCGATCTCGGGTATTCCTTCGCCTATTCCCAGCCGGTCGGTTCGCTGATCGCCTCCCGCACGCTCCCAACGCTGCTGCTCATGGGACCGACGCTGGTGATCGCGGTGGGGGTGGGGATCTGGGCGGGAACCTGGGCGGGAGTCAGACGGCGGTCGCCGCGCTGGCGGGTCGTGAGCATCCTGATCGTCATCGCCTACAGCCTTCCGTCGTTCTGGGTCGGCCAGCTGGTGGTGCTGGGCTTCGGGGTCCAGCTCGGTTGGTTCCCGACGATCGGCATGACGGGCGCGGTAGACGCGACGGGCTGGCAGTACATCGGAGACGTCGCCTGGCACCTCGTGCTTCCGGTCGCCACCCTCGCCGCCGCCGAAGTCGCGTTGATCTCTCGCCTCACGGAGAATGCCATGGCGGAGGCGATGTCCTCGGACTTCGTGACCGCTGCCCGCGGCAAGGGCCTCAGCGAGAAGCGGATCGTCTATCGTCACGGCCTGCGCAACGCGCTATTGCCCGTCGTGACCGTCGTGGGCCTCGAGCTCGGCTGGCTCGTCGCCGGATTCGTCGTCGTCGAGACGGTCTTCAGCTGGCCCGGCATCGGATCCCTGACCTACTCGGCCATCGAATCCCGCGATTTTCCCGTGATCACCGGCCTGTTCATCGTCATCACGATCTCCGTGGTGCTGGCGAACTTCCTCACCGACATCGTCTATCTGCTCATCGACCCGAGGATCCGAGTTGCCTAATCTCACTCTTCGTCGCCGGAGATCCCGCAGGCGCCTTTTCGGCGTCGGCTGGGGTACCGCCGGAATCATCATCTTCGCCGTGATCCTGCTCGCCGCGGTGTTCGCCCCGCTGCTGACGCCGTATCGGCCGTTGGTCGGGGTCGGTCAACCGATCCAGTCGCCGAGCATCGGACATCCTATGGGCACCGACGACCTCGGTCGCGACGTCTTCTCGCAGGTGCTGTTCGGACTGCGCTCGTCGCTGTACATCGGGCTGTTCTCTGCGCTCATCGCTCTCGTCGTCGGAGCGGTCGTCGGTGCCATCTCGGGCTACGCGGGCGGTCGTGTCGACGACGTGTTGATGCGGGTGACCGAGCTCTTCCAGGTCGTCCCTCGTATCTTCCTCGTCATCATCACCGCTTCGCTGTTCGGCCAGGGCGCCACCGTCACGGCCGTCGCAATCGGGCTGACCAGCTGGCCTCAGGGCGCGAGACTGCTCCGCGCGGAGTTCCTCTCGCGTCGCGAGAGCGAATACGTGATGGCGGCCAGAGTGATCGGAGCGTCGTCGTGGCGGATCGTGGGACGCGAACTCCTGCCGAACGCGATCTCACCGCTCGTCGTCTCGACGACGCTCAACATTGCGACCGCTGTGCTGCTGGAGGCCTCGCTCGCCTTCCTCGGCCTCTCCGACCCCAATGTCTCCAGTCTCGGGCGGATGCTTCAGAGCTCGATCGGCTTCATCCAGATCGCCTGGTGGATGAGCGTCTTCCCTGGCATCGTCGTGGCGCTCATCGCTCTGTCGATGAACATGATGGGTGACAGCATCAGCGGCCGGCTCGCGAGGGGGGTGCTCGGATGACCGCCGAAGACGCGCTCAGCATCGAGGGGCTCCGTGTGGAGTACCCGGGCGAGTCCACACACGTCGTCGCGGTGGGCGGTGTCAGCGTCCGGGTCGGGGCGAGCGAACGGGTGGGGCTGGTCGGCGAATCCGGCAGTGGCAAGTCGACCCTGGCGATGGCGGCCATGGGACTGCTGAAGGCGCCGGGACAGGTGACCGCCGGCAGCATTCGCTTCGAAGGGACCGAGCTCGTCGGGCTGACTCCGCGCGAGCTCAACGCAATGCGCGGCTCGCGGATGGCGATGGTCTACCAGGATCCGTTCACCTACCTCAACCCGCTGATCCGGGTGGGGGACCAGGTGGGCGAGACGCTGCAGGTCCATGGCGGCATGCGGCGCCGGGCCGCACGCGCGGTGGTAGCGGCGCTCTTCGACGAGATGGGCCTCCAGCCGGGTGGACAGACGGTGCGCAAGTATCCGCACCAGTTGTCGGGCGGTCAGCGGCAGCGTGTCGTCACCGCCATGGCTCTGATCGCCAATCCCTCCCTCGTCATCGCGGACGAACCGACCACGGCGCTCGACGTGACGGTGCAGGCGCAGATCCTGCGCCTGCTCGCCCGGGAGCTGGACAGCCACGCCAGCGCCCTCCTGCTCATCAGCCACGACCTGGATGTTGTCAGGCTCATCTGCGATCGTGTCTACGTCATGTACCGTGGCTCGATCGTGGAGGAAGGCGAGGTGGCGCAGATCTTCGCGGCGCCGACGCATCCATACACCCGCGCACTGCTGGCATCGAGTCGGCGCGATGACGTGCGCCGGGCCGTCGCCACACGACGCGAAGCATCGGAAGGAGGCACACCGTGAGCGTCCTCGAACTGCGCGATGTGACCAAGACGTACCGAACGGGTTCGGCGCTGTCGCGCCACCGAGGCGATTTCCATGCCCTCGATCGCGTCTCATTCGACGTCGACGACGGTGCGATCGTCGGGTTGGTCGGCGAGTCCGGCTCAGGGAAGAGCACGGCGGCCAGGATCGCGAGTGGTCTCGTCGCCCCGACGGGCGGCGAGGTGAGTCTGCTGGGATCGCGAGTGGATCGTCTGAGCCGGCGCGACCTGCACGACATCCGTGCCGAGCTCGGATTCGTGTTCCAGAACCCGTATGGCTCGCTCAACCCGCGGCGACGTGTCGGTGACGCGATCTCGCTCCCATTTCAGATCCACAGGCCGACGATGTCAGCGCGCGAGCGGCGCACCGCCGTTCTCGATCTGCTCGAACGGGTCGGCCTGGATCCCGCGGAGGAGTTCGCCGCGAAAACCCCGCACGCACTGTCGGGGGGTCAGCGGCAGCGTGTCGCTATCGCCCGCGCCATCGCGTTGCGCCCCCGGCTGTTGATCGCCGACGAGCCCGTGTCCGCCCTCGACGTCACGATCGCCAGCCAGATCCTCACGCTGCTGCTGGACATCCAGAACGAACTCGGTTCGAGCACTCTGTTCATCAGCCATGATCTCGGCCTGGTGCAGCTCATGTGCGATCACGTGGTGGTCATGAGCCGCGGTCGGATCGTGGAACGCGGAGACGCGCGCACCGTGCTGGAACATCCAGAGCACCCCTACACGAGAGAGCTTCTCAATTCCATGCCGTCGCGAATGACCCGTGCAGAGCTATGACGGTAGATTGTCTCCCGAGCGAGGATGCCCGCAGCATGTCCGGTCTCACACTGGTGTTGGCGAACGGGCAGAGTCTGTCGTGACCGAGGTCGGAAAGGACGGATCGATGGCGAACACTTCCCGGGGCGGTCGGGTGCCGGTCAAGAACAGGACCAGGCGCGATCCCGCGTACCTGCGCATCGAGCGCCACCTTCGCGCACTCCTCGACGCCGGCGCAGGGGTCTCGGAGCCGATGCCAAGCGAGGTCGATCTCGCGCGCGAGTTCGAGGTCAGCATCATGACGGTTCGCCAGGCATACACGCGGCTCGTCAACGCCGGGGTCGTCCGGCGGATGCCCTTCCGCGGCACCTGGGCCGTCACCCACATCACCGACGATCTCGGGCAGCAGGGTGGCCGCGCGTACCCGGAGGCCTGGCTCAGCCAGGCGCACGAGGTGCACGCGGAGGTACTGGTCTTCGAGGAGCGGGTGGCGCCCGACAACGTCGCGAACCGGTTCCGGGTCCCCACGGGTACGCGGCTGATCTATCTCGAGCGGCTGCGCAGGGCCAACGGCCAGCCGATCGCCTGGGATGTGCGCTGGCTTCCCCTGAAAGTTCGCGACTCGGTCACGCGGGCCGACTTCGAGGGCGAGGCCGTCTTCCGGATCATGGAGCGCTCCGGCTTCCCGGCCACGATCATGCAGTCGGATGTCACCGCCCGGGCGGCAGACGCCCGACTCGCCGATCTGCTGTCGGTTCCCCTTGGCTCGCCGATCCTGGTCCGCGACTCGACGGCGCTCGACTCGGCGGGGCAGACCGTGCTGGTGAGCTCTTCGCACTATCCGGGTGAGCGATACACCTTCCGCAGCTCGACGGTCGTCATCACCTCGTAGGTTCGGGGTCGTGACGGGTGCCCGTCATGTCACCGCGCGGGAGCCGTCAGGGTCCGCAGCTCGCCCAGGATGTCCCGCTCGATCTCGGCGAGGGAGCGTCGCTCGTCCGCGGCGATCCACTGCCGGAAGGCGACGCCGAACACCGTGACGCCGGACTCGGCGGCGAGCGTGGCCTGGGGCTCCGGGATGCCGCGCTCGCGCAGGGCGACCGCGATGCCCTCGGACAGCCGCGCCATCTTGAGCAGCTCGCGCTCCTGCAGCCCGGGGTTTTCGACGATGATGGTCTGCCGCAGGCGGGAGTAGGCGCGCCGGTCGTCGGGGAAGAACGCCGACGCCGTTTGCAGGGCGTCGGCGACGAGGTCGACCGCGGAGGCTCCGCCCGTCGCCGAGGCCACACCGGTGACGAAGAGCTCCTGGAAGAGGTCCTGCCCGTCGAAGAGCACCTCGCGCTTGTCGGCGAAGTGGCGGAAGAAGGTGCGCTCGGTCAGCCCGACCGACTCGGCGATGTCGGAGGCGGTGGTCTGCTCGAAGCCGCGGTCGGCGAAGAGCTGCAGGGCTGCCGCTCGCAGCCGATCCCGTGCGCCGGGCTCCCATCGGACCATCCCCCCATCCTAGTGATGACAGGGACTGCCGTGGTGGTGTAGTGTGACAGCAGCCGCTGACATCAGTGACTGACATCAATGGGCTCCGCCGGTCGACGGGCCCCTCGAAGGAGATCATTCCCATGCGCGTTTTCATCACCGGGGCTTCCGGCTGGATCGGTTCCGCCACCGTCGACGAGCTGCTCGCCGCCGGCCATCAGGTCACCGGGCTCGCCCGTTCCGAGGCCTCCGCGGCGGCCCTCGAGGCCAAGGGGGCCACCGTGCTGCGCGGCGACCTCGACGACCTCGACAGCCTGCGGGCGGGCTCGACCGACGCCGAGGCGGTCATCCACCTCGCGAACAAGCACGACTGGGCCAACCCTGCCGAGTCGAACCGTGCGGAGCGGGCAGCGGTCCAGACGATCGGCGACACCCTTGCCGGCTCCAACCGTCCGTTCCTCCTCGCCTCCGGGGTGGCCGGTCTCGCCCAGGGGCGTCCGTCCACCGAGAACGATCGCTCGCCCTGGAGCGGCCAGGAGGCCCCGCGCGGAGGCACGGAGAACCTGGCCCTCGACTACCTCGACAGGGGCGTGAAGTCAATCAGCCTGCGATTCGCCCCGACCGTGCACGGAGACGGCGACCACGGGTTCATCTCCGCCATCGTCGCGGCCGCCCGGGCGACGGGAGTCTCCGGATACGTCGGCGAGGGCACCAACGGCTGGGCGGCGGTCCATCGCTCGGATGCGGCGAGGATGATCCGGCTCGGCCTCGAGAAGGCTCCGGCCGGTTCGCTCCTCCACGGCGTGGGAGAAGTCAGCGTGTCGACCAGGGAGATCGCCGAGGCCATCGGCCGGGGACTCGACCTGCCCGTCGTCTCGGTCGCGCCGGAGGATGCGCAGGAGCACTTCGGTTTCATCGGCGCCTTCTTCGCGATGGACCTGTCCTCCTCCAGCGCCATCACCCAGGAGCTGCTGGGCTGGTCGCCGACCGGCCCGACCCTGCTCGAGGACCTCGCGAGCGGTTCGTACTTCAGGGCTTGATCGGCTCGACCGGGTCCGCCGGAGGGCGGATCACCGTGTCGACGACGGTGAGCCGCTGGAGGGCCGTGGACACGGGTCCGACCTTCGGCAGCCCGCATCCGTCTTGCGGGTAGACGACCTGGACCGCCCGGCCGCGCGCATCGATCAGCCATAGCGGCGGCGCGACGATGCCGATAGCACTGCAGGGACCGGGCCACTCCGGGTCATCCGGTTGCGCCAGCGCCTTGAGCAGCGGGTCGAGGTCCCCCTCCAGGCGATCGACGGTGGAGGGTGAGATGACCCCCTGCGGCCCGATGATGCCACCCAGATTGCAGCGATACACCGCCACCGGCACAAAGCCCTCCGGCACCCGCCCCGGTCGTGGCGATGGCGGCGACGTCCCACCGCTCCACGGCTCGTCGGTCGCGAGGCATCCCACCCCGTCGACGATCTGCGCATCCGGACGGTACCGATCCGGACGACTTCCGCCGCACCCGGTCAGCGAGGCGAGGAGCACCGTCGCGAGCACGAGGGTGCCGAGTGCCGCCGCGCCTCGCCGCCGGATGCCCGGTCCGAGCATGTCGTCTCCATCCCGTCTCGCTCACGCTAATCCCGCGACGAGGCGAGTGGCGGCGATCGTGCCCGGATCGTGACAAGCCCCTCGCTTTCTATGCCTAGCGCTGCAATGTATAGTGCTGGAAGGCATGGAGGAGAGATGAACATCGACAAGGACCTGGTGGCGGCCATGGCGACGCCGCTCGTGCTGGCGATCCTCGCGGATGGCCCGAGTTACGGCTACGCGATCCACAAGCGGGTGCGCGAGCTCTCCGGCGGCGAACTCGAGTGGACGGACGGCATGCTGTACCCGCTGCTGCACCGACTGGATCGCCTTGGCTACGTCCGGGCCGACTGGGGCTCGTCACCGGAGGGACGGCGCCGCCGCTACTACGAGATCACCGACGCAGGACGGGCCGAGCTCGCGCAGCAGCGCGAGCAGTGGGAGACCGCAACCCGTACCCTTCGGGGCTCCTGGGGTGCGGTCCGGCTGGCCGGGGCAGCGGGAGCATGACGGTCGACCGGTTGGAGACCGAGATCGCCAGGTGGCGGACGGCAGTGACCCGGAACGCCGCGGTCGACGCCGCCGACGCCGACGAGCTCGAGGGTCATCTCCGCGAACAGGTCGCGGAGCTCGTGGATGCGGGGCTCACCGAGTCGGAGGCGTTCCAGATCGCCATCCAGCGGCTGGGACGGGTGGATCAGCTCACCGCCGAGTTCGCCAGGGAGCATGGCGAGCGTCTGTGGAAGCAGCTGGCCCTCGCGGCGCCCGGGGACGAGGAATCCACGATGCGCGGTCGGCCGGTGCTCGAGATGATCGTGTTCGCGCTGATCGCCGCGGTCGTCGTGCAGGCCGGGCGACTCCTCGCCGGCATCCCGGAGACCACCCCGTCCTGGTTCTTCCGCGACGCGAGCCTGTTCGTGCTGCCCGTGCTCGTCGCCTACTTCGTCTGGCGGAACCGCCCCTCGCGGCGTGCCGTCCTCGCCATCGTCGCGGTGACGGTCGTCCTCGCCGTGATCGTCACCGTCTATCCGTTCGAGCCGAACGGCCAGACGGACGCTCTCGTGGCCATCCATTTTCCGGTGCTGCTCTGGTTCGTGGTCGGCGCCGCCTATCTGGGCGGCTCGCGCGGGTCGGGCAGGCGCATGGAGTTCGTGCGGTTCACGGGCGAGTGGGTCATCTACTGGGTACTGCTCGCCCTCGGTGGCGGGGTGCTCCTGGGGCTGACGACGCTGGTTCTCGCCCCCATCGCGTCCGGCGCGATCGACCAGGTGATGCTGTGGGTCCTCCCCTCAGGAGGCGCCGCCGCGGTCATCGTCGCGGCCTGGCTGGTCGAGGCCAAGAAGAGCGTGATCGAGAACCTCGCGCCCGTTCTGACCGCCGTCTTCACACCGCTGTTCGCCGTGATGCTCGCCGTCGTTGTCGTGGTCTACGCCGTCGCCGGGATCGGCCGGAACTTCGACCGCGACCTGGTGACGGTCTTCGACCTGCTCCTGCTGGTTGTCCTCGGCCTCGTGCTCTACGCGCTGTCCGCGCGGGAGCCGACCAAACCGGCCGGCCCGCTCGACGCCATCAGGCTCGTCGCCGTCGTCGCGGCGCTCGTCGTCGACGTGCTCGTGCTCGTCTCGATGATCGGTCGCGTCGCCGAGTTCGGGTTCAC
>NZ_DASWPB010000054.1:0-2536 GCF_036404185.1 Lacisediminihabitans sp. | reverse complement strand
CCGGCACCGCCGGCCCGGTGACCTCGTGGCCGTTTTTGGGCATCCGCCGCGGGCGCTGATATGTTGGCAGAAACAACAATTTCCCCGGAAAGTGACGGTGCGACGATGCACTCTGCGGTTCCATTCTCGATGGCCCATCGGCTGGGCACGACGATCGTGACGGTGACGGATGCCACGGGACGACCGCTGCCGCACACAGAGGTCGTCGTCACTCAGACGCGTCACGCCTTCGGCTTCGGCAACATCGGTTTCGACTTTCTCGGTCTCGCGAACGGGGAGCCGGACGCGATCGGCACCGAGGGCCTCGCCGAGCTGTACACCGATGTCTTCAACACCGCGACCCTGCCGTTCTACTGGGGCCGCTTCGAGCCGGAGCGGGGCGCCCCGGACACCGCCAGGATGCAGCGGACCGCGCGGTGGTTCCGCGAGCGCGGAATCGCGCTCAAGGGTCATCCCCTGGTCTGGCACACCGTTCAGCCCGACTGGCTGCTCGACCTCCCGGCCGATGAGATCGAACGGCTGCAGCGCGAGCGCATCCGCCGCGACGTCGCCGACTTCGACGGCCTCATCGACACCTGGGACGCGATCAACGAGGTCGTCATCATGCCGGTCTTCGCAAACGGCGACAACGGCATCACCCGGCTCGCCCACGCCAGGGGCCGCATCCACATGATCCGGATGGCGTTCGAGGAGGCGCGGGCGGTTAACCCCCGCGCCCGGTTCCTGCTCAACGACTTCGATCTCTCCAGCGCGTACGAGTGCCTCATCGAGGGGGTCCTGGAGGCGGGCATCCAGATCGACGCGATCGGCCTCCAGACGCACATGCACCAGGGCTACTGGGGTGAGGACGTCATGCTCGCGATGGTCGACCGCTTCGCCCGCTATGGTCTGCCGCTGCAGCTGACCGAGACCTCGCTCGTCTCCGGGCACCTCATGCCCGCCGACATCGTCGACCTCAACGACTACCGCATCCCCGAGTGGCCGTCGACACCGGAGGGCGAGGCGCGTCAGGCTGAGGAGCTCGAGCGCCACTACCGGTCGCTCGTGTCCCATCCGGCCGTCGAGTCGATCACCTATTGGGGGATCAGCGACGCGGGCGCCTGGCTCGGCGCCCCGATCGGGCTGGTGCGTGCCGACGGCACGCCGAAGCCGTCGTATCACGCGCTGCGCTCGCTGGTGAAGGACGAGTGGTGGCTGAAACCGACGACGGTCGTCACCGACGAGGACGGCCGGATTCCCGTGACCGGCTTCCGCGGCGACTACGAGCTCCGCGCCGGCGCGGCGTCCGTCCCCTTCGCCATCGGCGCCGCGGAACTCCAGATCCGGATCGTCCACCCGGCCGGGGATCGGTAGCTCTTCCCGGCACGCGGAATCCGTCCAACGGCTTGTGCGCGACCCGGTAAGTAGGGCTAATATGTTTTTACAAACAACAAATCACCAATGACGTTGAAGGACGCACCCTGATGACCACTACACCCACCCGCGAAGACAAGTTCTCCTTCGGTCTCTGGACCGTCGGCTACAACGGCAGCGACCCGTTCGGCGGGCCGACCCGTCCGCCGCTCGATGTCGTCGAGGCCGTCACCCGGCTCGCCGAGCTCGGCGCCTACGGCCTCACCTTCCACGACGACGACCTCTTCCCGTTCGGCTCCACCGACGCCGCACGCCAGAAGCAGATCGACCGCCTCAAGCAGGCCCTCGCCGACACCGGCCTGATCATCCCGATGGTCACCACCAACCTGTTCAGCGCGCCCGTCTTCAAGGACGGCGGATTCACGTCCAACGACCGCGCCGTCCGTCGCTTCGCGATGCGCAAGGCGATGCGTCAGCTGGAGCTCGGCGTCGAGCTCGGCGCCAAGACCTTCGTCATGTGGGGCGGCCGCGAGGGAGCGGAGTACGACTCCGCCAAGGACATCCGCAGCGCCCTCGAGCGCTACCGCGAGGCCGTGAACCTCTTCGCCCAGTACGTCACCGACAAGGGATACGACATCCGCTTCGCCATCGAGCCGAAGCCGAACGAGCCCCGCGGCGACATCCTGCTGCCCACCGTCGGCCACGCCATCGCGTTCATCGAGACCCTCGAGCGCCCGGAGCTGTTCGGCGTCAACCCGGAGGTCGGCCACGAGCAGATGGCCGGGCTCAACTTCGCCTCCGGCATCGCGCAGGCGCTCTACCAGGGCAAGCTGTTCCACATCGACCTCAACGGCCAGAAGGGCATTAAGTTCGACCAGGACCTCGTCTTCGGTCACGGCGACCTGGCGAACGCCTTCGCTCTCGTCGACCTCCTCGAGAACGGCGGCCCGAACGGCGGCCAGACCTACGAGGGCCCGCGTCACTTCGACTACAAGCCGAGCCGCACCGAGGACATCAACGGTGTCTGGACCTCGGCCGCCGCGAACATGCGCACCTACCTGCTCCTGAAGGAGCGCGCCGCGGCCTTCCGCGCCGATCCAGAGGTGCAGGAGGCGCTCGTCGCCGCCCGCGTCGCCCAGCTGCAGGAGCCGACCCTCGGCGCCGGCGAGACCTACGACGACCT
>NZ_DASWPB010000053.1:0-14264 GCF_036404185.1 Lacisediminihabitans sp. | reverse complement strand
GGTGACCCGGGCCTTGCCGAGCCGCCGCCAGGTCTGATCCGGGTCGAGCTCCGGTGGGGCGAGCAGCCAGGGTCTGCCGTCGACCATCGTCATGGTGAATCCGGAGGCATGCAGCAGGTGATGGTGGGCGGGGCAGAGCAGCACCCCGTTGTCGATGTCGGTCGGCCCACCGCGTTCCGCCTCGATGACGTGGTGGGCGTGACACCAGCCCGGCGGTGCTCCGCAGGAACCCCAGACGCAGCCGCCGTCGCGAACCGCGAGCGCTCGGCGCTGCGCGGGGGTGAAGAACCGCTCGAGGTGACCCTCGTACAGAACCTCGCCGCTGTTGCCCAGCAGCACGGGCCGGAGACCGGCGTCGCAGGCGAGCTCCTTCACCGTCAGACCGGAGACCGGCTCGATCACGTCGTCGAGCCAGCCGACGCCGGTTCCGCTCTCGAGGTCCTGCAGTCGAATGGTCGCCATGACGGTCGTCGTCGGACGGACTCCCGGCGAGCGGATGCCCGCGGTGACGAGTCCCAGGAACACGTCGAACTGGCGCTGCTCCCGGCTGCGAACGTCGCGGACCGTCGTGACGACCTCCCCCGTCTCGGTGACGACCGACTCGGTACCGGCCGCGAGATCCTCCGCGCCGAGAAAACGGGGTTTGACGTCGGGCGCGGTCGACTCGGCGAAGGCCGCCCGCAGCAGTGCGGCGGACACGGGATCGGCGGCGCCGCTGAACGGGGTGAGACCGTTGCGCTCCCGGCCGAGACGAAATCCGCGACGCTGCCGGAGTTCCTCCTCCCTGGGTCGCGCGCCGTCCGGATCGAGGGCCTCCCGCCACACCCGCGCCCGGGTGGCGACGAGGTCTGCCGATTCGTGTGTCGCGGCCGTGACCAGGGCGCGCTCGGCCTCGTCCATCAGCTCCGTGTCGGCGCAGCGCTGTTTCGCCTGATCGAGGCAGCGGACGATCTGGGCCGCGGCATCCACACCCACTCCGCCATCGGCGACTCCCGCGGCGAGCACCGGGTAGACGGGGTCGAGCCGCTGCCCGGCGAGGGTGCGCCGCACCTGGATGGCCGCGCCGAGCCGGATCCGCCGCTCCGCCTCTGCCTGAGACGCCCTCGTCAGCCTCTCCACGAGGTGTGCACCACGACGCTCGCCGAGCCGATAGGAGAGGCCGGCGCTGCCGAGCTCGAAGCGCGAGCGCTCCTCGATCTGCGCCGCCGACAGCGCTCGGAGGGCGTCGACGAACCGGCCCGCCCGCTCGATGCCGCCGACGAGGGCGCAGAGATCCTCGTCGCCGAGCGCGGCGAGGTCGAGACCCGCGAGCTGCCCGAGCAGGCTCGTCGCCTGCTCGATGCTCGCCGCCATCTGGTTCATGATCACAGCCTGCCAGCAGCCACCGACATTCCTTTTGTGCTGATCAGATGCGCATTACCACGGTGGACAGCAGACGGATGTTCGACCTGTGGAGGAGAGGAGAGGAGAGAAGAGAAGAGAAGAGAAGAGAAGAGAAGAGAAGAGAAGAGAAGAGAAGAGAAGAGAAGAGAAGAGAAGAGAAGAGAAGAGAAGAGAAGAGAAGAGAAGAGGAGAGGAGAGGAGAGGAGAGGAGAGGAGAGGAGAGGCCGCCAGACCGGAAGCCCCCCCTACGACGAGGGCGAATCCGCCGTGACCGCAGCGATCTGGTCGCTGGTCAGCGGAACCCAGGGCGAGGCATCCGGGTCCGACGATGCGGTGTCCGAGGCATCCGGGCTCTCGCCCTGCGTCCACCACTTCGCCTCGTACGGCACGCCGGCGAAGAGGACCCGGTTGCCCTTGACGTACGCCGTCGTGTCCGACCAGTTCGGGTAGGTTCCCGCAGGAAGCGTCGGAACGGGGATGGGCTTCTCGCCCTTCAGCACCGGTCCGATCAGCGTCCAGGGGGTCTGGGTGTCGTCCAGCACCGGGTTGTCGGGAAGGTCTCCACTGGTCCACCACTTCGCCTGGTACACGTTGTGATGCCAGACGACCTTGGTCCCCTTGAGGTAGGAGCCGGTCGACGTCCAGATCGCGTACGGGCTGGTCGCCGGGTCGTCCTTCAGGGCCGCGGGATCCGAGGGCTCCGCGGTCGTGATCGTGCCCGCGGAGAATCGGGGCTGCCCGGTGAGCGTGGAGCTGAGGAGACGGGCGAACCTCCCCTGGCTCTGGACGACCCCGCTGCAGGCGTCGGAGACCACGGTGAGGGTCGCATAGTTCGCCCCGCACGACCGATCCCGGTTGAGCGACCACATGGACACCCGGCCGATGCCGTGGTCGAGCACAAACGCGTTCAGCGCCTTGGCGTCGGCAAGGGTGAACACCTCGGCGCGCACGTCGTTCTGACCGATCATCGGCGTCACGCCGATCTTGCTCCAGAGCGTCGTGGCGGACAGATGGGTGCCGGACTGCCGATACAGGATGCCCAGCTGGCGCTCAGTCGCGGTGAGCGCCTGAGTGGTGCCGGCGAGCTCGCTCGTCCCCTGCGGCAGGCTGCTGCCGTAGTCCATGGTCATGGCGTTGACGCCGGCGACGTCGAGCTTCGCGGCGAGCGCATCCTGGACCACGGTCTGGCCGTCCTGGTCGAGGCCGGTCGGCGACACCGGAAGAGTGAACCAGACGGCGAGATCCTTGCCGGCCGACCGCCGATCGTGTTGGACGAGCGCGAGCGCCGCGGCGCGACGCTGATCGACGACGGAGTCGGTGAGGCTCGCGCCCTCCACGTCGAGGTCGATCGTGGTGAGCCGGTAGCGCTCGATGACGGCCGTGTACGCGGCGGCGAGCTTCTTGACGTTCGTGCACTCGGTGGCGAGCTCGTTGCCCGCCTGACCGCCGAACGAGACGGCCACATCGCCGCCGTTCTGCTGCAGGCGGGCGATGCGCCGATCGAGGTCGAGGGATGCCGCGGCATTCTCGAGCGAGTATGCGCCGCCCCAGCTGGGCTCACAGGAGTCGCCGGGGGTGGAGACGATGAAGGAGAGCACAACGTTTTTGCCGGAGGCCGCCGTCGGGGACTCGAAGGTGAAGGAGGGGGTGGCGGTGACGTCGGCGTATCCGGCGAACCAGGCCTGCGTCTTGGGCTCGGCGGACGCGGTCATCCACTGCACCCCCAGTAGGGAACCGGCGATCACGCCCGCGGTCACGACGACCGCGACGACGAGCCGGGGCAGGGAAAGCCTCCTGCGGGTGCGCGGTGCCCCGGGAACGACGCTCATGCGGCGACCTGCTCGCTCTCGGTCGGAATGGTGTGGGCCACCGAGGAGAACTCCTCCTCCGCCCGCGGAAGCGGCGCATCCGGATGCCCGTGGTACAGCACCGCTCGCCAGTCGAAGCCCTCCGCGGGGGTCGGCTCGCTCTCCTTCGAGACGACGGGCCTCTCGACGAAGAGCCAGCTCGTCGCGCCGACCCAGACGTCCACGATCGAATTGAGGATGCCGATGTGGGAGAGGATCGACCAGGCGGCGAGCACCGCGTTGAAGACGGCGAACGCGGCGTTGCCCCAGTTCTGCTCGAGGATGTCGCGCCACAGCGTGAAGAGCGAGAAGGCGACGATGAGATACGGCGCGACGATGTACCAGACCGGAGCGGCCGTGTGGTTCTTCACCTTGGGCGTCCGCGCGAACGGGATCTTCCTGCCGGTGATGGCCTGCTGCAGCGACTTGAGCACACCGGCCAGGTTCACGGGCAGCAGGATGAGGTTGAAGCCGTAGATGCGGAGGACGTCGGATGCCTTGTAGCCGGTCGACCGGAGGTCGCTGCCCATCGCGAGGAAGTACGGCAGGGCGGCGCACAGCACGAGCGGGCTGAGCAGGCGGGAGTCGTAGGGATAGGCGAGCAGGAAGACGAGGCCGAAGCTCGCCCACGCGATCGACGACATGTAGTTGAGGCGCAGCAGCAGCTCGATGCGCGACACGCGCTCCCCGTTCCGCTTGCGCTCGGACAGCTGCCGCCAGAGCTTCGGCAGGATCAGCAGACCGCCGTTGGCCCAGCGCCGGCGCTGCACGATGAGGGAGCCGAAGTCCGGAGGGGTCGCGCTGTAGCTGAGGCGTTCCGGATAGTTCACCAGGGTCCAGCCGTGGGTGCCGAGGTCGATGCTCGACTCGGTGTCCTCGATGACGGTGCGGTCCTGGACGTAGCGGCGGATCTCGAATCCGCCGATCGTCTCCACCTCGACGATGTCCTCGAGGGCGCGCTTGCGGATGACCGCGTTCGCCCCGACCCAGAAGGTCGCACCGTAGTAGGTCATGCCCTGGTGCAGGATGTGCTGCAGGTCGGTCGTCGCCCCGGCGAGGCGCTCGATGCGGGTGCCCGCGCCCCGGAACGAGGAGTACGGCGTCTGGGTGACGGCGACGCGGGCGTTGTCGGGCTGCTCGAGCAGATAGACCAGGCGCAGGCAGTAGTCGCGCAGCAGCAGCGAGTCGGCATCGAGGGTGAGCAGGTACCGCGTGTCCGGGACGTCGAGGTCGCCGAACAGCGGGTCCTCGACCCGGCGCAGGATCGTGCCGTCCGGGGTGCTCTCGTAGCGGTAGCTGCCACCCATGAGGCCGATGTAGGAGTTGAGGTTCATCGCCTTGTTGGCCTCGTGGGAGAGCGAGGCGTACCGCTTGCGCTCGAAGGTCGTGAGCTCCGCACGGAAGGTCCAGGCGAGGCGCCGATACAGCTCGGCCATGCGGTCGCTGGCCAGCGCCGCGCCCTCGTCGGCCGCGGCCCGGAGCGCCTGCGAGACGAGCTCCAGCTCACCGCTCAGTCCGCCGAGCACCTCGTCGACGAAGAAGCGGTCGACGTGATCCACGTTCTCCTCGGCACCGGCCATGTCGTCGAGCCAGGCGGCCGCCCAGGCGTAGTGGTCGGCGAGCGTCGAGACGGCCGCGGTGTCCGCCCATCCGGACCGGGTCTTCGAGAACTCCCGCTCGGCCTCGGCGAAGCGTGCCGCGGGCACGGCGATCGCCTCGGCGATGTCGGAGGTGATCTGTCTGGTCGCGGCGAGGCGCGCGGCGATCGCCGGATCGGTCGGGAACGGCGGGTCGTCGAGCAGGAGGACGACCCGGAGTGCCGGATACTCCTGCAGAGCGGCGGACCACAGCGTCTGCCTGACCACCTGCGGTTCCTCGGCATAGGACGGCACGAGAACGGTCATCGAGCCGGTGTGATCGGCGAAGTGGCGGTCGAGTTCGGCGCGAGGGACCCGGACGTGGCCGCGGAACCGCTGCAACGCGCCCTGCCTGGCCACGAGGTACATCAGGGCCGAGAAGCTGAGGAAGGTGACGACGATCAGGTAGGAGGTCGCCTCCATCGTGAACCGGAAGTTCGTGCCGTTGTCCATGAACTGGCGCACGATGGTCGAGACGACGTAGAGCGCCCAGAACACGATCGTCGCGACGATCGCGAGCCTGCCCATGGTGAGGGCGCGGTCGCTCGGTCGGGCATGAATGGTCGGCAGCGGCGCGGTCCGCCGTTCTGAGCCCAGCTGCCGTTTCCGGGCTGGTGCCGCAGTCGTGGTGTTCGTCATGGATCAGCAGGTCCTTACGAGAGCTAGCACGTTTCGGGTCGTGCTTCGGGAAGCCCTCGTTGACAGTAGCTCCGATTCCGGGCTGTATGTCCCCCAAAAGGCGGACAGAGGCAATCCTTCGAAAGCTTGCGCTTTCAGTCGGGAACCTTGAGGAAAACCTGCGCAAAACCGGCGGGAATTGCCAGCCCATTCCCCGGCACGGCATCCACTCCCGGGAAATCCCGGGCAGGGTCGGGCCGCACCCGCCTCCTCGGCAGCGCCGGGGGCGTTCGGGTAGTGGTCGTGGGCCTCAGTCGACCCGGCGGCCCAGGTGCAGCACGGCCGCCTGGGTCCTGCGCTGCAGGCCGAGCTTGCTCAGCAGGCTCGACACGTAGTTCTTGACCGTCTTCTCGGCGAGCGAGAGCTCGGCCCCGATCTGCCGGTTCGTCATGCCGTCGGCGATGAGGGCGAGGATCTGCTCCTCGCGCGCGCTCAGCGAACCGAGCCGGGGATCGGCGGTGCGCTCGGCATGGATCCGCTGCACGACCCGCTTGCTGAGCGAGGGGTCGAGCAGCAGGCGCCCCGCGGCGACCTGACGGAGCGCGTCGATCAGACCGCTGCCCCGGACATCCTTGAGCACGTATCCGGAGGCGCCCGCGAGCACGGCGGCGGAGATCGCCTCGTCGTCGTCGTAGCCGGTGAGCATGAGGCAGCGGATGTTCGGGTCCTGCGAGCGCACGTCCCGGCAGACGTCGATGCCGCTGCCGTCCGGCAGCCGCACGTCCAGCAGGGCGACGTCCGGCCGGGTGGCCGCGATCCTGGCCCTCGCCTGCGCGACGGTCGCCGCCTCGCCGATCACCTCCATGTCCGCCTCGGCATTGATCACTTCAGCGATACCACGCCGCACGATCTCATGATCGTCCAGCAGAAAAACCCGGATCACAGTCATCCAGTCCTCTCTTCGATGTTGTCGAACGGCACGCTCCATCGCACACGCGTTCCATTCTCTCCCGAGTCGAAGACGAAGGTTCCGCCACGACGTAGTGCACGAGCCTCGAGATTGGCGATGCCGCTGCGCCGTACCGGCTTGGCCACGCCGGTGCCGTCGTCGGTGATCTCGAGCACCACGAGCCCGTCCGAAGCGGACAGGGAGACCGAGGTGTGGGAGGCGGATGCGTGTTTGGCCGCGTTGGTCAGCGCCTCGCGGGTCACCGCGACCACGTCCCCGGCGAGATCGCCGGTCACCACCAGGTCCACCGGGCCGGAGAAGCCGACACTCGGCGTGCGGCCGAGTGTCGTCGCCAACTCGTTGGCGAGGTCGATGATCGCGTGTCGCACGCTGTCGTGCGCGCCGCCGTCGCCGGAGGACAGCGCGAAGATGGCGGTGCGGATCTGCGCGATCGCGACGTCGAGGTTCGTGACCGAGGCGAGCAGCCGCTCCGAGGCCGGGGACGGCGCCAGGGCGCCTGCGAGGCTCTGCAACTCGAGGCCGGTTCCGAACAGCTGCTGGATCACGTGGTCGTGAAGGTCGCGGGCGATGCGACCGCGGTCCTCCAGCAGCAGCATCCGCTCCTGGGTCTCCCGTGCCCTCCCGAGCTCCATGGCGACGCTCGCCTGCCCGGCGAAGTCGGCGGCCATCTCCAGGTCCGCCGTGGTGAACCGGGCGGCACCGCGAAGCCGGGCGACCAGCAGGACACCCTCGGCGTTGCCCGCCGAGATCAGCGGGACCGCCATCGTCGGGCCGAGCTCCCTGCCACCACTCAGCACGATCTCGCTCGGCACGGCATCGTCCACCAGCCGGGGCTGCCTGCCCTCGAGCACGCTGCCCGCGATGGATCCGGACAGGGAGAGCGTCCTACCCTCGATCGTGTCCTCGTCGACTCCCCTCGCCGTGCCCACGACGAGCACGGCGGGGTCGTCGGTTGGCAGGACCACGCAGACCAGATCGGCCTGGGCCAGGCTGAGCACCTTGCTGACGAGCACGGAGATCGAGTCGCTCTGTTCCGTCGACAGCAGGGCCGCCGTGATCTCCGCGGAGGCCGCCGACCACGCCTGCCTGCGCTGGGTGTCGGCGAACAGCCTGGCGTTGTCGATGGCGAAACCCGCCGTCGCGGCGAGGGCCGTGACCAGCTGCTCGTCGTCGGCGCTGAAGCCGCCCGAGAGCTGGTTGCTCAGGTAGAGGTTTCCGTACACCTCGTCGCGCACGCGCACGGGCACGCCGAGAAAGCTGTCCATCGCCGGATGGTTCGCGGGAAAGCCGGCGGAGCGGGAATCGTCCGTGAGGTGCTTGAGGCGGATCGGGCGGGGATCGTCGATGAGCGCGCCGAGCAGGCCGTGTCCCTCCGGCGGATGCGCCATGCCCGCGACCGCGTGGGCATCCATCCCGACCGTGATGAACTGCTCCAGGCCGCCGTTCGGCGCGATGACGCCGAGCGCGCCGTACTGGGCGCCGACCAGCTCGACGGCGGATTCCACGATCCGTCTCAGCACGACGGACAGCTCGAGCTGTTCGACCACCGCCTGGTTCGCCCGTAGCAGGGCACGAAGACGGCCCTGAGTGGCCAGCACCTCGCCGGCCCGCTCGACCAGATCGCTGAGCGCCCTGTCCAGCTCTCCACGTGGAGCATCCGGAAAGGTCAAGAAGTCGTCGTCTTTCGACACCGTTTTCCCTTGGCTCATGCGGTTCACCAACCCGCTCGAAAAGGTCCGAACGGGTACACCAGCGAGTTTATCGACCGAATCCCCATCGAATCCCGTGAGCACCGCACGCAGCGACGACCTGTTGGGACTTACGGCCCTGTTTTGCCGACTTCGGAACCGAGAAACTTAGGGGGCGCGACGAGGAGCCACTCATATGAAACTTAGCATTTTTGTCGGAATCGACGGATCCTTGCCCAGCCGCGCCGCCGTGGCCTGGGCCATCAGACGTGCGGCGACCACCGGCAGCACTCTACACCTGATCCATGTCGTCGACGACGAGTGGGGCGCCGTCAGCCAGGACATGCTTCAGGAGGTCCACGGCGCGGCGACGCAACTGGTCGAGGGCGAGGTCGAATTCGCCCGCTCTCTCGACCCCTCCATCACCATCGGAACCCGCCTGTTGTGGGGCGACCCGATGATCGAGCTGGCCGAGGCCTCCGCGGATGCCGGACTGCTCGTGGTCGGAACGCACAAGACCGGATTCCTGCGCGGGAAGGCCTTCGGCTCGCGCAGCCTGCAACTGGCCGCCGCCGCCCACTCCCCCGTCGCGATCGTCCCTGAGCTGTCGGCGAGCTCGCGTCGCGGGATCGTCGTCGGGGTCGACGACTCGGCCGCCGGCTGGGCCGCGGTGCGATTCGCCGCCGCGGAGGCCGGGCGCACCGGCCAGGATCTCACCCTGGTGCGGGGATGGCGACTGCCATCGCTGCACGCGGAGAGCGAGGATCTCGCCTTCGACCACGAGGCCCACGTCCACGCGGCGGTCGAGCGGATGATGGCCACGGCGCTGGAGATCGTCAAGGAGATCAGCCCGGAGACCGCGGTGCGCAGCCGCAGCATGCGCCGCACCCCGGCGGAGGCCCTCCTCGACGCATCCGTCGCCGCCGATCTGCTGGTCGTGGGAAGCTCCCGGCGACATGGCATCGCGCAATCAGCACTCGGTCCGGTGAGTCATGATGTACTGGTGAATCTCGGCGGACCGACCATCGTGGTCCACGGCGAATCGAAGGGGTCACAATCCCCTTCCGCCTCACCAGCCGACAATGACCTGACTCTCTCTGCCACCTCGGATGTGAGCCAAAACGGGAGCAACGCGTGAACGGTATCCTGAGTCCTCTGGTCCTGTCCCAGTGGCAATTCGGGCTCACGACGATCTACCACTTCCTGTTCATCCCGATCACCATCGGGATGGCGACCACCACCGCCGTCTTCCAGACCGCGTGGTTCCGCACCGCCAAGCCGAAGTACCTGCAGCTCACCCAGTTCTTCGGCAAGATCTTCCTGATCAACTTCGCGATGGGCGTCGTGACCGGCATCGTGCAGGAGTTCCAGTTCGGCATGAACTGGTCGACCTACTCGCGGTTCGTCGGTGACGTCTTCGGCGCACCGCTGGCGATGGAGGGCCTGCTCGCCTTCTTCCTCGAGGCGACCTTCATCGGCCTGTGGATCTTCGGCTGGGACAAGATCTCGAGGCGCGCGCACCTGGCGACCATCTGGCTCACGGCGGCGGGGACCATCATCTCCGCGTTCTTCATCCTGGCGGCCAACGCCTTCATGCAGAACCCGGTCGGCTACACCATCGACAAGGCGCGTGGTCGAGCAGAGCTGACCGACATCTGGGCCGTGCTCACCAACAAGGTCGCCCTCGCGGCGTTCCCGCACACGATCGTCGCCTCGTTCATGGTGTCGGCCGCCCTGGTGATCTGCATCGCCGCCTGGCACCTCTCTCGCAACCAGCATCAGGACACGATGCGTCCGGCGCTCAAGTTCGGGCTCTGGACGATGGTCGGCTCCGGCATCCTGACCGTGCTCACGGGAGACCAGCTGGGACTGGCCATGGTCTCCACCCAGCCGATGAAGATGGCCGCGGCTGAGGCGCTCTACAAGACCTCGACGGGCGCGGACGCCTCCTTCTCGATCTTCACCCTCGGCACGCCCGACGGGGTGAACGAGCTGTTCTCCATCCGCATCCCGTACCTGCTGTCGTTCCTGTCGACCCACACCCTCAACGGAACGGTCGAGGGCATCAACGACCTGCAGGCGCAGTACCAGACCCTCTACGGCCCTGGGGACTACACCCCGATCATCTGGATCACCTACTGGGCGTTCCGCTGGATGATCGGTCTCGGCATGCTCGCCGTCATCATCTCGATCATCGGCCTGTGGGTGACCCGCAAGGGTCGCTCCCCGCGGCACACCTGGATGTGGCGCGTCGCCGTCTGGGCCTTCCCGCTCCCGCTCGCCGCCATGATCGTCGGCTGGATCTTCACCGAGATGGGCCGACAACCCTGGATCGTGTTCAGTCTGCTGAAGACGAAGGACGCGGTCTCGCCCAACGTCACCGGACTCGACGTGCTCATATCGATCCTCGCGTTCACGGCGATCTACGGGACCCTCGCGGTCGTGGAGTTCCGCCTACTCAAACGTGCGGCCCAGAAGGGGCCGGATGATGCGCCGGCCCTCGACGAAGAGTCCGGCCGCCCCGCCGAGACCGTCACGGTGTATTAGGAGCAAATGATGGATCTCCCCCAGCTGTGGTTCGGAATCGTTGCCTTCCTGTTCGTCGGCTACTTCGTGCTGGACGGCTTCGACTTCGGGGTGGGAATGGCGCTGCCGTTCCTCGGCCGCGACGACGTCGACCGTCGCATGATGATCAACTCCATCGGTCCGGTCTGGGATCTCAACGAGACCTGGCTCATCGTCGCCGGCGCCTCGCTGTTCGCCGCTTTCCCCGAGTGGTATGCGACGCTCTTCAGCGGGTTCTACCTCGCCCTCCTGCTGATCCTGCTCGCACTCATCCTGCGCGGTGTCTCGTTCGAGTACCGCCATCACCGGCCGGAATCCCAGTGGAAGAAGTCCTTCGACCGGATGATCGTCGTCGGCTCGGTCGTGCCCGCCCTGCTCTGGGGCGTCGCGTTCGCCAACATCGTCCAGGGCGTCGCGCTCGACTCCGGCCACAACTACACCGGCACCCTCTTCGACCTGCTGAACCCCTACGCGCTGCTCGGCGGCCTCACGACCCTGCTGCTCTTCTTCACCCACGGCGTCGTCTTCATCACCCTGAAGACGGACGGCGATCTGAGAATCAGGGCCAGGGCGCTGGCCATCCGCTCCGGCATCCTCACCGTCGTCGTGGCGGCGGCCTTCCTGCTCTGGACCAACCTGGCGAACGGCAGCGCGCTCTCCTGGCTGCTTGCCGCCGTCGCGGCCGTGCTCCTCATCGGCTCCGTGCTGGCGAACCTCCGCTCCCGGTCGGGCCTCGCCTTCCTGCTCATGGCGCTCACCATCGCCTTCGCGGTGGTCGACCTGTTCGCCGCCCTGTTCCCGAACGTGATGCCGGCGACCGATCCGGCCAACAGCCTCACCATCGCCAACGCCTCGAGCACGCCGTACACCCTCACCGTGATGAGCTGGGTGGCCCTGGCGTTCCTTCCTCTGGTCGTCGCGTACCAGGTGTGGACCTACTGGATCTTCCGCAAACGCATCAGCCGCACCTCGATCCCGGTAGACGCCACCCTGCCAGTGAGCTGACCGCGCGGTGCGCCCCCTCGACCCGCGGCTGCTGCGCTACGCCTCCGCCTCCAGGGCCTTCCTCGCCCTCGGCAGCCTGCTCGGCCTGATCCGCACCGGCTGCATCGTCGCCTTCAGCTGGCTGCTGTCCCAGATCGTCGTCGGCGCCATCGCCGGAGAACCGCTCGACCGGCTGATGGGCCAGGTCGTCGCCCTCGGCACCGTCGGCCTGCTGCGCGCGGTGATGATCTGGCTGATGGAGGTCGCCTCCTCGCGGGGCGCCGCGCGGGTCAAGAGCCAGCTGCGCAGGCGACTGGTGGAGGGCCTCGCCCGCCTGGGACCCGGATGGCTCGCGCCGCGGAACAAGGTCGACGTCGTGTCCACCGCCGGTCCAGCACTCGAGTCCCTGGACGGCTATTTCTCGCTGTTCCTTCCCCAGCTGATCCTCACCGCGATCGCCACGCCCGTCATCGTCGTGGTCATGTTCGCCCAGGACGTGACCAGCGGGATCATCGTCGTCGTCACCCTCCCGCTCATCCCGATCTTCATGATCCTCATCGGCCTGGCCACGCAGACGGTCCAGCGCCAGCAGTGGATCGTGCTCTCCCGGCTGTCGAGCCGGTTCCTCGACGTGGTCGAGGGGCTCGCGACCCTCAAGATCTTCGGCAGGCAGAACCGCCAGATCGATCGGATCGCCGGCGTCACCGAGGATTATCGACTCGAGACGATGAAGGTGCTCCGGATGTCGTTCCTCAGCGGCTTCGCGCTCGAGCTGATCGGCAGCCTCTCGGTGGCCCTCGTCGCCGTCTCGATCGGGCTCCGCCTCGTCGACGGCCATCTGGGCCTCGGCGTCGGCCTCTTTGTGCTGCTGCTCGCGCCGGAGGCCTTCCTCCCCGTTCGCCAGGTCGGCGCCAACTATCACGCCGCCGCCGACGGCATCGCCGCCGCAGAGGGCGTGTTCGAGATCCTGGACGATGCGGATGCCGCCGGCCCGGCCCGCACGGATGCGCCGGCGACGACGGTCCCCGCCCCCGCGGGCATCCGCTTCGACGAGATCACGATCCGCTACGACGACCGGGTGGCCGTCGAGGCCTTCTCGGCGGAGGCGGCCCCGGGGCGGCTGACCGCCCTGAGCGGTCCGAGCGGCGTGGGGAAGTCCTCGCTGTTCGCCGCCGCGCTCGGATTCGTCCCGCACGAGGGGACCATCACGATCGGCGGCGCCGCCTCGGGGCCCGGACGCCTCGAGCTCATCGCCTGGGCTGGCCAGGGCGCCCGACTGATCGAGGGCACCGTTGCGAGCAACGTCGCCCTCGGCGCCACGCATCCGGACGCCGCCCACCTGGCCAGGGCGCTGCGCCTCGCGGCGATCGACGAGCTCCTCCCCCAGCAGCCGGTCTCGATCACCGGGACCGGCTTCTCCGGCGGTCAGGCGGAGCGCCTCTCGATCGCCCGCGCCATCTACCGCGCCCTGGACCGCAACTGTCCCGTCCTTCTGCTCGATGAGCCGAGCGCGGCGCTCGACCGCCGATCGGAGGCGGCGCTGCTCGACGGTCTGCGGCAGCTGGCCGAGGAGGGCCGGACGGTGCTCGTGGCCAGCCACCGTCCCGCCGTGCTCGACGCGGCGGACGACGTGATCCTCGTGAGGGAGGCGAGCCATGCGGAATGATCGCACCAGGGAGGTGCTTCGGCTCGCCCAGCCCCGTTTCGCCCTCTTCGCCCCCGGTCTCTTCTTCGGACTGCTGTCCTCGCTGAGCGCGATCGCACTGCTCGCGACCTCGGCCTGGCTGATCACCAGGGCATCCGAGCATCCGCCCATCCTGTTCCTCAATGCCGCGATCGTCGGGGTCAGGGCGTTCGCGCTCGGCCGGGCGGCGTTCCGCTACACCGACCGGATCGTCAGCCACAACGCGGCCCTCCGGCAGCTCTCCGGGCTCCGGGTCGGCATCTACCGCCGCCTCATCCCGCTCGCCCCCGACGGGCTGGGGAGCACCGGGCGCGGAGACCTGCTCACCCGGCTCGTCAACGACGTCGACGAACTGCAGAACCTTCCGCTGCGGGTCGTGCAGCCCCTGGTCATCGCCGGCCTGACCGGACTGCTGAGCGTGATCGGCGCGGCCATCCTGCTGCCGGCGGCCGGCCTCATCCTGGCGGTCGCCCTGGTTTGCGCCTTCCTGCTCTCCGCGCTGACCCAGTCGGTGCTGGCGGCGCGGGCGGAACGGGCGATCGCGCCGCTTCGCGGAGCACTCACCGAGCGGCTCCTCGAGTTCGTGACCAACCTCGACGTCTTCCTCGCCTATGGCGTGCTGCCGGAGCGGCTGGAGGCGCTCGAGGCCGCCGACGCCCGGCTGCGCTCGGCGAGCCTGCGACGCACGATGGGCGCCGGCGCGAGCACCGCCATCCTGTCCCTCCTCTCCTCGGCAGCCGTGGTCGGGGCGCTCGTCGTCGGGGTGCCGGCCCTCGGCGGCCGGCTGAGCGGCCCGGCGCTGACGGTTGTCGCCCTCATCCCGCTCGGCGTCTTCGAGGCGATCGCGTCGGCTCCGCTCGCCCTCGGCGTCTGGCGCGAGGTGAGGTC